>NZ_JCAJZW010000026.1:0-112129 GCF_059510455.1 Streptomyces sp. NTD91
TAGGGGGGTTCGTTTGGATCGGCCCGGGTCCGCGACGGCCGGCACAGCAGCGCGCCGCGTTGCCGGACCACCCGGGGACGCCGAGGACGCGGGTGGTCCTCCGCCCCGCGACGCACCGCGGAGGAGTCCGCGGCCTGTCCGACCCGATCCAGACGCCCCCCAGGCCCGCGCCCGCATCGCCCGCCCTCTGCGAGGGCGGGCTTTCTCTCGTACACTTTTACCGACACCCTGTCGGCAAATGCGCAGAGGCGGTCCCATGGAGTCCTTCTCGACCCTCATCCGCACCGCGTCCCACGAGCAGCACGCGGCGGTGCAGACCTCGTCGTTCATGAGCGCCCTGCTCGGCGGCCGGCTGGGCGTGGCGGCCTATGCGCGCTACACCGAGCAGCTGTGGTTCGTCTACGAGGCCCTGGAGAGCGGCGCCGAGCGGCTGGCGGCGGATCCGGTGGCGGGACCGTTCATCCGGCCCGAGCTGTTCAGGCTGGCCGCGCTGGAGCGGGACCTGGCACATCTGCGGGGGCCGCGGTGGCGGGCGGGCCTGAGCGCCGTACCGGCCACACGTCGGTACGCGGACCGGGTCCGTGCGTGCGCCGAGCGCTGGCCCGCGGGCTATGTCGCCCACCACTACACCCGCTACCTGGGCGACCTGTCCGGCGGCCAGGTCATCCGCGACCGCGCGGAGAAGACCTGGGGTTTCGCAAGGAGGGGCGACGGTGTCCGCTTCTACGTCTTCGAAGGCGTCGCGAACCCCGCCGCGTTCAAGCGGGGCTACCGGGAGCTGCTGGACGGCATCCGGGCGGACGAGCTGGAGCGCCGGCGGGTGGTGGCCGAGTGCAGGCGGGCCTTCGCCCTGAACACGGCGGTCTTCCGGGCGCTGGGCGACGAGTTCGCGTTGAGCGCCTGATGGCAGACGATCACAATACGGGGAAAATTAAGGGGGGATGTTCGCATTGTTCCCCTGCGAGTGAGAGCTGCGACGACGAAGACGTCCGCCACCGGGGGCCCGCGCGTGTGGGCCCCGGCATCACCCGGCGCTTCCTGGCCGGCCGTCCCACTGCTGGTCGTCGCCATCCCGGTCGCCGACGCGTTCCTCCCGCCGGACATCCACCTCGCCCATCTCCTGGTCGTGGCGGCCGCGGTGACCGCCATGGGCTACGGCCCCGGACCCACGGCGCTGGTCGGCGCGCTCGCGGTCCTCGCACTGATCGCCGCCGGGGTGGAGAGACACACCCTGGCCACCGAGAGCGTGCTGGTGGAGCTGGGTTCACTGACGGTGCTGTGCACGCTGCTCGTCGTCTTCACCCATCTGCGGGACCGGCGGGGGCGGGAACTGCTCAGGGCGCGCATCGTCTCCGACACCGCACAGCGCGTCGTCCTGCGCCCGCTTCCCACGCGCGCCGGACCACTGTCCCTGGCCGGCGAGTACCACAGCGCCGAGGCCGACGCCTACATCGGCGGCGATCTCTACGCCGCGGCCCGGACCTCCGGCTCCACGCGCCTGGTCATCGGAGACGTCCGCGGCAAGGGCCTGGCCTCGATCAGCGGCACGGCGATCGTGCTGGGCGCCTTCCGCGCCGCCGCGCACCGCCGCGTCCCGCTGCCGGAGCTGGTGGCCTATGTGGAGGACGCCGTCCGCTGGGGTCTCACCGAGTTCGCGGACGCGGACCCGGACGTGGAAGAGCACCGCTCACGCCCCACGCCCCCTCCTGCGGGAGATCGTCGCCGACCTGCGCGCCCACGCGGGCGGCACGCTCCACGACGACATGGCCATGATGGTCGTGCAGCGCGACGAGGCGCCCGCGCCCGGGTGAGCCGACGCGGACCGTTCCGCTCCGGCGGTAGGGGCGTGCGCCCCACGGGCGGCCGGTCATCGCTCGAGGTGCACCCGGCCCCCCACCTCCACCCACCCGTGCGGCTGCGGCGCCGTGAGGATCTGGGAGCCCTTGCCCTGGGTGATGTTCAGGGCGCGGCCCAGCTGCTCGGTGAGGAGGAGGGCGGCGGCGCCGGTGGCCTCGTCCTCGTCGATGCCGTCGTTCCGGCCGGGGAAGGCGCGGGCGCGGATCCGGCCGGCCGCCTCGTCCTCCCAGGCCCAGGCGTAGATCCAGTCCCCCGGCGGGGGCACGTCGAGGGCGTCCACCTCGGCGGCGCCCGCGTACTGGCGCAAGGTGCGCGGCGGGGCCCACTCGGCGCGGGCCTCGATCCAGCTGAACTCGCCGTCCTGGCGGGCGCCGACCACCCCGGCGGGCGTGACCAGTTCGGGCACGTCGAGCAGCCAGGCGGTGCCGACGCAGGGGTGACCGGCGAAGGGCAGGCGCACGGTGGGCGCGTAGATGTCGATCACGCCGCGCTCGGGGTCGTCCACGAACACGGTCTCGCTGAAGCCGAGTTTGGCCGCCAGCTCCTGCCGGTCGCTCTGCTCGGGCAGGACCGAGCCGTCGCGGACGACACCGAGTTCGTTGCCGTAGCCGCCGTCCGGCCCGCAGAAGACGCGGAGTACGTCGTAGTCAGTCACAGTGGAATTGAAACATCGCGGCCCGCGCGACCGTGTCCCACTGCCTGCCGCCGAAAGGCGGCAACACCCTGTCGCCCCCCTTCGAGATCCGCATCACGACCCCAAATTGGTGGCAGCAGCGGGTGGGCAAGGCCGGGATCACCCGGCTGACGTTCGAGGCGCGGGAGGCGCTCGGCGGCTCGGCGTGGCCCCGGGCCTGGCCACGGCGGTCCTGCCGGGCCGTCCGTTCCACCGGGGCGTCCCGCGCGTCAGCCCGGGGAAGTTCTTCACCTGGACCGGCGGGATGCTGGTCGTGGTCGCGGCGGGCGGTGCCGGTGTACGGCTTCCGCGACCTGCGGGAGGCGGACCGGCTGCCCGGCCTGACGCACCTGGCCTTCGACGTCAGCGGTACCATCCCGCCGGACAGTTGGTACGGCATGCTGCGGAGGGGCGTGTTCGGCTCCGGCCCGACCCGGCCGTCCTCCAGGTCACGGTGTGGCTGCTGTACCTGATCCCGACGCTCGGGATCTTCCTCGCCCCGGTAGGGTTCGCCTCCGAAAAGGGGAAGGTGAAGGGACCCGATGAGCAGGGATCGCAGCCCGCGCAGGCTCCGCAGGCGTGGGAGGAACGCACTCGTGGCGGCCTCGCTGACCGCTTTGTCGCTGACGGCGAGCGGATGCGTGGTGGTGCACGGGGAGCGCGAGGTGCTCCCCACCGCCACCCGCGCCGAGGCCGCCAAGGCAGTCACCGCGTTCCTGGCCGCGTACAACAGGGCCGACAAGGCCTACGACAACTCCCTGGACGCGCCCTATCTCACCGGCCCGTTCGGCGACATCACCGCCGCGCGCCTGAAGGCGGGCCACGCCAACAGCCCCTCCGGCAACGCCGGTCACGTGCCGCTGAAGCTGTCGGACATCAAGATCACCATCCCCGAGAAGGCCGGCTGGCCGCGCTGGTTCCTGGCCGACGCCCAGGGCAACAAGACCGGCAAGGTGCGCTGGCTGATGGTGTTCACCCGCGACGGCCTCGGGCAGCGCTGGCGGGTTGCGTACGTCACCCTCGTGGCGCCCGGTGCCGTACCGCGGTTCAGGACGGACAAGGACGGCCGGGCCGAGGCGGTACCGTCCGACTCCGGACAACTCGCCCTACCGCCCGGGAAGTTGAGCGCGGACTACGCGACATACTTGAAGAAGGGCGGCACGTCCTTCGCCGACGGCACGTACACCAGCGTCGAACGCGCCGACCGGACCAGGCGTGCCCGCAAGCCGGGCCTGGTCACGCAGTTCATCGACCGGCCGCTGACGAACGGCGACTACGCTCCGCTGGCGTTGCGCACGGCGGACGGCGGGGCGCTGGTGTTCTTCACCACCCACCACTACGAGAAGCAGACGGCCGCTGCCGGCACCACCGTGCCGGTCCCGAACAAGGACGTCCAGGCCCTGACCGAGGGCGAGGTGAAGCAGTCCCTGACCCTGGAGTTCGTCTCGGCAGAGGCCGCCCTCGACCCGGCGGGCACCGGCAAGGTGTCGGTGCTGGGCAGGGTGCCGGGTCTGACTGCGGCGCAGGGAGAGTGAAGGCGCCCCCTGACAGCCCCTAGGGCATGTTTCGAAAGTAGCGTCGTCCGCCCGGAGGGCGGGGTCCGCGGCGTCCGGTGCGGTGCATCGCAAGGCGGAGGGTCGTCCTCGTACCGGGCGTACCTGGACGATCCCGACAACGCGGCGAGGTGCCGTGCCAGGCGTCGCGGAGCAGACGGGACTTTCGAAACACGCCCTAGAAGTGTCCTGAAGATCTTGAAAATGCGCCCGGCTTGCCCCGGTTGATAGCGATTGACATTTACCGGCAATACGGGGTGAGTCGGGCGGCCAGAGCAAGATCTTCAGCGGTCTCCTAGTGCTGCAGCGGCCAGGAAGCCCCCTGGGGGTCGGTCCCGGCGTACCGCGAGCAGGCGTCGGTGAGCACCTCAAGCAGGCTGAGGGGGTCAGGCAGCGCATGCTCCGGTCCCCGCACCCACCGCACGCGCCGGTCGTCCCCCGGCAGCCTGGCCGGCGGCACCAGCACGTACGACCCCCGGCAGTGCCAGCGCAGCCCCGGGTGCTCGTCCATGGTCTCGGGGTGGCAGTCCAGCTCGCAGGGCCACCACTCGTCCTCGTCCTCGGGGGTGCCGCGGGTGAGGGTGAAGAACAGCATGCGGCCGTCGTCGCTCTCGGCGACGGGCCCCACCTCGACGCCGGAGCCGAGCAGCCGCTCCAGCGCCTCCCGGCCGGGCTCCAGGGGGACGTCCAGGACGTCGTGCACCATGCCGGTCGCGGTGATGAAGTTGGCGTCCGGCTGGTGCCGGGCCCAGCGCTCGATCTGCCCGCGGTCGGTGGTGGACTGCGTCTGCCAGGCGAAGGACACCGGGTGGCGGGCAGGGGTGGGACAGCCCACGCGGTCGCAGGAACACCGGTAGCCGGGAGCGGGGTGCGCGGCGGGGGCGAGCGGCAGTCCCGCCGCGGCGGCGGCGAGCAGCAGGGTCTCCCGGCCGCCGTTGTCGGCGGCCTCCTTGGGGCGGCGTCCACGCAGCCACTGGGAGAGTCTGCCCTGCCGGCCGGACCGGCCGCCGAACGTCGCGCTCATCTATCCCCTCGCCTCGCTGGTGTGCGGACAGTGTGCCCTATCGTCCCATCTTCATGTGCTTCGGGGGGTGCCGCCGCAGACGCGAGACCCACCGGAGACGACCGTCGCCACCTCGCGAACCGCCGGACGGAACGGCTACGCGGGCGGCTCCTGCGGCGGCCAGGGGTCGCCCCACTCGGCGTCCCGGGCCGCCCTGTACAGGTCGCCGTGGCGCTTGCTGACCGTCGTGCGGGCCAGTTGTCCACCGGCCTCGCACAGGTCCAGGAGCACCTGGCCCTTGCGGATCTGCGGGCGCCGGATCACCCGGGAGGGTGCGGGCACGGCGGCCAGGCGGGTGGCGGCGACGTACGAGAACTTCTCGTCCTCGTACGGCAGGGTGCCGCCCTTGACCTGGCGGTGCAGGGAGGAGCGGGCCACCCGGGCGGAGAAGTGGCACCAGTCACGGCCGGGCTCGATGGGGCAGGCGGCACTGTGCGGGCAGGGGGCGACGACGTGCAGCCCGGCACGGACCAGGCGGTCGCGGGCCTCGATGACACGGGCGTAGCCGGCCGGCGTGCCGGCCTCCACGATGACCACGGTCCGCGCGGCGCCCGCGGCGGCGTCGACGAGCGCGGCGCGATCGGGCTCGGCGAGTTCGTTGAGGACGTACGACACCGTGACGAGATCGGTGGCGTCGAGGGTGAGGTCCGCACCGATCCGGGCGCGCTGCCAGCGGGCGGCGCGCAGGTCGGGGTTGGCGGCGGCGAGCTCCCGGCCGAGGGCGAGGGCGGGCTCGGCCCAGTCCAGCACGGTGACGCGGCGCTCGCCCGGCCAGGTCGCGGTGACGGCCCAGGTGGCGGCGCCGGTGCCGCCGCCGATGTCGGTGTGGCCCGCGGGCGTCCAGCCGGGGACGGCCGCCGCGCACGCCTCCAGTGCCGCGTGGACCGCCTCGAAGGTGGCGGGCATCCGGTAGGCCGCGTACGCGGCGACGTCGGCGCGGTCGCGGAGGATCGGGGTGTGGGTGGGGGTGTCGCCCCGGTAGTGGGCGATCAGCCGCTCGACCGCCCCGGCGGCCTGCCTGGGCGGGAGTCCGTCGAGCAGCTCGGCGAGGCTTTTGCGCAGGGCGTCCGCCGGGGGTACGGGGTCGTTCACCCGGTGATTCTACGGCCGGCCCCGGAACGCCGTCCTCGCCGGAACCTCAGATCACCGCCCTGGCCAGATGGGTGGCCAGTCTCGCCCTCGGCCCGCTGTCCGGTGTCCTGCGCCGTGGATGGACCGTGTTGGCCAGCAGCACCAGGAAGGTGTCCGTGCGCGGGTCCACGACCAGGGACGTGCCGGTGAAGCCCGTGTGGCCGGCCGCCCCATGACCAGCCAGTTCGCCCATGAACCAGGGCTGGTCCACGGCGAAGCCCAGCCCCGGCGGGGTGAGCAGGAGCTCGACGAAGTCGGGGCCGAGGATGCGGGCGGGACCGTAGGAGCCCCCGGCAAGCAGGGCGCGGCAGAAGACGGCCAGGTCGCGGGCGGTGGAGAAGAGGCCCGCGTGGCCGGCGACGCCGCCGAGCGCGAAGGCGTTCTCGTCGTGGACGACACCCCGCAGCATCCCGCGGTCCGCCTTGGCCCACGGCCGCCGCTGGTCCTCGGTGGCGGCGGCGCCGGGGCAGGGCCCGAAGGCGGTCGCCGTCATGCCGAGCGGGCGGGTGATGCCGTCCGCGATCAGGACGTCGAGGGTGCGGCCGGTGATGCGTTCCAGCACGGACTGGACCAGGAGCATGTTCAGGTCGGAGTACAGATGCCGGCCGGGCTCGCCGACGGGGGCCTCCGCGCGGAGCAGGGCGAGGCGGGAGGCGTCGTCGGGGCAGTCGTACAGGGGCAGCTCGGGGCGCAGCCCGGAGGTGTGGGTGAGCAGCTGGCGCACGGTGATGCCGTGGGCCGCCGCGGCGTGGAAGTCGGGCAGGTAGTCGCCGACCCGGGCGTGCATGCCGAGGGTGCCGCGCTCGATCTGCTGCACGGCGGCGACGGAGGTGAACAGCTTGGTGAGGGAGGCCAGGTCGAAGGGGGTGTCGGCGGTGGCCGGGACCCGGGCGGCGGGCGGCAGTTCGACACCCGTGTCGGTCTCGGGGTCGTACGCCGAGTAGCGGACGGCCCAGCCCGCGGCCTCGGCCACGGCGATCACGGGGCCGCGGCCGGCCAGCACGACGGCGCCGGCCGCCCAGGGGCGGTCTCCGGCGGTCAGGGCGTGCACCTCGCCGACCAGGTGCCCGAGGTGCACGGGGTCGAGCCCCGCCCGTTCCGGTGCGTCGGCGCGCAGTCTCGGTGCGCTCAGTTCTCGTCTCCCTCCGAACCCGCACGGGTGTTCCCGCGTGCGTTCCAGGGACGGCACATTCCCACGAAGCAGGCCGCCGCGACCAGTGCTCCCACCAGTTGGACCACCGCCATGGGTACCGCGGTCCGCTCACCGGCGACGCCGACGAGCGGTGAGGCGACCGCCCCGACGAGGAAGGAGGTGGTGCCGAGCAGCGCGGAGGCGGAGCCGGCGGCGTGCCGGGTGCGCAGCAGGGCGAGGGACTGGGTGTTGGGGAGGGTGATGCCCATGGCGGACATGAGGACGAAGAGGGCGGCGGCGACGGGGACCAGGCCGGTGTCGCCGAGGGCGCCGGTGGCCATCAGCAGCAGGGCGGTCGCGGCGAGCACGATCACCGTGAGGCCGGTGGCGAGCACCTTGTCCAGGCTGACGCGGCCGACCAGCACCTTGCCGTTGATCTGCCCGGCGACCACGAGTCCGATCGAGTTCAGGCCGAACAGCAGGCTGAACGTCTGGGGGGAGGCGCCGTAGACCTCCTGGATGACGAAGGGCGAGGCCGCCACGTAGGCGAACAGCGCTGCGAAGGCGAAGCTGCCGGCCAGTGTGTAGCCGGTGAACGGCAGGTCGGCGAGCAGGCCGCGCATCGAGCGCAGCGCGCCGCCCAGTCCTGCGTCGTGGCGTGCCGCGGGCGGCAGGGTCTCGGGGAGCCGCAGCCAGACCAGGGCGCCCAGCAGCACGCCGACCACGGTGAGCACCATGAACACGCCCCGCCAGTCCGTCACCCGCAGGATCTGACCGCCGATCAGCGGCGCCACGATCGGCGCGACCCCGGAGACCAGCATGAGGGTGGAGAAGAAGCGGGCCATGGCCACACCGTCGTACAGGTCGCGTACGACGGCCCGGGCGATCACGATCCCGGCGGCGCCCGCGAGGCCCTGGGCCAGCCGGAAGGCGACCAGGGTCTCGACGTTCGGCGCGACGGCGCACAGGGCGGTCGCGAGGACGTAGACGGCGAGACCGGCCAGGAGCGGGCGGCGGCGGCCCCAGCGGTCGCTCATCGGGCCGACGACGAGCTGCCCGAGGGCCATGCCCAGCAGGCAGGCGGTGAGGGTGAGCTCGACCGTGGCGGCCGGTGCGTGCAGGGCCCCGGTGACCTCCGGCAGGGAGGGGAGGTACATGTCCATCGAGAGCGGGGGCGTGGCGGTGAGGCCGCCGAGGACGAGGATGACGAGGGCGCCGGTGCGGCGGGGCGCGGCGGGCGGCCGGACGGGAGTCCGCGCGGGCCGTGACCTCGGTGTCGGTGCCTCAGCCTGCTCGTGCATCCGCCCCTCCCCTTGTTCGCCGTCGGTGCTCGCCTGCCGGGCACGGACGGCACCTATGCTCTCAGCTCGTACAGAATGCCGGGGTACACACGAGCGAGGGGTGGGGCGATGGACAAGGTGCGCTGGGGGATCCTGGCGACGGGCGGGATCGCGGCGGCGTTCGCGGCGGACCTGGTGGATCTGCCGGACGCGGAGATCACGGCGGTGGCCTCGCGGCGGCCGGAGCCGGCCCGCGCGTTCGCGGAGCGGTTCGGGGCGGCGCGGGCGTACGGCGACTGGGAGTCGCTGGCCGCGGACCCTGACATCGATGTCGTGTACGTGGCCACCCCGCACACGGCGCACCGCGCGGCGGCCGGGCTGTGCCTGGCGGCGGGGCGCAACGTGCTGTGCGAGAAGCCGTTCACGCTGAACCTGCGTGAGACGGAGGAACTCGTCGCGCTGGCCCGCGAGCACGACCGCTTCCTGATGGAGGCGATGTGGATGTACTGCAACCCGCTGGTACGGCGGCTGAAGGCGCTGGTGGACGACGGGGCGATCGGCGAAGTGCGGACCGTGCAGGCCGACTTCGGGCTCGCCGGTCCCTTCCCGTCCGCGCACCGGCTGCGGGATCCGGCACTCGGCGGCGGAGCGCTGCTCGACCTGGGCGTGTATCCGGTGTCGTTCGCGCAACTGCTGCTGGGCGAGCCGGACGCGGTCGCGGGGAGCGCACTGCTGTCGCCGGAGGGCGTCGATCTGCAGACGGGCGCGGTGCTGTCCTGGGAGAGCGGGGCGATGGCGTCGCTGCACTGCTCGATCGTCGGCGGTACGGGCGGCACGGCCTCGGTGACCGGTTCGCACGGGCGGATCGACGTGCCGTCGGGCTTCTTCCACCCGGAGCGGTTCGTGCTGCACCGCGAGGGCCGCGACCCCGAGGAGTTCGCCGCCGGTCCCGCGGACGGCCCGCGCACCACCCTGCGGCACGAGGCCGCCGAGGTGATGCGCGCGCTGCGGGCGGGCGAGAAGGAGTCTCCGCTGGTACCGCTGGAGGGCTCCCTCGCGGTGATGCGCACGCTGGACGCGGTGCGGGAGCGGATCGGGGTGCGGTACCCGGGCGAGGAGCTCACCGTGGCCGTGTGACGCGGTGGCGGGGCGGTTCGTGCCGGTGGCTCCCGGCGCAGACATCGCCGCCGGTACGCCGTGGACCCGGTCACCGGCATGGCGGACCGGGCCGCCGGCACGTCCTGCACGCAGCCGTGGACACCGGTCGCGGCTGCGGCGCCCGCGCAACCGGGCCATCGACGTCGCCCGGGCGCCGTACCGACCACCGCACCGGCTCACCGGCACCGCCCCCGCACACGGGCCGCCACCCTCCGCCGACGGGCACCGTCGGCCGCCGCCGACTGCCCGCACCCGCCACGCCCACCGGCATCGGTGCCCGCACCCCACGCCCACCCCCATTCACCGTCGGACAACCGTATGCCGGACGCGGCGTTCCGCATCGCGGACTTGCCGCCTACGCTGCGGTGCCATGACTGACAGGCAATCGAAGATCGCGGTCGTGACCGGCGCCGGGTCGGGCATCGGGCGGGCCGTCGCCGCCGAGCTGCTGCGGGCCGGCTGGTCGGTGGCCCTGGCCGGCCGGCGCACCGGGACGCTCGAGGAGACGGCGGCACTGGTCCCGGAGGGCGACGCGCTCGCCGTACGCGCGGACGTGTCCCGGCCCGAGGATGTGGACGCGCTGTTCACGGCGACGGTGGAGCGCTTCGGCCGGGTGGACCTGCTGTTCAACAACGCGGGGACGTTCGGGCCGGGCGGGGTCCCGGTCGAGGAGCTGTCCTACGACGCCTGGCGGCACGTGGTGGACACCAACCTCAACGGCGCGTTCCTGTGCGCCCAGGCGGCGTACCGGCGGATGAAGGAGCAGGACCCGCAGGGCGGCCGGATCATCAACAACGGCTCCGTCTCCGCCCACACGCCCCGCCCCCGCTCGGTCGCCTACACCGCGACCAAGCACGCCCTGACCGGTCTCACCAAGTCGCTGTCGTTGGACGGGCGGCCGTACCGCATCGCGGTCGGGCAGATCGACATCGGCAACGCGGCGACCGACATGACGGCCCGGATGCAGACCGGCGCGCCGCAGGCGAACGGCGAAGTCGTCCCCGAGCCGGTGATGGACGTCGCCGATGTGGCGCGCACGGTGCGTCACATGGCCGAGCTGCCGCTGGAGGCGAACGTGCAGTTCGCGACGGTGCTGGCGACGGCGATGCCGTACATCGGGCGCGGTTGACGCCCCTTCGCGCCGTCGCGCCGGGTGTTTTCACACAAGCGGAGTTTGAACATCCGTGGCATTGCGGCCGATCGAGCCCGTATGCTCAGCTTTCTCCACAAGAGCTTCACAGTTGGAGTGAGCGGATTCCGCGACTGCTCGGGTGGTCGCGTCCGAGCCACACCGAAGGGGGGAGGCGGCGGCCGTTCCACCGGGCCGGAGTCGGGGGGCCTCGCGACGGGACGCGGGGGGCACACCGGCCGGTGGAACGGCCGTCGAACACGGTCAGCGCCGATGCCTGCCGCCCGGCTCTGCCTCCCCCTCGACCGCCTCCGGCTCCTCGGCCGCCCCCGCCGCCGCGACCGCCCTGCGCCGCCGCCGTACGGCCCACACCCCCGCCGCCGCCAGCAGCAGCGCCGTACCGGCCGCGCCCTCCACCAGCCGCCCGGTGGACGGACCGCGGGAGCCCGCGCCCGCCGCACCGGCCGCCGCCGGGGCCGCACTGCCGTCCGCCGGTGCCGGACTCGCCTTCGCCCCGCCCTCGCTGAGCGGTTCGACCAGCACACCCACGGGCTGCGCCGAACGCCCGTGCCCGAAGCCCCAGTCGAGCAGCGCGGCGGTCTGCTCGTAGACCGCGTTGCTGCCGGCGGCCGGATGCATCACGGTGACCAGCAGGGTGCGCCCACCCCGGGTGGCGGCACCGGTGAAGGTGTTCCCGGCGTGGCTGGTGTAGCCGTTCTTGACGCCGATCAGGCCGTCGTACGACTTCAGGCCCCACGCCCCGGTCAACAGGCGGTCGGTGTTCTGGATCTGGAAGGTCTTCCTGCCGCCCGCCGGGAAGTTCGCGGTCCTCGTGCCGCAGTAGCCGCGGAAGTCGGCGTCCTTCAGACCGTGGCGGGCGAACAGCGTCAGGTCGTACGCCGAGGAGATCTGGCCCGGGTGGTCGAAGCCGTCCGGGCTGACCACATGGGTGTCCAGGGCCTGCAGATCCTGGGCCTTGGCCTGCATCTGGGCGACGGTCGCGGCGATCCCGCCGTTCATGTGGGCGAGCACGTGCACGGCGTCGTTGCCGGAGCGCAGGAACACGCCCTGCCACAACTGCTCGACGGTGTAGGTGATGCCGGGCTTGATGCCGACCAGGCTGGAGCCGAGCGGCACGTCGGCGAGGTCGGCGTCCTTGACGGTGTACCGCTCGGTTCGGTCGAACTTCTTCAGCACGGTGTCCGCGAACAGCATCTTCAGCGTGGACGCGGGCGGGAGGCGCCGGTGCGCGTTGAACGAGGCGAGCACCTCGCCGCTCGCGCAGTCGGCGATCAGCCAGGAGCGGGCGGTGAGTTTCTCGGGCAGTCCGGAGGCACCGCGCACCTGGACACCGGTGCGGGCCAGCTGCTCGCCGCCGATCACCTTCGACTCGGCGGCAGAGGCCGGGGTGGTCATGGACACGGGAAGGGCGGCGGCCGTCAGTCCGAGGACGGCACGCCGGCTGGGCCGGGAGCATTCGCGCACCTGGGGACGGTACACCGCGCCCAGCAGCGGGAACCGCGCGGGCACCTCGCACCGCCGCCGAAATTTGCCACCTTATGAAAATCCGTTGAGTTGGCCCGCTTTCTCGGTCCCCGCACATCCCTTACCGGGGATGGCTCAAGGGTTCCTCCCCGGCTCGTGGCCCTCAACCCGGTGTCGGCGGGATGACGCAGGCACAGAACAAGGTCCTGAAATCGCCTACGGCCTCGGCACCGACATGACCGTCACCGAGGTTCGGCCGGCGCCGGAGCCGGGCAGCGGTTCAGCGGCCGCTGAGCCCGGCCGTGGCGGTGTCGCTCACCTGCCGAGGATGCGGTCGACCTCGGCAAGCTGCGCGGCGGTGAGCGGTCCCTTCCCGATCGCGCCCGCGTTCTGCTCGGCCTGCACGACCGAGCGGAAGCCGGGAATCGGTACGGTGCGCGGGCTGCGGGCCCAGATCCAGGCCAGCGCGCCCTGGGCGAGGGTGCGTCCGCCACTGGTGAGGACGTCCCGCAGGGCGTCGACCCGGGCCGTCCAGTGCGGATCGGCCCCCGTGCCGTCGCCGAACCCCTGCAGCCAGGCGGGCGGCCGACTGCGGATGTCCCCGGCCTCCAGCGGGCCCTGCCGCCTGCCGGCCAGCAGCCCCATGGCGAGGGGACCGCGGTTGACGCTGGCGAGTTCCGCCCGCTCGCACAGGTGGAGGAGGCGTGGCGCGTCCTGGAGGACGTTGAGGGTGTGCTGTACGGCCGTGCAGTGCGGGCCCTCGGCGAAGACGGCGGCGCGGTGGGGGTCGTCGGTGCTCCAGGCGTAGCCACGGATGAGCCCTTCGGCGACCAACTCCTCGCACATGTCCCGCAGTTCGGCGGCGCGCCCCGGATCGGCGTGCGACAGATGGAACTGGTAAACATCGATGTGGTCCGTGCCGAGGCGGCGCAGGGAGGCGGTGAGGGCGCGGCGGACGTACTCCGGGGTGTCGTCCTGGCCGTCGGCGGTGCGGGTCTCCGGGTCGAAGACGTTGCCCCACTTGGTGGCGAGCACGACGTCGTCGCGCCGTGTACCGAGGGCGCGGCCGAGAACGGTCTCGCTGTGCCCGGTGCCGTAGCAGTCGGCGGTGTCGAAGAAGGTGACACCGAGATCGAGGGCGCGGTGGATCGCCCGTACCGACTCCTCGTCGTCCACCCTCCCCCATCCGAGCGGCTGCCCGTCGACGTCCTGCCACTCCCCGCCGATGGCCCAGCACCCGAAGCCGAGCGCGCTCACTTCGATCCCGCCGCGTCCCAAGGTCCTTGTGGTCTCCATGTCCGAGGACGCTAGGAGTCGGAGTGCACGCGAGCACAAGCCCCCGCCGGCCTACGCCTGCCCGGTCTCGAACCGCGAGATCCGCCCGTCGTCCTCGACGGTGAAGGTCCACTTGGTGCGCATCTCGCCCCAGGTGTCGTTGCGGTAGCGGGCGAGGAGGGTGCGGCCGCCGGCGGACTCGTTGTCCACCTCCATGTGGCCGTGGGAGGAGAAGATCTCCTGGTCGATCCACTCGGCGAGGTCACGGTCGGAACCGTCGTCGGACATGGTCGCGCCGGGCGCGAGGAGCGCCATGAAGCCCTCCCGGTCATGGGAGTTGACGGCGTTGACGAAGGCCCGGACGGCCGGATCGCTGAGCTTGGACGGTTGAATCGTCATGGCGCAAGGCTCACACCGCCGCCCCCGCCCCGCCACCCGAACGCCGTCCCCGGCGGGCCGCCGGGTGTGAGCGCTGCGACGGTGGATACGCGGAACCCACTCGTCCGCGCCCGCACGTCCTCGCATGGGAGTCGCCGTGACCTGTCTCGACCGACGTGATCTGGGCCTGCTGCTGCTCCGGCTGGGGGCCGGCGGGGTGCTGGCCGCGCATGGCGCGCAGAAGCTGTTCGGCTGGTTCGGCGGCCACGGCCTGGAGGGCACGGGCCAGTTCATGGAGTCCGTCGGGTACGCGCCCGGGAAGGCGAGCGCCACGGCGGCGGGCCTCGCGGAGGCCGGCGGCGGCACCCTCCTCGCCCTGGGCCTCGCGACCCCGGCGGCGGGCGCGGCGGCGGCCGGCGCGATGGCCGGGGCGGCGGCGGTCCACACGCCCAACGGCTTCTTCGCCCAGGAGGGCGGCTACGAGCACGCGGCGAGCCTCGGCCTCGCGGCGGCCGGCCTCGCCGTCACCGGCCCCGGCCGCCTCTCCCTCGACCACGCCCTCGGCCACGTCTTCGACCGCGGCTGGATGGTCCCGGCCGCCCTCGGAGTCACGGCGGCGGCCACGGTGCTGGTGATCGGGGCGCGCAGTCAGCGGCTGCGGGCGAGGAGGGAGGGCGAGCAGGAGGTGCTGTTCGAGGAGTAGGGCGAGTGGGCGAGCGGGACGTACGGCGCGGCGCCGAGCGGAGGAGGCCGGTACGACGCAGGACGTACGGCGCGACGCCGGGGCGCAGGAAGCCGGTGCGGTGCGGCGCCGGGGCGGAGGAGACCGGCACGGCGCGGTGCCGGGGCATGGGAAGCTGCCTGGCATGACCGCTCAGGACACCCCCGCCCCTTCCGCCGCCCCCGCCCTCTGGCAGACGATCGACGAACTCTTCTCCCGCCTCGAGGACACCCGCAGGCACCCCGGCCAGGAAGGCCTTCTCCTGCGCGTCCTGAAGCTCTCGGAGGAGGTCGGCGAGGTGTCCGAAGCGATCATCGGCACCACCGGCCAGAACCCCCGCAAGGGCGTCACCCACACGTGGGAGGACGTACAGGCGGAACTGTGCGACGTGGTGATCACGGCCCTGGTCGCCCTGCGCACGCTGACGCCCGAGGCGCGGGAGGTGTTCGAGGGGCATCTGAAGCGGGTGCGGGAACGCCCGCTGACCCCCTCGGAATGCCGCTGACCCCCTCGCAGGGAGAGCGGCAGACGAGTCGGGCTGTACGCCGGGTTCTGTTCCCCGGTGCCCTCGCGGGCCTCGGGGCGACGGCCATCCATCTAGGGCCGGCGTTGCCGCCGGCCTCGTGCGGTCCACCCGCGGACTCGGGCGGGCAGCCCTCGAACGTCCGCGCAGGGACACCGGGGTGTCCCCTTTTGACCTTGCTCCGGGTGGGGTTTACCTAGCTGCCCAGGTCGCCCTGGGCACTGGTGGTCTCTTACACCACCGTTTCACCCTTACCGAGGGCCGTGGCCCCCGGCGGTCTGCTTTCTGTGGCACTGTCCCGCGGGTCACCCCGGGTGGCCGTTAGCCACCACCCTGCCCTGTGGAGCCCGGACGTTCCTCGGGAAGCCCCTAGGGGGACTCCACGCGGCCGTCCGCCCGGCTCGTCTGCCGTGTCGACCATGGTACCGGGCGCCGGGAGCGGCGCGGGCCGGTGGCCGCCGTCGCCAGGACGGAGCCCGCGAGGATCAGCCCGAAGGCCACCAGGACCGTCGGTGTCAGCCGCTCGCCGAGGAACAGCGCGCCCGCCGCCACCGCCACCGCCGGGTTGACGTACGTGATCACCGTCGCCCGCGTCGGGCCCGCCTCCTTGATCAGCTCCAGGAACGCCACGAACGCCACCGCCGTGCAGAGCACGCCCAGGCCGACGAGAGCGGTGAGGGCGGAGGACGAGGGGACGGAGGACGGCCAGGTCACCGTCGCCGGCAGCGCGTAGACCACCGCAGCCAGAGTCAGGCAGGCCGATGTCAGGTGGAGGGACGGGACGTCCTTCATGCGGCGCGCGGCGATCACGGGAGCGGTCGCGTAGCCCACGACCGTCACCAGCACCTCGGCCAGCGAGCGGGCGTCGCCGCCGGTGAGATGAGGCAGGGTCAGGACCGTCACGCCGGACAGGCCGAGGGCCAGGCCCGTCAGGCGGCGCGCTCCCAGGTGCTCCGTGTCGCCCAGCAGCCGGGCCACGATCAGGCCCACGATCGGCACCCCCGCGATCAGCAGGCCCGACGTCGAGCTGGACAGATGCCGTTCGGCGTCCGTGAGGGTGAACCACGGGATCATGATCTCCAGGCACGCGAAGGCCAGCATGGGGCGCCAGTGGGCCCGCACGGTCCGCGGCAGGCTGCCCTGGCGCAGGGCGAACGGGAGCAGCAGGAGCGCGCCGAGGGCGCAGCGCGTGAACACGACCACCGGCGGGGACACCTCGTCCACCGCCACCTTGATCATCAGATAGGGGACGCCCCAGATCACTCCCATCAGGGAGAACAGGAACCAGCCACGTGCAGTCATGCGGTGAGTCTCGGCCGCCCGGTCAGGGGATGTCTTGAACGCTGTTGCGGTACGCCGCCGAAGTGACGCTCGTCCGGTACGCCGCCGGCGTCACCCCGAGCACCCGGCGGAACCAGCGGGTCAGATGGGCCTGATCGGCGAAGCCCACCAGGCCCGCGACCTGTGCCGGGCGCAGACCGGCCTCCAGCAGCACCCGGGCCCTGTTCACCCGGTACTGGGCCAGCCAGGCGTACGGCGGTATGCCCATCGTCGTACGGAAGGCGCGCAGCAGTTGGTAGCGCGACAGGCCCAGCTCGGCGGCGAGACCGGCCAGCGGGGGCGGTGCCGTGAGGTCGTCGGCGAGGCGGTCGCGGACCGTCAGGGCGACGGCGCGCGCGCCGGGGATCTCGTCGGACGCGGGCCTGGCCGTGGAGTGGCGGCGGGCCAGCGCCGTCAGCAGCCAGGGCAGGACGGACTCCGCCTCCAGGGGGTCGGGACAGGCGCTCAGCCGGGTGTGGGCGCGGTGGAGGGCGGCGGCCAGTTCGGGGTCGTCGAGGAGGGGCTCACGGAAGTGCGGGAGGCCGCCGAGGGTGCCGTCGGCGAGGAGGGACGGCTCGGCGTACAGGGCGCGGTAGGCGTAGCCGTCGGTGGCGTTGCCGGGGCCGCCGGTGTGCATCTCGCCGGGGTCGAGGACGACGATGGTGCCGGGGCCGGTGCGGATGCGGCCGCCGCGGTAGTCGATCACCTCGTCGCCGCCCACGCAGACGCCGATCGTGTACTCGTCGTGGGCGTGCGGGGCGTAGGTGTGCCGGCGGAAGTCGGCCGTCAGCAGGTCCAGCGGGGGTCCGCCGTGTCCCAGCCGGGCACGCGTCCACAGCGCCTGTTCCGCCATCCCTCGTCACCCCTCCCGGCTCCCCGGCACTCCGGCTCCCCGACAAGGGTGCAACGCCGTCGGGCCCCGCTTTCATGCCGCGTCCGATGCGGCACCCGCGAGAAGCCCGCCGGGCCTGCTCCCGGAGCCCGGGCGCAAGTCGGACCGCTGCCGGGACCACGCTCTCCGGCACGCCGTCGCCCTCGGCCCGACCGAGGTGCGCGTCGTGCGCGCGGGTGCCGGCGGGAGGGACCTGGCCGAAGTGCCGACGAACCGGACGGTGTCGCCGCAACCGGCGGTGCTCGTCGGCTCGTTGCCCGCCGCGGACTCCCCGTGGCCGCCGAGGACCGGGAGGCGCTCGCCGCGATCGGCACCGGGGCGGCGCCCGAGGAGCGGGAGCGGCCGGTGAGCGTGGGCGGCTGCACGTCGACGGCCCCCAGCCCCTCGTACGGGCCCTCGTACGGGCGCTCACGCGGGCGTGAGGAGGACCTCCGCCGATCTCCGCGCGAGGAGGCATCGACGGCACGCCGTACGCTGACGCGGAGGTCTACGTGAGGAGTATGTGGTGCTGGTCCTGCTGCCGCCCTCGGAAGGCAAGGCGAACGGGGGCGAGGGCGTCCCGCTGGAACTCCGGTCGCTGTCCCTGCCGGGGCTGACCGCCGCGCGGGAGGCCGTGCTCGCCGAACTGGTCGAGCTGTGCACCGGCGACGAGGAGAAGGCGCGCGAGGTGCTCGGGCTGAGCGAGGGGCTGCGCGGCGAGGTCGCGAAGAACGCGGGCCTGCCCACGGCCGCCGCCCGCCCCGCCGGGGAGATCTACACCGGTGTCCTCTACGACGCGCTGGACCTGGCCACCCTGGACGCGGCGGCCCAGGAGCGCGCGGCGGACTCGCTGCTGGTGTTCTCCGGGCTGTGGGGCGCGGTGCGCGTGACCGACCGCATCCCCTCCTACCGCTGCTCGATGGGCGTGAGGCTGCCGGGGCTCGGCGCGCTGGCCGGGCACTGGCGGGCGCCGATGGCCGAGGTGCTGCCCGGGGCGGCCGGCGACGGGCTGGTGCTGGACCTGCGCTCCTCGGCGTACGCGGCGGCCTGGAAACCGAAGGGCGAGGTCGCGGGGCGGACGGCGTCCGTACGGGTGCTGCACGCGCCGACCCGGAGGGTGGTCAGCCACTTCAACAAGGCGACCAAGGGCCGGATCGTGCGCGGCCTGCTGTCGGCCGGCGCCGCGCCGGAGAACCCCGCCGAACTGGTGGAGGTGCTGCGGGAGCTGGGGTACGTCGTGGAGGCGGAGACGCCCGGCGGGGCGGGCAGGCCGTGGTCGCTGGACGTGCTGGTGGACGAGATCCACTGAGCCGGGGAGATCCAACGGTCCGCGCGCCTCATTGCAGCATGTGCAACGTTCATTCCGGACTGTGCACCGCGTCGGCACGATGAGGGCATGACCTCGTCGCCGCCCTCCGCTCCGGCCGCCTCCGTGCTGGATCTCGCGCCCGTCGTACCCGTGGTGGTCGTCTCCGACGCCGCCGACGCCGTACCGCTGGCGCGGGCGCTGGTGGCGGGCGGGCTGCCCACGATCGAGGTGACGCTCAGGACGCCTGCGGCGCTGAATGCGATCCGCGCCATCGCCGCCGAGGTGCCGCGGGCCGTGGTCGGCGCGGGCACGGTGCTCACGCCTGAGCAGGTGGGCGCGAGTACGGCGGCGTAGGCGCGGTTCCTGGTCGCTCCCGGATGGACGGACACGCTGCTGGCGGCGATGCGCGGGTCCAAAGTGCCGTTCCTGCCCGGGGTGTCCACCGCCTCGGAGGTCGTGGCGCTGCTGGAGCGCGGGGTGCGGGAGATGAAGTTCTTCCCGGCTCGGGCGGCGGGCGGTACGGCGTATCTGCGGTCGCTGGCCGGGCCGTTGCCGCAGGCCCGGTTCTGTCCCACCGGCGGGATCGGTCCGGCAGACGCGCCCGAATATCTATCGCTGCCCAACGTCGGTTGTGTGGGCGGCAGTTGGATGGCCCCGGCGGATGCGGTGGCCGTCGGCGACTGGGCGCGGATCGAGGAGTTGGCGCGGAGCGCGGCGCGGCTCGGCGAGGCCGGGGAGCCGGGGCAACGGTCCCGCGTGGGTTCAGGGTCGCAGGTGAGAGGTGTCGTTGAAGAGCCGGACGCTGGCGTTGCCGTCCGCGTAGTACGCCACCGCCGACAGGGAGGCGGCCGACAGCTCCATCCGGAACAGGGACTCGGGCGGGGCGCCGAGGGCCTGGCGGACGAACATCTTGATCGGGGTGACGTGCGTGACGAGGAGGACCGTGCGGCCCGCGTAGGCCGCGACCAGCTTGTCGCGGGTGGCGGCGATCCGGACGGCCGTCTCGGCGAAGCTCTCGCCGCCGCCGGTGGGGTGGGCCTCCGGGTCGGCAAGCCAGGCGTTCAGGTCGTCGGGGTGGCGCTCGCGGACCTCGCCGAAGGTGAGGCCCTCCCAGGCGCCGAAGTCCGTCTCGCGCAGGCCCTCTTCGATCGTGACGTCCAGGCCGAGGCGGGCGGCGACGATGGCGGCGGTCTCCCGGGTGCGGGTGAGCGGGGAGGCGACGACGGCCTGGACGGTGCCGCGCCGGGCGAGGGCCTGCGCGGCGCGGTGGGCCTGTTCGCGGCCGACGGCGGAGAGGGCGGGGTCGGTGCCGCGGCTGCCGGAGAAACGCTTCTGGGGGGTGAGGGGGGTCTCGCCGTGGCGGAGCAGCACGAAGGTCGCCGGGGCGCCGAGGTCGGGGGCGCCGCCCCAGCCCGGTGTGGAGACACGCTGCTCGTCTGGGGTCGGAGCGCGCCGCTCCCCGGGAGGTGCCGCTCTCTGCGGGACGGGCGCCGCCCCTGCGGCTCGGCTGCCCGCAGCCGAGCCGGATGTACCGGACGAGGCGTCAGGAGCTGCCGTCGACCCCGACGGCGACCACCGCTGCCCCTTCCCCCCCGCGTCCATCGCCTCGTTGGCCAGGCGGTCGGCGTGCGTGTTCCGGTCGCGGGGGATCCACTCGTAGGTGACCCGGTCGGGTGGGAACACCGCCCGCGCCTGGGTGGCCAGGGGTTTCATGGCGGGGTGCTTGATCTTCCAGCGGCCCGACATCTGCTCGACGACGAGCTTGGAGTCCATGCGGACGTGGACGCGGGCCGACGCATCGAGGGCGTGGGCGGCGCGCAGGCCGGCCAGGAGACCGCGGTACTCGGCCACGTTGTTGGTGGTGACGCCGATGTACTCGGCCACCTCGGTCAGCGGCTCGCCCGTGGCCGCGTCCCGCACCACCGCGCCGTAGCCCGCGGGCCCCGGGTTGCCCCGCGACCCGCCGTCCGCCTCGACGATGAACTCCCGCACCCGACAAGCCCCTTGTCTACGACGTCTACAGTCCCGACTCGGCCGTGCGCACCAGGATGCGGCGGCAGTTCTCGCAGCGCACCACGGTGTCCGGCGCCGCCGCGCGGATATCGTTCAGCTCGGTGATCGCCAGCTCCTGGCGGCAGCCCTGGCAGGTGCGGGCGTACAGCTTGGCCGCGCCGATGCCGCCCTGCTGCTCGCGCAGCTTGTCGTAGAGGCCCAGCAGGTCGGCGGGGACGGAGCCGGCGACCACCTCGCGCTCCTTGGTCACCGAGGCGACCTCGCTGTCGATCTGCTCGCAGGCCGCGTCCCGGCGCGCGGTGGCGTCGTCGATCTTCGACTGGACCGAGGCGACCCGCTCGGTCAGCTCGTTCACCCGTTCCTGGGCGGCCTCGCGACGCTCCATGACCTCCAGGACCACGTCCTCCAGGTCGCCCTGCCGCTTGGCGAGGGAGGCGATCTCGTGCTGGAGGTTGGACAGGTCCTTGGGCGAGGTGACCGCGCCGGAGTCCAGGCGCTGCTGGTCGCGGGCGGCGCGCTGGCGCACCTGGTCCACGTCCTGCTCGGCCTTGGTCTGTTCGCGGGCGGTGTCGCTCTCCTCGGTCTGCGCGGCGACGAGCAGGTCGCGCAGCTGGGTGAGGTCCTTGGTCAGCGCGTCGATCTCGGCGTGCTCGGGCAGCGACCTGCGCTTGTGCGCGAGCTGCTGCAGGCGGACGTCCAGGTCCTGGACGTCCAGGAGGCGGATCTGGTCGGCGGGCGCGGCGTTCAGTTGGGGGCTCCCTGAAATTCAGCTAGAGGTGATGGACGCCGCGTGGGCGGTCCAGGGGTCGGTGACCGTCTTGGAGACGTGGACCCTGAGGTCCCAGCCCTGACGGTCGGAGATCTCGTCGAGCTGGCTCGCGGCCAGCTCGCACCAGGGCCACTCGGTGGCCCAGTGCGCCGCGTCGAGCAGCGCGAGGGGGCTTTCGGCTACGGCTTCGCTGGCCGGGTGGTGGCGCAGGTCGGCGGTCAGGAAGGCGTCGACGCCGGCGGCGCGGACCTGGTCGAAGAGGCTGTCGCCGGCGCCGCCGCTGACGGCGACCGTGCGGACGACGGCCTCGGGGTCGCCGGCCACCCGGATGCCCTGCGCGGTGGCGGGCAGCCGCCCGGCGGCGCGTGCGGCCAGTTCGCGGACGGTCAGCGGGTGGTCCAGTTCGCAGACGCGGCCGAGGCCCCGGCGGCCCTCGGGATCGGTGGGGTCGGGCACCAGGGGCCGTACGACGCGCAGGTCGAGCGCGCCGGCCAGGGCGTCGGAGACGCCCGGGTCCGCCGTGTCGGCGTTGGTGTGGGCGACGTGCAGGGCGATGTCGTTCTTGATCAGCGTGTGCACGACACGGCCCTTGAAGTGGGTCGCCGCGACCGTGGTGGTCCCTCGCAGATAGAGCGGGTGATGGGTGACCAGCAGGTCGGCCCCGAGCTTCACCGCCTCGTCGACGATCTCCTGAACGGGGTCGACGGCGAACAGGACCCGGGTGACCTCCTGGCCGGGGTCGCCCACGACGGTGCCGACCGCGTCCCAGGACTCGGCCCGCTCGGCGGGCCACAGGTTCTCCAGCGCGGCGATGACTTCAGACAGACGGGGCACGAGGGCAAGGCTACCTGGCTGGCCTGCGCCGCCGTACCGCATACGGCGGCTCTGCCCCGCTCAGCACAAAGGTCCCGTTTTCCTCAGGTGAATCGCTTCTGCACCACCCGTACGTGTGAAGCCGGACTCGGCCCCTCCCACGCCCGTGCAGGCGAAAACTAGCTTCGTCGCGGGAGGTGACCGAACGATGACGGCCTGTGCGACCGAACCCCCGTCCACGGACGGGACCGACGGGGTGCCGGGGACGGTTTTCGCCCTCACGGCCGACGGCGCCTACGCCGCCCGGCTCGCTTCGGCCGGCGACTCCTGGTTCCCGGAGCGCTGGACGCTGGACGGCCCGGAGCCGTACGCGGTGCCGCTGCCCGGCAACCAGCCCGAGGAACCCGGCACGGAGGTGCAGCCGCTGTCCGACGGCCGGGTGCTGATCCACCGGCTGGTCGAGCACCGGCACGCCTTCTCGCTGCTGTACCCGACCGGGCCCGGCACCGGCGAGCTGCCGCTGGGCGCGGTGGAGTGCCCCGAGCCCGGCACCCGGCTCACCCTGCTGCCGCCCGCCCCGGGAGGCGCGCGGGCGTACGCCCTCGCGGTCGGGCCGCGGTCGAGTGCGGTCTGGCTGGTGGCGGGCGGAGCCTTCGGTCCCGAGCGGGTCGCCCAGGTGCCGGGGCGCTGCTCGGGCGGGGTCTGGCTGGACCGCGCCGGGCGGATACTGGCACTGGACCGGGAGGCGGGCGGACCGGTCAAGACGGTGGTGGTGGACCTGGCGCGCGCCGAGGTCACACCGCTGCTGCAGATCACGGACGGCAGCGAGGACCGGCTCCTGCTCGCCGACCTCGACAGCGGGCTGCTGCTCATCTCCTCCGACGCTCCCTCGCCGGGACAGGAACGACTGGGCTGGGGCGTGCTCGGCAGCACGCTTCCGGTGCGCTTCCCGGAGAGCCTCAGGGTGCCGGACTGCGTGGTGACGCCGTTCGCGATCCAGCCCGGGCAGGCGCTGATGCCGGAGAACTGCGCGGTGGCGCTGCGCGTCGACGGGCCGTACGGCAGCTGGGTGGGGGTCTGGCGGCCGGCCGGGCGGCGGGTGGACCATCTGCCGGCGCCCCTGGGCTGGCTGGCCGGGGCCGGGCTGTGGACGCGGGAGGGTGTACTGCGGCTGCCGTACGCCACTCAGGAGACTCCGTGCGGGGTGGCGGAGCTGGCGGTGCCCAGGGCCGAGGAAGCCGCGGGACACGGTACTCCGGCGGGATCGGGGAACGCGGATCCGGAGGGCCCGGTCCGGGACGGCACGGCCGGCGGGGCGCCCGAGGCGTCGTCCCGGTCGGCGGAACCGGGCCTTCCGGATCCCGCACGAGCGGAGCCCGCGGAGCAGGTCGGGGCACGTCCGGTGCCGTTGCAGCAGGCGCCTCTGGGACGTCTTGTAACGAACTAGTGCCGGTTGGCGTGTGCGCCTGGATTCGGCCCGTGGTGTGCCGGTTAGACTCGCCCGGCTGTACGAAAGATCATGTTGACGGGGTGAATTACTTCCGATGAGCGACACCAGCAGGACTCAGCAGCTGTCTGCCGACTCTCAGGAGGCGGTCGGCCACGGCCGGCACCGGGGCCCGGTAGCGGCCCAGGAGAGCGAGTCGGCTCCGCACGGCAAGCACCGCAAGCCGGTCGAGGAGACCGCGGAGGCGGCTGCCTGACGGTAGATCAGGATCCCGGCCCGGTCGGCAGCCGGAGGCTGCGACGGATCTCCAGGACCGCCTCGGTGCGGTCGAGTGTGATGCGGTGCGGACCGGGCGCCCCGGCGCCCCCTTGGACGCCGGGCCGGTCCCACCGCGTGCTCGGCACCGGCGCGGTGGGACCGCGCGGGACCACGGCGGACCGAGTCGGTGGCGGGCCGCTCCCGCTCCGGCGTCAGCGGCCTCCCGCCCGCCGGACACGGCGCCTCAGGCCCGCCTCAGCCCCAGGACCTCCGTCGCCGCGAAGGTCTCCTGCTCCGGGCGGGCCGCGTAGTGCGGGGTGAGGAGGGCGTCCAGTTCGTCGTACGTGAACGCCTCCTGTTTGCTGTCGAACCGCGCCCGTACCCGTGGCCGTTCGACGACGGCGACCATGCCACCGTGGACGACCAGCAGTTGGCCGTTGATCCGGGCGGCGGCGGACGAGGCCAGGTAGCCGACGAGGGGGGCCACGTGCTCGGGTGCGAGCGGGTCCAGGCCCTCGGCCGGCTGTGCCGACCCCGCGAAGACGTCCTCGGTCATCCGGGTGCGCGCGCGTGGGCAGATGGCGTTGGCCGTGACGCCGTACTTGGCGAGAGCGAGGGCGGTGGAAGTGGTCAGGCCGACGATTCCGCCCTTCGCCGCCGCGTAGTTGGGCTGCCCGGCGGAACCGGCGAGGAAGGCCTCGGAGGAGGTGTTCACGATCCGCCCGTAGACCTTCGCTCCCCCGGTCGCCTTGGACCGCTGCCGCCAGTGTGCGGCGGCGAAGCGGGTGGTGTTGAAGTGGCCCTTGAGGTGAACCCGGATCACCGCGTCCCACTCGTCCTCGGTCATGGAGAAGATCATGCGGTCGCGCAGGATCCCCGCGTTGTTGACGAGGACGTCCAGCCGGCCGAATGCGGCGATCGCCGTCTCGACCAGCTCACGGGCCTGTCGGAAGTCGGCGACGTCTCCGGTGTGGGCGATCGCCCGGCCGCCCGCACCGCGTATCTCGGCGGCGACCTGTTCGGCCGGTACCGCCGACGCCGCGCCCGTGCCGTCCCGGCCCGGCTGCCCGTAGTCGTTGACGACGACGGCCGCGCCGAGCCGCGCGAGTTCCAGGGCCTCCGCCCGGCCGAGCCCGCGTCCGGCGCCGGTGACGATCGCGGACCGTCCTTCGAGTGGCAGTGACATGAGCCGGGTCCTCAGATCTCGATGCACGTACGCAGGGCGGTCCCGGTACGCATCCGGTCCAGGGCCTCGTTGATCTCCGTCAGCCGGACCCGGTGGGTGATCAGCCCCGCGAGGTCGACGCGGCCGGTCCGCCACAGGGCGACGGCGCGTTCGTAGGAGCGCAGCACGTCTCCGCCGCCGTACAGGGACGGCAGGATGCGCTTCTCGTCGAAGAACAGCTCGAACATGTTGAGTTGCAGGAAGTCGTCCATGGCGCCGGCGCCCACCACGACGAGGGTGCCGCCGCGCCGGGTGTTCTCGTAGGCGGTGCGGGCGGTGGCGGACCTGCCCACGACCTCGAAGACGTAGTCGAACCCCTCGCCGCCCGTGACCTGCTGCCTGACGTCGGCCAGTGCCTCCGGTGCAACCGCCTTCGTGGCACCGAAGTGGAGGGCGGCCTCGCGTCGGGAGGCGACCGGATCGACGGCGACTATCTCGGCGGCGCCCTTCAGCCGCGCGCCCTGCACGGCCGAGATGCCGACGCCTCCGCACCCGATGACGGCGACCGACGAACCGGCCTGCACGTCGGCGGTGTTGAGGGCGGCGCCGAGACCGGTGGTGACCCCGCAGCCGATCAGCGCGGCGATGTCGTAGGGCACGTCGTCCGGGATCGGCACCGCGCACCCGGCGTCGACCACGACCTCCTCGGCGAAGGTGCCGGTGCCGGCGAAGCCGAAGACGTCACCGCCGGAGCGCCGGAAGTTGGGGGTGCCCGCGTTCATGAACCCGGACAGGCACAGTTCGGTCTGCCCGCGCTTGCAGGCCGGACAGGCGCCGCAGGCGGGCAGCCAGCACAGGAGGACCCGGTCGCCGGGCTTCACATGACCTACGCCGTCGCCCACTTCGAGGATCTCGCCCGCACCCTCGTGACCGGGCACGAACGGGGCGGGCTGCGGCAGCACCCCGCTCATCGCGGACAGGTCCGAGTGGCACAGCCCGGTGGCCCGCACCCGGACCCTGACCTTGCCGGGGCCGAAGCCCACCGCCTCGATGTCGTCGAGGACCTCCAGCTTCTCCTGGCCGATCTCGTGCAGTACGGCTGCGCGCATGGTACGGCTCCCCTCGGTACGGGCCTCGGTACTGGTGTCAGGTGTGCTCGACGACGGTGTCCGCGAGGACCGGCGCGTCGCCCCGGTCCACGGCGCTCACCACCACCTGGACGCTCCCCTCCCGCCGCCACATGCGGATGCGCAGCGTCTCCCCCGGGTACACGACGCCCGCGAACCGGGCGGTGTACGACCGCACCCGGCTCACATCGCCGCCGAGCAGCGTGTCCACGACCGCCTTGAGCGTGATGCCGTAGGTGCACAGCCCGTGCAGGATCGGCTTGTCGAACCCGGCGAGCTTGGCGAACTCGGGGTCGGCGTGCAGCGGGTTCCAGTCGCCGGAGAGGCGGTAGAGGAGGGCCTGGTCCGGGCGGACGGGGCGTTCGACGGTCCGGTCGGGTGCGTCGGGGGGCGGGTCGAGCCGGGTGGAGGGGCCGCGGTCGCCGCCCCAGCCGCCTTCCCCGCGAACGAAGATCCGGGCGTCGTTGGTCCACAGCGGGCCGTCGGCGTCGGCGACGTCGGTGCGCAGCACCAGGACGGCGGCCTTGCCCTTGTCGTGGACGGCGGCGAGCCGGTGGGTCGCGGTCGCCGTGCCCTCGGCCGGGATCGGGCGGTGGATCCGCAGACTCTGCCCCCCGTGCAGGACCTTGGCGAGCTCGACCTCCACGCCGGGCAGGGACAGCCCGCTGATGACGCCGGGCGCGCCGGAGCCGGCGACGGTGGCGAAGCTCGGCAGGACGTGCAGCCGGGACTCCAGCGTGTAGCGCAGCTCGTCGGGGTCGGTGGCCGGGTCGTCCTTGTCGGGGTCGGCTCCCGCGCCGATGCCGAGGTGGTAGAGCTGGACGTCCTTGGTGGTCCAGGAGATCTCGCCGGTCCGGGGTTCGGCCGCGAGGGCTCGGCGTGCGTCGATGGGCATACGGCTCCTGACACTGGCGGTTCGAGACCCCGGCGCGGACGTCCGCACCGTCGGCCGCACCGAGGTCGCTACGGGGCCGACCTAGAACGCGTTCCAGTCCGGCGCCCTCTGTATAGCCGAGGGCTCCATGGTTGTGAAGGGTCCTGACACCGCGTCAGCTCGGGTGGCCGTGACATTTGTCCTGCCCGAGTCCGTACATGCGCCTCTGCCCGAGGCGGGGCCGCGCTCGTTAGCGTCGCAGGCATGACACAGACGGAGAACACCGCCGTGTCCTTCACGGGGGCGGTCAAGACGTACGGCGCGGTGCGCGCCGTCGACGGAGTGGACCTGGAGATCGGCTGCGGAAAGACCGTGGCCCTGCTCGGCCGCAACGGCGCGGGCAAGTCGACCGCGATCGGGCTGCTGCTCGGGCTGTACGCGCCCGACGCCGGCGCGGTGGAGCTGTTCGGCGCCGCGCCGGAGCGCTCGGTGCGGGCAGGGCGGGTGGGCGCGATGCTCCAGGACGCACGGCCGGTGCCCCGGGTCACCGTGGCCGAACTGGTCGCGTTCGTCGCCTCCCGCTACCCGGCGCCGATGGCGGTCGCCCGGGCGCTGGACCTGGCCGGGATCGCGGACCTCGCCGGGCGGCGGGTGGACCGGCTGTCCGGCGGGCAGGTGCAGCGGGTGCGGTTCGCCGTCGCGCTGTGCGGGGACCCGGCGCTGCTGGTGCTGGACGAGCCGACGGCGGCGCTGGACGTGGAGGCCCGGCACGCCTTCTGGGCGTCGATGCGCACCTATGCCCGGCGGGGGCACACGGTTCTGTTCTCCACGCACTATCTGGAGGAGGCGGACGCGTACGCCGACCGGATCGTGGTCGTCGACCGGGGCCGGATCGTCGCCGACGGAACCGGTGAGGAGCTACGGCGCGCGGCGGGGGGCAACCTGGTGTGCGTGGACCTGGCGGGCCGCGCGCCCGAGGCCTTGGGCCTGCTGCCCGGCGTCCGCTCGGTGGAGGTGCACGGCGACCGGGCCCGCCTGCGCACCGACGACTCGGACGCGACGGTGATCGCCCTGGCCGAGCTGGGGGCGATCAGGAACCTTGAGGTGTCCCCGGCCTCACTGGACGACGCCTTCCTCGCCGTCACGGCGGGTGACGGCGCCCTGAACGGTCGCGGGCCGGTGTCCGATGTGCGTCTGCCGTTGCCCGGGCGTGACCGGCCCACGACCACCCGCACCCGAAGGACGGCCGTCTGATGCTCGCCTACATCCGCCTGGAGACCCTCCGCACACTGCGTGACCCGGGCTTCGTCATCGGTGGCATCGCCATGCCGGTGATGATGTACCTGCTGTTCACCAACCTCGGCGAGAACAAGGGCAGTTGGAAGACGGCAGCCATGATCGGCATGGCCGCCTACGGCGCCGTCGGCTCGGCGCTGAACACCGGAGGCGCGGTCGCCGAGGACCGCGCGACCGGCTGGCTGCGGCAGCTGCGCGTGACCCCGATGACCCCGCGAGAGGTGGTGACCGGCCGGGCCCTGACCGGCGTGGTGACCGTACTGCCGTCGATCGTCGCGGTGCTGGCGGCGGGCGGACTGGTCAACGGTGTACGGCTGACGGCGAGTCACTGGGCGGCGGCCGCAGTGCTGTTGTGGCTCGGCTCGGTACCGTTCACGCTGCTCGGCCTCGGCAACGGCTACCGGCTCACCGGGCCCGCCACCGGGGTGGTCAACATGGTGTGCAATCTGGGGCTCGCGGTGCTCGGCGGGCTGTGGTTCCCGGTCAGTCTCTTCCCGGGCTGGCTGCGGGCCGTGTCGGCGTACGCCCCTACCCGCCGGTTCGCCGAGCTGGGCACCGGCGTATCGGGGGGGCACGCGCCGGGTGCCGGTGCCATCATCGTGCTGACGGCCTGGCTGCTGCTGTTCGGTTCGTACGCCGTGCTGTCGTACCGCCGTCGGGCGGGGACCATCTGACCGGGGGAAACACAGACATGACATCGGGAGTTCGGTGCCGGCTACGGGCCCTGCGGGCCGAGCGGCGCCAGTGGCAGGCCGAGCACGAACGTTTCAAGGCCGCGCAGCGGGCCGCCCGCAAGGAGGGCAGGGAGCCCGACGTCGACCATCCGGGACCGCCGCCCACCGGCTTCGCGCTGCTGCCCTGGCTGCTGATGGGGATGGGAGCCTTCTCCAACCTCCTCCAGGGCAGGACGCCGAGCCCGTGGATCGGCGGCGTGGGCCTGGTGACCTTCAACACCCTCTACATCTACGTCACCTTCCGCTCCTTCCGGCGGGAGACCCGCGAAGCGGTCTCCACCCGGGTGGCGCTGCTGCTCATGGCCCTGGTCACGACGGCTCTGGCGCTCGGCTACGGCGGCAACTGGCTGATGTTCTTCCCGCTGCTGGGGCTGGCCGCGGGGGCGGCACTGCGCGGTCCGTGGCTCGGCCGTACGGGTCTGCTGCTGGCCGGCTACGCGGGGGCGGTCTCCTGGATCCGCGACGGCTCGGACGCGGTGAACATCGCCTACGGCACCTTCCTCTCCAGCATGGTGACCGCCGCCATCCTCGGCCTGTCCGAGGCAGTGCGGGAACTGCGTGCCGCGCGCGAGGAACTGGCGAGGCGCGCGGTGGAGAAGGAGCGGCTGCGTTTCTCCCGGGACCTGCACGACCTGCTGGGGCACACGCTGTCGGTGATCGTGGTGAAGTCGGAGGCGGCCCGCCGGCTGGCCCCGCGCGACATGGATGCGGCGCTCGGCCAGATCGCGGACATCGAGTCGGTGGGCCGACAGGCGCTCACCGAGATACGCGAGGCGGTGACCGGCTACCGGGAGGGCAGTCTCGCCACGGAGTTGGCCCGGGCCCGCTCGGCGCTGTCGGCGGCGAGCGTGGAGCCGGTGGTACGGCAGTCGGGCGCGCCGCTGGAGCCGCAGACGGAGGCGCTGCTGAGCTGGGTGGTGCGCGAGGCGGTGACGAACGTGGTCCGGCACAGCGACGCCCGCCGCTGTGAGATCACCGTCGAGTGCGACGTGGAGCAGGTCCGTCTCACCGTCACCGACGACGGCAGCGGCAGGGCCGTCAGCCGGCCCCAGCAGGGCATCGGCGGCACCGGGCTGAAGGGGCTCACCGAACGCCTCGCGGCGGCGGGCGGCTCGCTCACGGCCGGCCCGGCGCCGCGCGGCGGTTTCACGGTGACCGCCGGGCTCCCGGTGGAGTCGGCGGAGTTCGCGGACGCGCTGGCTACGGCGCCCAGGGCGAGCTGACCGCCCAGCTGACGTCGTCGGTCCAGGACGTGCTGCTGTCGAAGCCGTTGGACCCGCCGTCGCTCGCTATGTACAGGTGGTAGTCGTAGTGGCGCAGGTATCTCGTGGGGTAGTTGTACGACGCGAAGGAGGTGCCGGTGCCGCTCTTCCCGGGCTGCGGGCAGAAGGTCGCGTCCGCCCGGAACAGGGGGGTGCCGTCCATGGGCTGCCGGTAGAGCCTGTAGTCGAAGTGCCGCAGGTAGTCGCCGGGGTAGTTGCGGGACTCGAAGGACACACAGGAACTGTCGGCGAGTCCCCGGCGCACGATCCAGGTGGCGTCGTTCTTGTCCAGGCCGGAACTGCTGGAGGTGAGGGAGGAGATCACGCCGGCGTTGTTCTGGTGCCGGACGTAGTCGCCGGTGCAGCAGGAGGTGGTGGCGCGCAGCGAGATCTCCGAGCCGGGGTCGAGGGTGCCGGTGCTGCCGGTCGCGCCGCCGTAGCCGACGGAGACGATGTCGGCCTGAACCGCGTCGTCGGCGGCGTCGGTCGGGATGCCGGAGGTCATGACGCCCTCGAAGAAGGAGCCGACGGAGCCGTTGCTGTTGTCGCCACCGGTGCCGAGGACGATCGCGCCCTCCTGATGCATGGGCGAGTACCCGCTCGTGGTGGGCTCACCGCCGGAATAGGTGGTGGCCAGCCCGCCGGATTGCGCGTTTCCCCATTTCAGCGCGAAATGGTTCTTGCCGTTGTTCTTCAGCAGCGCGGTCACGAACGGAAGGGCTCCGGTACCGGTGTCCGAGGTGTTCTTGCTGTATCCGGCATCGGACTGGAACAGCCCGTTCTCCAGGTCGGCCTGCACCCAGGGGCCCTGCCCGTAACAGGGCGAGAACCAGCACTCGGTGCCGAAGTTGATGGCGTCCATGTGACCGTTGCCGGTGTCCTTGTTGCTGGTCTCGGCGTTGCCGTAGTCGAAGCAGCAGGCGCCGTTGACGTGGGTGCCCGAGGTCACCATGTACATCCCCTCGGCGGCGCCGTCGGTGGCGACGCCGGAGGTGGAGTCGTCCCGGTAGCCCATGCCTGCGGAGATCTCCAGACCGTAGACCTGGTGGCCGCCGACGGTCACCGGCAGGGCGTCGGCGGGCGCCCCGACATCGGCCTTCCCGGCCCCGCCCGCGCCCTCGACGGTGAGGTCGTTGTGCCGGGAGGACTGGTCGTAGATCTTGGTGATGACGCAGGCCGTGCCGGAGCAGAAGGAGTCCTGGGCGGCCGCGTTCGCGTATCCGCCGGCGGCCGACAACCCGATGTCCTTCGTGCCGCCGTCCGAGGCGCGCCGCACCTGGTAGAGGGGGCCGTTGTACGAGGAGTACAGCGCCCGGACCAGACTGTGCGCGGCGACGCAGGGGGTGCCCGCGGCGCCGTAGACGTCGCAGGGCAGCGCACTCGCGGCCGCGGCCCGGGGTGCGCCGGCGCCGAGGAGCAGCGCGGCGAGGGTCGCGCAGACGGCGAGCACGGACAGGGCGGCGCCGCGCAGGCGCCGGGGGCGGCAGTGGGGGGTTCTCAGGAGCACGGGGCACCTCGGCATGGTCTGGCCGACCACGTTCGATATCTCGGACATTGTTCGATCGAAATACCGAACCCATTCGGCGGCGGAATTATGGAGGGGTTTCCTGGAAATGCACCGGCGATTGTTTGGGCGTCTTGCACGGCCGTCAACCCCCGCCGCACCGGAAAAGGGAGACTCTTTAATCGACCCGCGCCGCGAGCAACGGCTGGAAGAAACCCGTCCGTTCGGGGTCAGCCAGGCGACCTGTGTGAATCCCGCACCTGCCGCGAACCGCGCGAGCCGGTCGCGGCCGAGCGCCCAGTAGGCGGCCCGCCGGACCCGGACCCCCCTCCCCCGAGCCCTCCGGCTCGCCGTGGGCCGGGACCAGCTGGACGTTCTCCAGGAAACACCCCGGCGCAGGCGCGACCGCCGCACCCCGGCGCGAGGGGCCGCGCCCGGGCCGCACCCCCGAAGCGCTCCCGAAGCCGTCGGGGTCGACGGGGTTCCGGCCGTAATCTGAAGCCATGAACGAGATGCCCCGGGAGCACCGGACCGTGAAGTCCATTCGGGTGCTGCTCGCCGAGGACCAGGGCATGATGCGGGGTGCGCTCGCGCTGCTGCTCGGCATGGAGGAGGACATCGAGGTGGTGTCCCAACTGGGGTCGGGCGACGGCATCGTGGACGCGGTGCTCGACCACCGGCCGGACGTGGCCCTGCTGGACATCGAGCTGCCGGGCACCAGCGGTCTCGACGCGGCGGCCGAGCTGCGCGAGCGGGCGCCCGACTGCCGGGTGCTGATCCTCACCACCTTCGGCCGGCCCGGCTATCTGCGCCGGGCCATGGAGGCCGGGGCGGCCGGGTTCCTCGTCAAGGACGGGCCCGTGGAGGAGCTGGCCGCGGCCATCCGGCGCGTGCTCACCGGGGAGACCGTCGTCGACCCCGCGCTCGCCGCCGCCGCGCTCAGCGCCGGTCCGAATCCGCTGACGGCCCGTGAGTGCCAGGTACTGAAGGCGTCGGTGGACGGGGCGACGGTCGCCGACGTCGCCGGCAAGCTGCATCTGTCCGAGTCCACCGTCCGCAACTACCTGTCCTCGGCCATCGGCAAGACGGGCACCCGCAACCGGACGGAGGCGGTACGGGAGGCCCGGCAGCAGGGGTGGCTGTGAGCCACTGGATCAACTCCGCGCTCCGGCGGCCCTGCGCGGCAGCCACACCGGCATCAGGGCCGCCCCGCCCAGCAGCACCGCCGTACTGACCCGGAACGCCAGCGCGTAGCCGTCGGTCAGCGCCCCGGGCCCGTGGCCGTTCCCCGTGCCGGCCGCGGCGACGGTCGACATCACGGCGAGTCCCAGCGAACCGCCCATCGTCCGCGAGGTGTTGATCAGACCCGACACCACACCGGCCTCGCCCGGCGCCGCTCCCGACGTGGCGAGGGAGGCGAGCGGGGTCGCCGCCAGTCCCGCGCCGAGCATCATCAGCATCCCCGGAATCATGATCGCGGTGACGTACGCCTCGTGCGCGCTCATCGTCGACTGCCAGCCGAAGCCGGCGGCGGCCACCAGCGTGCCCAGCGTCGCCACGGTCCGCGCACCCGCGAGCCGCATCAGACGCGGCGCCAGCTTCGAGCCGACGACCACGGACAGCGAGCTGGGGACGAGCGCGACACCGGCCTCCAGCGGCGAGTAGCCGAGGACGTTCTGGGCGTAGAGCGTCATGAAGTACCACATGCAGAACATGGCCGAGCCGGAGAGGAACATGGCCCCGTTGGCCGAGGCGACCGGGCGCAGCCGGAGCAGTCCGAGCGGCATCAGCGGGGCCGCCGTGCGCGCCTCGACCAGCAGGAACAGGGCGATCAGCAGGAGCCCGGCGAGCAGCGGCGCCAGCGTGGCCGGGGCCGTCCAGCCCTCGGCCTCCGTCTGCGAGATGCCGTAGGTCAGGGTCGCGAGGCCCGCCGTGACGAGCAGCGCGCCCGGCAGGTCCAGGCGCCGCCCGTCCCCGGCCCGGCTCTCGGTGAGCCGGCACACCGAGCCGGCCAGCACCAGCGCGCCCACCGGGACGTTGATAAGCAGCACCCAGCGCCAGGACAGCACGTCCACGAGCACCCCGCCGACCAGTCCGCCCGCGGCCCCGCCGCCGGCGCCGACCGCGGTCCAGGTGGCGATCGCGCGTGCCCGCGCCGCCCCCTCCGGCACGGCGGAGGTCAGCAGGGTCAGCGTCGAGGGGGCGAGCACCGCCGCGCCCAGGCCCTGCACGCCCCGCGCCAGCAGCAACTGCCAGCCCTCCTGGGCGATGCCGCCGCCCAGCGAGGCCAGCGTGAACAGGCCGAGGCCGACCAGGAACATCCGCTTGCGGCCGTACAGGTCGCCGGCCCGGCCGCCGAGCAGCATGAACCCGGCGAAGGCGATGGCGTACGCGTTCACCACCCACTGCAGGCCGGACGCGGTCAGACCGAGGCCGGACCGCATGGACGGCAGGGCGACGTTCACCACCGACACGTCGAGCACGACCAGGAACTGCCCGGCGCAGGCGAGCGCCACGACCAGCCAGGTGGGCGGTGCCGTACGGCGGGACGTGCGGGGTGTGGTGTCGGCGGCTTCCAGCATGGGCGTCATGGTCTCAAGCCGGTTACGGTCCTTGCATCGGCTTTTCGACCCATCGGCCCTGGGCCGCGAGCCCTACACCCCTTGACGGCCGATCAGAAACCCATGAGCTGGTCAAGAATTCGTTAGGGGCTCGAAGCAACGGAATAGTTGCCTGTGCATACGAGGTTTACCCGGCACTTTCACTACGGGGAGGCCTCGACTTCATGACGCACACGACGACCGATCAGCCGGCCCGCAGGGCGAGCGCGGCCGTGGTCCCGGTGCTCGCCTTCGCGGGCATCGTCGTCGCGGTGATGCAGACGCTGCTCGTGCCGGTCATCAAGGACCTGCCGCAACTGCTGGACACCGCGCCCTCCAACGCCACCTGGGTCCTCACCTCGACCCTCCTGTCCGGCGCCGTGGCCACCCCGATCATGGGCCGGCTCGGCGACCTCTACGGCAAGCGGCGGATGCTGATCCTCAGCCTCGCCGTGATGGTCGTGGGCGCCCTGATCAGCGCCCTCACCAGCCAGCTGCTCACCATGATCGTCGGCCGTACCCTCCAGGGCTTCGCCATGGGCGCGATCCCGCTCGGCATCGGCCTGATGCGCGACACGCTCCCGCGCGAGCGGCTCGGCTCGGCCATGGCCCTGATGAGTTCCTCCATCGGCGTCGGCGGCGGCCTCGCCCTGCCCGCCGCGGCGCTGGTCGCCCAGCACACCGACTGGCACGCCCTGTTCTACGGCGCCGCCGGCCTCGGCGTGCTGTCCATCACCCTGACCCTGCTCGTCGTCCCCGAGTCCCCCATGCGCGCCGAGGGCTCCTTCGACCTGCTCGGCGCGATCGGGCTGTCCGGCGGTCTGGTGCTGCTCCTGCTGCCGATCACCAACGGCAGCGACTGGGGCTGGTCGTCCGGTACGACGCTCGGCCTGTTCGCCGGCTCGGTCGCGGTCCTCGTCCTGTGGGGCCTGTACGAGCTGCGGAACCAGGCGCCCCTGGTCGACCTGCGCACCACCGCACGTCCGGCCGTGCTCTTCACCAACCTCGCCTCGATCATGGTCGGCGTCGCCTTCTACGTCGTCTCCCTGGTCCTGCCCCAGCTGCTCCAGCTGCCGAAGGCCACCGGCTACGGTCTCGGCCGGTCCATGGTCGTCGCGGGCCTGTGCGTGGCCCCGCTGGGCCTGACGATGATGTTCACGGCGCCGGTGTACACGCGGCTGTCCGCCAAGTACGGCCCCAAGACGACCCTCATCATCGGCCTGCTGATCATCGCGATCGGCTACGGCGGCGGGCTCGGCCTGATGGACGCCGCCTGGCAGACGATCGTCACCTCCGTGATCCTCGGCGCGGGCATCGGCCTCGCCTACTCCTCGCTGCCCGCGCTGATCGTCGGCGCGGTGCCGGCCTCGGAGACCGGCGCGGCGAACGGCCTCAACACCCTGATGCGGTCCATCGGCACCTCGGTGTCGAGCGCCGTCATCGGGATGGTGCTGGCCAACACGGCGCACGACGTCGGCGGCGTCGCCGTCCCGACCATGCACGGGTTCCGGGTGTCCTTCGTGATCGCCACGGCCGCGGTGGCGGTGGGCCTGCTGCTCGCGCTGTTCCTGCCCGGCGCCCGCCGCGCGGTCCGGCAGCAGCACGCCCAGCTGCGGGCCGGCAGCGAGGAGGACGCCGCGCTGGAAAGGGCCGAGGAGGCTCTGCGGGGCTTCCGCGGACGGGTTCTCGGTGCCGACGGTGCTCCGGTCGCCCGGGCCAAGGTCACGCTGATCGACCGGCGGGGACGGCAGGCGGGGGCGACCGTCTCCGACGAGGACGGCAGCTACGCGCTGGCCGTGCCGGCGCAGGGGGCGTATGTGCTCGCCGCGAAGGCCTCCGGCCATGGGCCGCGGGCCTCCGCCGCCACGCACTCCGGTGAGGAGCGGGCCGTCGAGCTGGATCTTTCGTTGCCTGGAGAGGTGCTGACCGCGTAGAACTCGGGGGGAACTGTCGACCGGCGACTGCGGCTTCGCCGTGGCCGGTCGCGCCCGCGCGGCGGAGCCGCGCGTGAACACAGCCCCGCGTTCCTTCGGGGGCGCTGTCACAGCCGTACGACCGGAAGGCCCCCCATGCCGCCCACCTCCCCCAAGCCCGAGATCCTGGCCGCGTTCGAGGCGGCCAAGGGGTTCATGCCCCTGGACGAGGGGCTGGCGCTGTACGACGCGGCCGTGCAGGCGGGCCGGCTGGGGCTGCCCCTGCTGGAGGTCGGGACGTACTGCGGCCGGTCCACCGTCCTGCTCGCCGACGCGGCCCGCGCGGCCGGGGTCACCGCGCTGACGGTGGACCACCACCGGGGCAGCGAGGAGCAGCAGCCGGGCTGGGACTACCACGACCCCGACACGGTCGACCCGGAGATCGGGCTGATGGACACGTTGCCGGTCTTCCGGCGGACGCTGTTCAAGGCGGGCCTGGAGGAGCACGTGGTCGCACTCGTGGGGCGTTCGCCGCAGATCGCGGCCCTCTGGAACACGCCGCTCGGCCTCGTCTTCGTCGACGGCGGCCACACCGACGAGCACGCCGGCGCCGACTACGAGGGCTGGGCGCCGCACGTGGCCGAGGGGGGCCTGCTCGTCATCCACGACGTCTTCCCGGAGCCCGAGGACGAGTTCACCGGGCAGGCGCCGTATCGCGTGTACCTGCGGGCACTTGGATCCGGAGCGTTCACGGAGGTCTCGGTGACCGGCTCCCTGCGCGTCCTGCGGCGAACGGGAGCGGGGATCTGACGGCCCGGTTAGAGTCGCTGACGTGTCCTACCTAGGCCCGGAGTTCGATCCCCCACGACCGCAGCGGCCCCGGCGCGGCCCGCTGACCGTCGCGCTCGCCGCGCTGGTGCCCGGCGCGCTGCTCGGCTGGGTGGTGTACGAGGCGGTGGGCGGCGGTGCCGACAAGAGTGCGGACCGTACGGCGTCCGCGGTCCCCGCGTCCGGCACGTCCGCCGCGCCCTCGTCACCGTCGGCCCGCACCGCTTCCCCCACCGGCTCGCCCTCCGCGACGGACGACGGCAAGCAGCACTCGGGAGCGTCCGGGGCCGGGCCGCTCGCGGGGAAGGTCGTCGTCATCGATCCCGGGCACAACCAGGGCAACTTCCAGCACGCGGCCGAGATCAACCGCAAGGTGGACATCGGCACCAACTGGAAGGAGTGCGACACCACCGGCACGTCCACCAACGCCGGTTACACCGAGGCCCGGTTCACCCTGGACGTCGCGCACCGGCTGCGCGCGCTGCTGGAGAAGCAGGGCGCCACGGTGAGGCTGACCCATGACGACGGCAGTCCCGCCTGGGGACCGTGCGTGGACCAGCGGGCGCGGATCGGCAACCAGGCGCACGCGGACGCGGCGATCTCCATCCACGCCGACGGCGCCGCCGAGGGCGACCGCGGCTTCCATGTGATCCTGCCGGGTTCGGTGCACTCCGGCATCGCCGACACCCGTGACATCGTCGGCCCCTCGCGCGACCTCGGCGTGCGCATCGCGGGCGACTTCCTGCGCGACACCGGCGAGCCGCCGTCCAACTACCTCGGCCAGGGCACCGGTCTCGTCACACGCACGGACCTGGGCGGTCTCAATCTGTCAACGGTTCCCAAGGTGTTCATCGAGTGCGGCAACATGCGCGATAGCAAGGACGCGGCACTGCTGACCAGCGGGGCCTGGCGGCAGCAGGCGGCGCAGGGGATCTCTGAGGGAATCGTGGGTTTCCTGCGCGAGTCGTGACCGGCAGGTGGATACGGCCGGACGGCCGGATCTTGCGGACGGTAGTGTCTACCGACGACGAGACGACCTACGAAGGACCTAAGGTGAATATCCGCTCCCTCACTAGAGGCGACGGCGTGGTGATCGGAGCAGCGGTGGTGCTGTTCATCGCGTCGTTCCTCACTTTCGAGAGCATCTCCGGCTTCGGCACCAGCCAGAGCCGGAACGCGTGGGACGACCTGGGCATGGGCCTGGGCATCTACATGGGCGCGGTGATCGGTGCCGTCCTCATCGTCGTCGACCGCTGTCTGCCGCAGCAGCGCAAGGTGCTCGGGCTCGAGCTCGTCCAGGTCGGCACGGCCTTTCCGATCCTGGCGGCCTGGACGCTGCTGTGGACGCTGATCGACGTGCCCGACGGTGTGGACGCCGGCGCCGGTCTCATCCTCGGTCTCATCGCCGCCCTGGTCCTCGCGGGCGCCGCCATCGCCACCCCGATGGTCCCCGCCCTCCAGGCCGCCCTGCTCCCCGCCCCGAAGCCGGTCGCCCCGCAGCCCTACGGCGCCCAGCCGCCCGGGGGTTACGGGTACCCCGGTGCGCAGCCGCAGCCGGGGCAGCCCTACGGTGCGCAGCCGCAGCCCGGGCAGCCGTTCGGGCAGCAGCCCGGGGCGCAGGGTGCTCCGGCGGCGGCACAGCCGGCAGCCCCGGACTTCTCGCCGTTCTGGTTCGCCGTGCCGGTGACCCGTCCGCTGTTCGCGGAGGACGGCTCGCCCAACCCGATCGCCGAACTGGCGCCGGGCACCTGGTATCTGGCGGTCGAGCAGCGCGGTGCCACGCTCGTCGCGCAGACCCAGGACGGCCGCCGCGGCGTGCTCCAGGACACCTCCGGCATCCAGCGCGGCTGAGCCCGCACGCCGTCGCATCAGGCCCCTCGCCCTTCCGGGCGGGGGGCCGTTGTCGTACAGTCGGCGCCTGGCCGATGTACTGACGGTTCGTCAGGAGGGGGGCGTATGCGGCTCGGTCTGGCACTCGGGTACTGGGGGCGCGGCCCGGACCCCGCTCATGTGGCCCTCGCGCGGGAGGCGGAGCGGCTCGGGTACGGCTCGGTGTGGACCGCGGAGTCGTGGGGCTCGGACGCGTTCACGCCGCTGACCTGGATCGCGGCGCGGACGTCAACGATCCGGCTGGGTACGGCCGTTGCACAGATGGCCGCCCGGTCGCCGACCGCCACCGCGATGCACGCGCTCACCCTGGACCATCTCTCCGGCGGGCGGATGATGCTCGGGCTCGGGCTGTCGGGGCCGCAGGTGGTGGAGGGCTGGTACGGCCGTCCGTTCCCGAGGTCGCCGCTGACCGCGACCCGGGAGTACGTGGACGTCGTACGGCAGGTGCTGCGCCGGGAGGCGCCGGTGACCTGTGACGGGCGGTTTCATCCACTGCCCTACCGCGGGCCCGACGGCACCGGACTCGGCAGGCCGCTGAAGCCGATCACCCATCCTTTGCGGGCCGGTCTGCCCGTGCTGCTCGGCGCCGAAGGGCCGAAGAACGTGGCCCAGACGGTGCGCGTCGCGGACGGCTGGCTGCCGTTGTACTGGGCGCCGAGCCGGCCCGAGGTGTACGGGGATGTGGTGCGCACGCTGCCGGAGGGGTTTGTGGTGGCTCCGCTGGCGCGGGTGAAGGTGTGTGACGACGTGGCCGAGGGCCTGCTGCCGGTGAAGGCCATGCTGGGTTTCTACATCGGCGGGATGGGCCACGCCTCCCGCAACTTCCACGCCGACCTCATGGCGCGCATGGGGTACGAGACGGAGGCCCGGCGGATCCAGGAGCTGTTCCTGGCCGGGCGGCGGGAGGAGGCGGTGCTTGCGGTGCCGGACGCGTTCGCCGACGAGGTCTCGCTGGTGGGTCCGCGTGAACGCGTCGCAGAGCGCCTCGAGTTGTGGCGGGCCGGCCCGGTGACGGACCTGCTGGCACTGTCACCGGACCCGCACAGCCTCAGGGTGCTGGCGGAGCTGAACGGCTAACTGCCGCCCTTGAGCTGGGAGACGGACGGCACCTTGTCCTTGACCGGCGCGCCGGCGCCTGCGCCCGCTCCCTTGACCTTGTCGATGGTGTCGTCGAAGGAGTTCACCGCGCTGCCGTCACCCTTGCGGAGCTTGGCGGGCAGGTCCTTCAGGCCGTCGATGGCGGAGTTGAGCGGCGCGAGCGCCTTGGACAGCGTGGGGTCGGCCTTGGCGTTGCGGACGGCTGCCTTGAGGCGGTTGTAGGCGAAGGCACCGGCCAGGCCGGCCTTGACCAGGGCCGTCTTGCGGCCCTGGGCGCCCTTCTTGAACTTGCCCGCCTTGTAGGGCTTCACGATCCACTGGTAGGTGGCGCCGGCCGCGAGTCCCGCGTCCACGACGAAGCGCGTCTTGGCGAACTTGCGCTTCTCCGCGGAGGTGGTCGGGCTGGGGGCGGCGGCAGCCGGGACGGGCTGCAGGGCCGGTACCGCCGCGGTGTCCTTCGTACTGGTCTTCTCGCTGCTGCCGCAGGCGGTGGAGCCGGCCAGCAGGGCGCAGCACAGGGTGAGCGCCGCACAGAGACGCCGTATCGGTACGGGCACGGGATCCTCCGGTACCTCTCCTCCCCGAGCGGTTGACTTCCTCCGGCAGCGTCACCCGGGGTGGCCGGCCGCGCCACCCGGCATACGCCGTTCGGGTTTCACCGGTCGCGACCCGGCAATCCGGAAGGTATGTCCCCTCGATATCGCAACAGCGCGAATCAGGCCGGGACAGTCATCGCGGTCGTCGCCGACGTCATGGCGTTGATCCTCGGCCTGTGGATCCTGATGTATCTGCTGGACGCCAACCGCGCCAACAGCCTGGTGCAGTTCGTCCACCAGGCCGCCTCCTGGCTGGCCGGCTGGTCCCATGACCTGTTCACCTTCAACGAGGCGTGGGCCCGCGTGGTGGCCGGGTACGGTCTGGCCGCCGTGGTGTACCTGTTCGTGGGCCACGCCGTCGCCAACCGGATGCACCGGCACTGAAGTACCGGCACCGAGCCCCGGCCAGGGCCTGTCCGACCGTTCGCGTCGTTGCCCGAAGCACGGCCGCGCGGCGTCAGGTGCCTGCTCTCGGCGTGCCGGCCCCAGGCCCTCGTACCGGACGTACCCGGGCATGGGGCCGGTGCGACGAGTGGGGGCATCTCCCACGCCCTCGAGACAGTGGGGGAGCGTGCAGGGCGTCGCACGGCAGACGGGAACGGTCGGACACGCCCTGGCCGTGCTGTCCCGGGACGTCGGTGGCACGCGCTCGAACGGGTGAGGTCCTTCTGGGTTCGGCGTGGATTGCGAAGTCTGCACCGACGTCCACGAGGCCCTCGTGTCCCACCGTCATGCCCCGCTGACTCCGACCGACAGGCAGCGTTTCCCGACTGGCCGGACCGGTTCACCTACTAGCGGCTACCACCGGCCCCACACCGGAATCGGCGGCCGACCCCCAGCCGGCCGTGTCACCGACCTGTCCGGACAGCACACCTAGCCGCAGCAGTCGGGGTCCAGGCCGGACGGCAGGTGCTCCCCGCCGAAGACCGCGCAGGTGGCCTCGTGGCCGCCGAGCGCGGCGACGGCGAGGAGGAGGGCTCCGGCCGTCCAGGTGGTGAGCTCGCGGGGCCAGATGGCGTCGTCGTCGAAGACGTAGCCCGTCCAGTACAGGCCGCTCTCCGGGTCGCGCAGGTGCTGGATGGACTGCAGGAGCGCGAGGGCCCGGTCCGACTCGCCCACCACCCACAGGGCGAGGGCGAGTTCGCTGGACTCGCCGCCGGTGACCCAGGGGTTGGGGACCACGCAGCGTACGCCGGTGTCCGGCACCACGAACCGGTCCCAGGACTCGGCGATGCGCGCCCTGGCCTCCTCGCCGGTGAGGGCACCGCCGAGGACCGGGTAGTACCAGTCCATCGAGTAACGGTTTTTGTCGAGGAAGCACTCGGGGTGCCGGCGGATCGCGTGGCGCAGCGCCCCGACGGCCAACTCCCAGTCGGGCTGCGGTTCTTCACGCTGCTCGGCGATGGCGAGGGCGCAGCGCAGAGCGTGGTGGATGGAGGAGCTGCCGGTGAGCAGGGCGTCCGCGGCGGGGGTGCCGTCGTCCTCGCGGCGCCAGCCGATCTGGCCGCCGGGCTGCTGGAGGGCGAGCACCCACTCGACGGCCGCGTAGACGGTGGGCCACATGCGGTCCAGGAAGGTGTCGTCGCCGGTGGCGAGGTAGTGGTGCCACACGCCGACGGCTATGTAGGCGACGAAGTTCGACTCGCGGGCGCGGTCGGTGACGTCGTCGTGGGCGCCGTCGGCGTAGGCGGCGTACCAGGAGCCGTCCTCGTTCTGGTGCCGGGCGAGCCAGAGGTAGGCCCGCTCGGCGGCCTCGTGTTCGTCGGCCGCGTCCAGGGCCATCGCGGCCTCGGTGTGGTCCCAGGGGTCCAGGTGGTGGCCGCGGAACCAGGGGATCGCGCCGTCCTCCCGCTGGACGGCGAGGATGCCACGGACGGTCGCGGCGGCCTGCCCGGCGGTGAGGACCCCGGGCAGGACCAGGTGTTCTGTCCGGGGAGTGGTCACCGGGCGGCCGCCTCGTCCGTGAGGCGCGGGAGGTGGGGCTTGGTCGCGTAGACGACGAGGCTCTTGCCGATCAACGGGTTCAGCGCCTGTTCGGCAACCCGGGTGGCCAGCGGCTTCTTCATGATGTCCCAGACCAGCAGCTTGTGGTACGCCCGCACCGGCAGCGCCTTGTCGTTGTCGACGCCGAAGGCGCACTTCAGCCACCAGTACGGCGAGTGCAGGGCGTGCGCGTGGTGGCTGCCGTACGGCTTCAGGCCGGCCTCGCGGATCTTCGCGACGAGTTCGTCGGCCTTGTAGATGCGGATGTGGCCGCCCTCGACCTCGTGGTAGGCGTCGGACAGCGCCCAGCAGACCTTCTCGGGGCCGTAGCGCGGCACGGTGACGGCGATACGGCCGCCCGGCCTGAGCACACGGACCATCTCGGCGAGCACGCCCTTGTCGTCGGGGATGTGCTCCATCACCTCGGAGATGATGACCACGTCGAAGGACTCGTCCGGGAAGGGCAGGGCGAGGGCGTCGCCCTCCATGGCGGTGGCGGTGGCGCCCTCGGGGGCCTCCCCGGCCTCCTTCATCGCCGCGAACCACTTGGCGACCTCGCGGATCTCCTCGCCGTTCCGGTCCAGGGCCACGACCTGGGCACCGCGCCGGTAGCACTCGAAGGCGTGCCGGCCGGCCCCGCAGCCGAGGTCCAGGACGCGGTCGCCCGGGGCGAGCGGGAACCGGGAGAAGTCGACGGTCAGCACGTGGCCCTGCTTTCGGAGGAGACGCCTGCAGTTGCTGGGGCCGCACAGCGGCCGGGAGTCCGGGAGGGGCTGATGCCTGCCGCGGAGTGGCTGTCGGGGCGGGGGCCGGACGAGCGGCCGGCGCGGGCGATGGCCTCGCGGTAGTGGGCGACCGTGCCCTCGGCGGCGCGCGCCCAGGTGAAGTGCCGCAGCACCCGTTCGCGGCCCGCGCGGCCGAGCCGCGCCCGGAGTTCCGGGTCGCCGAGCACCCGGCCGAGTCCGGCGGCCAGCGCGCCCGCGTCGCCCGGCGGTACGGCCAGGCAGGTCTCCCCGTCGCGGCCGGCGACCTCGGGGATCGCGCCGCCGGTGGTGGCGACCAGCGGGGTGCCGGTGGCCATGGCCTCGGCCGCGGGCAGCGAGAAGCCCTCGTAGAGGGAGGGCACGCAGGCGACTTCGGCGGAGCGGATCAGGTCGACGAGGGCGGCGTCGGAGATGCCCTTGACGAACTCGACGGCGCCTTCGAGGCCGTACCGCTCGATCGCCGCCGCGACCGGTCCCTCCTCGGGGCGTTTTCCGACGACGACGAGATGGGCGGCGGGGTGCTCGGTGCGTACCTTGGCGAGGGCCTCCACCAGGAACACCAGTCCCTTGAGCGGCACGTCGGCGCTGGAGGTGGTGACGATCCGGCCCGGCACCTCGCGGACGGCGGGATTCGGCGCGAACAGATCGGTGTCCGCACCGATGTGGACGACGTGCACGCGCTCCTCGCGGACGCCGAGGTGGTCGACGATCTCCTGCCGGGATGTGCCGGAGACGGTCAGGACGGCGGGCAGCCGGCGCGATACGCGCTTCTGCATCCGGGTGAAGGCGTACCAGCGGCGCACCGACCAGCGGCGCTGCCGGCCCGCTGCGGCGTCCAGCTCCAACTGCCGGTCGACGGTGATGGGGTGGTGGATGGTGGTGACCAGAGGGGCGCCGATGTCGCCCAACAGGCCGTAGCCGAGCGTCTGGTTGTCGTGGACGACGTCGAAGGCGCCGCGCCGGGCGCGCAGATACCGGCGCGCGCGCAGGGAGAAGGTCAGCGGCTCGGGAAAGCCGCCGGTCCACATGGTGGCGACTTCGAGGGCGTCGATCCAGTCCCGGTACTCGTCGCGTCCGGGGGTGCGGAAGGGGTCGGGCTGGCGGTAGAGGTCGAGGCTGGGCAGCTCGGTCAGGGTGAGTCCGGGGTATCCCTCGTCGAGCACGGGGTACGGCTGCGAGCCGATGACCTCGACGCGGTGGCCGAGCCGGGCCAGTTCGCGCGAGAGGTGCCGTACGTAGACACCCTGGCCGCCGCAGAACGGGTTCCCTTTGTAGGTGAGGAGCGCGATGTGGAGCGGTCGCTCTCCCCCACTCTCGGCACCGTTCGAGCGGGAGGGGCCCCCATCAGCGGCGGGGTCGGGATCGGCGCCCGCCACCCGGGCCTCAGCGGTCACTCCGTGCCCCCTTCTGCCTGCACTGCCCCGCGAGACTACGCGGGACGCTAATCTAGAACAAGTTTCAGACTTGATCGTTCAAGAGGCTCTGAATCTACCGGCAGGTAAGGGTGCTGTGAGCAGTGGATCAGGTGATTCACGCCACGGCGCGGCACCCTGCCATGCTGTTCGATCACGTGCCCCACAGACACCTTCACCGACTGTCACGGAACGGTACCCATGCCTGCGGAAGCCAGTGTTTCGAGGCCGGCCTCACCGCCGCTCACCGAGCGCCAGGAGGCCCGCCGCCGCCGGATCCTGCACGCGAGCGCCCAGCTGGCCAGCCGGGGCGGTTTCGACGCCGTGCAGATGCGCGAGGTCGCCGAGTCGTCCCAGGTGGCCCTCGGCACTCTGTACCGGTACTTCCCGTCCAAGATCCATCTGCTGGTGGCGACGATGCAGGACCAGTTGGAGCACATGCACGGCACGCTGCGGAAGAAGCCCCCGGCGGGTGACACGGCCTCCGAGCGTGTCGCCGAGACACTGATGCGGGCCTTCCGGGCGCTCCAGCGCGAGCCGCACCTGGCCGACGCGATGGTCCGGGCGCTGACGTTCGCCGACCGCAGCGTCTCGCCCGAGGTCGACCAGGTCTCCCGCCAGACGACGCTGATCATCCTGGACGCGATGGGCCTGGAGAACCCCACCCCCGACCAGCTGTCGGCGGTCCGGGTCATCGAGCACACCTGGCACTCGGCGCTGATCACCTGGCTCTCCGGCCGCGCCTCCATCGCCCAGGTGAAGATCGACATCGAGACGGTGTGCAGGCTGATCGACGTGACGGAACCGGACGCACGGGCGTGATCCCGCACCCGTGACGCGCCGCTCAGCAGGCCGGTGTCACTTCGCTCCACGCGCCGCGCGCCAAGTCCTCGGCGGCCCACAGTTCCGGCAGTCCTCGCGCCTGCGGCGGCCGGCGGTGACGGGGACGCCCGCTCGATCAGCCGCCCGGCCTCGGACTCGTGCACGTTTCCCCACCCCCGTCGGTACGTCGGAAGCGCTGGAGCGTACCCCGCGGCTCCGGCACCGCTACTCCTCGGGCGGGAACACGGCCTCCCCGCTCTCCAGCGTGATCACGATCGCCTCCACCGGGCAGTTCTCGGCCGCCCGCAGGACCGGTTCGCTCGCGTCGGTGTCCGCCTCCACCGGGTGCGACTGGCGGGCGGAGTCGAGGCGGAAGTGGCCCTGGGCGCGGTGGAGGCACTGGGCCGAGCCGATGCACACCGAACGGTCGACCTCGACGTGCCAGCGGTCGCCCACGGCCTAGGCCCCCGCCGGCAGGTGGATCGTCTTGTGCTCGAGATACGCGCCGAAGCCCTCGGGTCCGAACTCCCGTCCGAGCCCGGAGTTCTTGTAGCCGCCGAACGGGCCGAGCATGTCCAGGCTGAAGGTGTTGACCGAGTAGGTGCCGGTGCGCACCTGCCGGGCGACCTCGATGCCGTGCTCGACGTCCGCCGTCCACACGCTCCCGGACAGGCCGTACTCGGAGTCATTGGCGATCTTCACGGCCTCGGTCTCGTCGCCGTACGGCAGCAGGCAGACGACCGGGCCGAAGATCTCCTCGCGGGCGACGCGCATGCTGTTGTCGACATCGCCGAAGAGGGTCGGCTCGACGTACCAGCCGCGCTCCAGACCGGCCGGACGTCCGCCGCCGGTGAGGACCTTGGCGCCCTCCTCCTGTCCGATCCGGATGTAGTCGAGGTTGCGCTGCTGCTGGCGGCGGGCGACCAGCGGGCCGACCTGGGTCGCCGGGTCCAGCGGGTCGCCGACCCTGAGCGCGCTCGCGGCGGCGGCGAAGGCGTCGGCGAACTCGTCGTAACGGGCGCGCGGTACGAGGATGCGGGTCTGGGCCACGCACGCCTGCCCGTTGTTCATCCAGGCCGCCGGGACGATCCCGGCCACCGCCGTCCCGGCGTCCGCGTCGGGCAGCACGACCGCCGCCGACTTGCCGCCCAACTCCAGTGTGACGCGCGTGAGACGACGGGCGGCGACCTCCATCACCCGCTTGCCGGCCGCGACCGATCCGGTGAAGGACACCTTGTCGACTCCGGGGTGGCCGACCAGGTACTCACTCACCTCGCGGTCGGCGGGGAGGATCGACAGCACACCTTCGGGGAGTCCGGCGTCCCGCGCGATCTCACCCAGCAGATAGGCGTCCAGCGGGGACTCCGGTGACGGCTTCAGCACGACCGTGCAGCCGGCCAGCAGCGCGGGGGCGAGCTTGGCGGCGGCGACGAACTGCGGCACGTTCCACGGGACGACGGCGGCCACCACGCCCACCGGCTCCCGCCGCACGAGGATCGGCCCGAGCACACCGTCCCGGCGCTCCTCGTACGTGAAGTCCCGCGCGACCCTGATCGCCGCGTCCCACACCATCACCGCGCCGAGCGCCTGGGCGAGGACGCTCCAGGAGTAGGGGGAGCCGTTCTGCGCGGAGATCACCCGGGCGATCTCCTCGTGCCGGGCGGCGATGCCGTCCCTGATCCGGGTGACGACCTCGATCCGCTCCGCCGCCGTCGCCCGCGGCCAGGACCCTTCGTCGAAGGCCCGCCGCGCCATGCCCACCGCCCGGTCCACGTCCCGCCCACAGGCGTGCGGCACCCGCCCGATCACCTCCTCGGTGTGCGGCGAGACCACCTCGATGACGCCTTCGCCGAGCGGCTCGGTCGGCTCCCCGCCGATGAACAGCTGTCCGTGTTCCACGAGCTCGGTCATGGCGGTCACCCTTTCTGACGCTGTTTCAGAACTGATACCAGTTCCAGTCGAACGAGACCAGAGCGCCGATCGCACCCCCCTTGCCGCACGGCCTCGATCACAGGTGCGTGAAACCCGTTCTAGTTATAGTGGGCGATGGCCATGGGTGCCGGTGCCGGTGGCGGGCGGAGGGCTGACGGTGGGGACGTTCGATCACGGTGGGGGTGTGCGGTCCGTGGCCGTTCCCATTCCGGACAATCCGCTCGGTCACACGCTGGTGTACGTCGTGGACACCGAACGGGGCCCGGTACTGGTCGACACCGGCTGGGACGATCCCGGCTCCTGGGACACCCTCGCGGCGGGGCTGGCGGCGTGCGGTACGGCGGCGGAAGAGGTGTACGGCGTCGTCATCACGCATCACCACCCCGACCACCACGGCCTGTCGGCCAGAGTGCGGGAGGCCTCGGGTGCCTGGGTCGCGATGCACGCCGCCGACGCCGCGGTCGTACGGCGCACCCGGCAGGCCCCGCCGGAGCGCTGGTTCGCCTACATGTGCGCCAAACTCGCGGCAGCCGGCGCGCCCGAGGAGCACCTGGCGCCGCTCCGCGCCCCCCGCGCCACCCGCGGCCTGCCCGGCCTCGACCCCGCCCTCCCGGACCGGGAGATCGTCCCCGGGGAACTCCTCGACCTGCCCGGCCGCCGGCTGCGCGCGATCTGGACCCCGGGACACACGCCGGGGCACGTCTGCCTGCACCTGGAGGAGGAGCATCCGGCCCGGCTGCCCGGCCGGGGCCGCCTGTTCAGCGGCGACCACCTGCTGCCCCGGATCACCCCGCACATCGGCCTGTACGAGGATCCCGACGACACGACCGTCACCGATCCACTGGGCGACTACCTCGACTCCCTGGAGCGGGTGGGCCGGCTCGAGACGGCCGAGGTGCTCCCCGCGCACCAGCACGCCTTCACCGACGCCTCCGGCCGGGTGAGGGAGTTGCTCACCCACCACGAGGAGCGCCTGGCCGGCCTGCTCGCCCTGCTCGCCGAGCCGCTCACCCCCTGGCAGCTCGCCGAGCGCATGGAATGGAACCGCCCCTGGACCGAGATTCCCTACGGCTCCCGGAACATCGCGGTGTCCGAGGCCGAGTCCCATGTGCGCCGCCTGGTGAAGCAGGGCCGGGTGGAGCCGGTGGCGGGCAGCGAGCCGGTGGCCTACGTCGCGGTGTGACCGTTTCGCCCGCGGACGGGCGCCCCTGCTGCACAGGCGTATGGACCCCGTGCAGCGGCTTCTCGCCGAACGCGCCTGCGAGCGCGCGATCACCGACTTCGTCCACCGCCTCGACCTCCGTGAACCGGGCTCCGTGGCGTGGTTGTTCACCGAGGACGGCACCTGGGAGTGGCCACCGCCGGGAGACGGGCTCCGCGTGCGGGGCCGGGAGGCGCTGCGCGCCTACTTCGGATCCCGCCCCGCCGACCGGCTCTCCCGCCGTCTGATGTCCAACGTGCTGGTCACGGTGACCGGCCCGGACACGGCCGTGTCCACCGCGTACTTCACGACGTACCGCGTCGACGGATACGAGCCCGGCGCCCCCGTCCCCTGCGGCCCGCCCGTCCAGGTGGGCCACTACGAGGACACCTTCCGCCGCGTCGACGGCACCTGGCTGATCGCCTCCCGCACCCTGCACCTGCCCCTCGGCGGCGACACCCCGAAGGTCGCCGCCGAAGTCACCGGAAGGCCGGCTTCCTGACCAACTCCTCGGCCGACGGCAGCAGTCCGACCTCGCTCCCGCTCATCGTCGGGTTGGCCGCCCGGCGCCCGCACGCCTCGGCCAGGCCGGCCTCGGTCACGTCACAGGGGTCGGTCAGCAGCGCGGTGAGCAGGGCACGGGCCGGACCCGCGAGCGGTGTGCCACCCACGGCGACCTGGCCGAGGATCACCGCCGACATGCCCCAGTCCAGCCCGGGGTGACCGTCCTCGGCGTTGGACCAGTCGATCACCCTGGGCCCGTCGGGTGTCAGCATCACGTTGTCCGGATGCAGATCCAGGTGCAGCACCCGGGTCTCCGGCCGCGCCGTGTCCCGGCCGGGTACGGCGTGCAGCCGGCGCAGCAGGTCCGCGAGCAGCGCGCCCGCCTCCTCCGCTGCGACCCGCCCGTCCCCGAGGGCAGCGAGCAGGGTGGGCCCGGACAGCCGCTCCATCACCAGGTCGGTGCGCGAGCCGGTGGGCCGTACCCGGGGCACCGGATAACCGTGCTGCCCCACGTACGTCATCACGGCCCCCTCGGCGGCCGCGTCCCTCCGGCCCTCCCGGTCGCGGCGCACCACCCAGGCGTCGTCGAGCACGTACACATCGGCCGAACGGCCCGAACCGAGCACTCTCCCCGTCTCCGTCATGATCGTGACCCTGGGGCGTGTTTCGAAAGTCCCGTCTGGTCCGCGACGCCTGGCACGGCACCTCGCCGCGTTGTCGGGATCGACCACGTACGCCCGGTACGAGGACGACCCTCCGCCTTGCGATGCACCGCACCAGACGCCGCGGACCCCGCCCTCCGGGCGGACGACGCCACTTTCGAAACACGCCCTAGTCACCGCGACCGCGTGGGCACAGCCACTGCTCGGGCCGCGCAGGGCTGCCGGTAAAGTGGCGGGGTCGTCATCACACCCGTACGTGGGGAAGCCGGTGCAATTCCGGCGCTGACCCGCAACCGTGAACCCTCCTCAGGGAGGTGAGCCGGAATGCCCCGGGCGGGACGTTGACCGGCTCGCGTGCGCCGGCAGTCCGCCGCGCACGGCACCGTCGAGGTCTACGGAGCCGAGCCGCCCGGGGTGTCTCCCGTGCGCTGCCGGTTCCCCGCAGGAAAGGCAGTCGCCGACCATGAACGTCCGCCGCAGTGCCGCGGCTCTCGCCGCCATGGGCGTGCTGGCCGCAGCCGCGCCCGCCACGGCCGCCGGCCAGTCCCCGTCGCCGTCGCCGTCCGCGAGGGTCACCGTGCCGTCCGGTCTGTACGGCAGGTCAGACCCGACCTACGACGGCGTATGGCGGCAGTCGCTGACGCTCCTCGCGCAGCGGACCCTCGGCTACCGGCCGGCCGCCGCGGCCGTGGACTGGCTCGCCGGCCAGCAGTGCGCAGACGGCGCCTTCGCCGCGTTCCGTGCCGCCCCGGCCAAGGCCTGCGACGCCAAGGTCATGGTGGACACCAACAGCACCGCCGCCGCGGTCCAGGCGCTGGAGGCCGTCGGCGGGCACGACGACGCGGTCGGCAAGGCGGTCGTCTGGCTGAAGTCCGTGCAGAACAAGGACGGTGGCTGGGGCTACTCGCCGGGCAGCGCCAGCGACACCAACTCCACATCCGTCGTCATCGGCGCGCTCGCGGCCACGGGCACGGCCCCGGCGAGCGTCCGCAAGGCGGGCAGGTCTCCCTACGACCTGCTCGCCGCGATGTCCCTGCCCTGCGACCGGGCCGGCGGTGGCGCCCTCGCCTACCAGCCGGACAAGAAGGGCGGCCTCGCCGCCAACGCGGACGCCACGGCGGCCGGGGTGCTCGGCGCGCTCGGCAAGGGGTTCGTGGCCGAGGCCGGCAAGGCACCCGCGAAGGACGCGTGCGGCAAGGCCGACCGTCCGGCCCCGGCACAGGTCGCCGACAACGCCGGCGCGTATCTCGCGGCGGCCGTCGGCAGGACCGGTCACCTGCTCTCCACGCTGCCCGGTGCCAAGGACCAGCCGGACTTCGGCAACACGGCGGACACGGTCGTCGCGCTCGCCGCGGACGGCCGCACCGAGCCGGCGAAGAAGGCCTATGCCTGGCTGGAGAAGAACGCCGGGCCCTGGGCGGCGCAGAGCGGCCCCGCGGCGTACGCGCAGCTGATTCTCGCCGCGCACGCGGTCGGCGCGCAGCCCGGGGACTTCGGCGGCACCAGCCTCGTCCGGTCACTCGACGCGCTGGGCCCGGCGCCGGCCCTGGGCTCCGCCACACACACGGCCGAGAAGCCCGGGAAGTCGGCCGGCGGATCGAGCATCGGTGTCTGGTGGTTCGTCGGCGTCTGCCTCGTCGCGGGCATCGGCATCGGCTTCCTGCTCAGCGGCCGGAAGAAGCGGCAGCCGTGACCGCCGTCCGCCGCGCCGGGGGCGTCCTGCTGAGCGCGTGCGCGCTCCTGGCCGCCGCGGCCCCGGCGCACGCCACCGGCTACCGCTACTGGTCCTTCTGGGAGCGGACTTCGGGCCACTGGGTGTACGCCACGCAGGGCCCGTCGACCGCCCGTCCCGGCGACGGCGCGGTGGAGGGCTTCCGCTTCGCGGTGAGCGAGGACTCGGCGGACGCGAGCCGGCCGCGCGGGGCGGCGGACTTCGGCACGATCTGTGCAAGGACACCCGCCAGGTCCGGTACGAAGCGGGTGGCTCTCGTCCTGGACTTCGGTACCCCGGCGGACGCGCCGTCCGGCGAGACGCCGCCGGCCCGCCGGACGGCCTGCGCGCGGATCCCGGCCGATGCGACGGCCGCCGACGGCCTCGCGGCCGCCGCCCCGCCGCTGCGGTACGACGCCGACGCCCTGCTGTGCGCGATCGCCGGGTATCCGAAGAAGGGGTGCGGGGAGCAGGTGGCCTCCGGCCGGAAGCCGCATGCCGGCGACGCGAGGAACGGCGGTCCGGACAGCGGGCCCTCCCTGGGGCTGCCGGTCGGTGCGGGGGTGGTGGCCGTGGTGGCGGGTGCGGCGGTGTGGCAGGCGCGGCGGCGGCGCAATGAATCCGTCTGACCGCGGCCCGGTGGGGGCCGGGCGCGCCCGAGCGGAGCAGCCGTGCACCGACACGGCCCGCGTCCCCGGGACGTTGCGGTGCCGCCCGCCGGCAGGTGCCCCGCGCCGGTGCCGCCCCACCGTTCACCCGGGTGCCTGGTGGCTCTGGGCGCTGAGTCTGGGCACCGCCGCCACCCGCACCACCAACCCCCTCCTCCTCGCCCTCCTGGTATCGGCCTCCGCCTGCGTCGTGGCCACGCACCGCACCGACACCCCCGCCGCCCGCGCCTACCCGGCCTTCGCCAAGCTCGCGCTCGGCGTCGTCCTCGTCCGCCTGCTCTTCGCGGTGGCGATGGGCTCGCCCGTCCCCGGCACGCACATCCTCCTCACCCTGCCCGAAGTGCCCCTCCCGCACTGGGCGCAGGGCATCCGCCTGGGCGGCGAGGTCACGGCGGAGGCGCTGGTCTTCGCCGCGTACGACGGCCTCAAGCTGGCCACCCTGCTGGTCTGCGTCGGCGCGGCGAACGCCCTCGCCGGCCCCGCCCGCCTGCTGAAGTCCCTCCCCGGCGCCCTGTACGAGACCGGTGTCGCCGTGGTCGTCGCGCTCACCTTCGCCCCGCACCTCATCGCCGACGTCCAGCGCCTGCGCGCCGCCCGCCGCCTGCGCGGCCGCCCGGACCGGGGCCTGCACGGCCTGCTCCAGGTCGGACTGCCGGTGCTGGAGGGCGCGTTGGAGCGTTCGGTCGCGCTCGCCGCCGCGATGGAGGCCCGGGGGTACGGCCGCACCGCCCAGGTCCCCGCACGGGTGCACCGTACGACGGCTGCGCTCACCCTCGGCGGCCTGCTCGGCATGTGCGCCGGCACGTACGGTCTCCTCACCGCCGAGGGCGGCACCTACGGCGTCCCGCTCCTTTTCGCCGGTGTCGTCGCCGCGCTCGCGGGACTGCGGCTCGGCGGCCGGCGTTCGCTGCGCACCCGGTACCGGCCCGACCCGTGGGACGTACGAGCCTGGCTGGTGACCGGCTCAGGCGCCGCGGTCGCCGCGCTGCTCAGCCTGGCCGCCGCCCGCGACCCGGAAGCGCTGCACCCGGGTGTCGTCCCGCTCGTCTCCCCCGGTCTCCCCCTGTGGCCCGCCGCGGCGATCCTGCTCGCCCTGGTCCCCGCCTTCGCCGTACCCAAGGATTCCGAGGTGCCGTCGTGATCCGCTTCGAGGACGTCAGCGTGACCTACGACGGCGCGGCCCAACCCGCCGTCCAGGGCATCGGCTTCGAGGTGCCCGAGGGCGAACTCGTGCTGCTCGTCGGCCCGTCCGGGGTGGGCAAGTCGACCGTGCTCGGCGCGGTGAGCGGGCTGGTGCCGCACTTCACCGGCGGCACCCTGCGCGGGCGGGTCACCGTGGCCGGCCGGGACACCCGTACCCACAAGCCGCGCGAACTCGCCGACGTCGTCGGCACGGTGGGGCAGGATCCGCTCGCCCACTTCGTGACCGACACCGTCGAGGACGAACTCGCCTACGGCATGGAGTCGTTGGGGCTCGCTCCGGAGGTGATGCGGCGCCGGGTCGAGGAGACCCTGGATCTGCTGGGCCTCGCCGCACTGCGCGACCGGCCGATCGCCGCACTCTCCGGCGGGCAGCGGCAGCGGGTCGCGATCGGCTCGGTCCTCACGCCGCATCCCGAGGTACTGGTCCTGGACGAGCCGACGTCCGCGCTGGACCCGGCCGCGGCGGAAGAGGTCCTCGCGGTGCTCCAGCGCCTGGTCCACGACCTCGGTACGACGATCCTGCTGGCCGAACACCGTCTGGAACGCGTGATCCACTACGCCGACCGCGTGGTCCTGCTGCCGGGCCCCGGCGAGCCCCCCGTCGTCGGCGCTCCGGCGGCGGTGATGGCGGTCTCCCCCGTCTACCCCCCGGTGGTGGCCCTGGGCCGCCTGGCGAACTGGTCGCCGCTCCCCCTCACCGTGCGCGACGCCCGCCGCAGGGCCGGTGACCTGCGGGAGCGCCTGGCCGTCGCAGCAGGCGACGCTCGGCCGGCCGCGGGTCCGTCAGGGCTGGTCACTCCCCCCGGTTCACGGCTTCACCCGAACCCGGAGGGACCCCCTCCGCGGCGGAGCCGCACAGCGGTACCGCCCGCACCCCTTCGGGGCACACCCGGCCGCCGACGCCTCTTCCGTCGCCGTCCCTCCCCCGTCCCGGACTCCGCCCACACCCCCGTCGCCCAGGCAACCGCGCTCTCCGTCCGCCGCGACCGCACACACGCCCTGCGTCACATAGACCTCTCCGTCGCCCCCGGCGAAACCATCGCCCTCATGGGCCGCAACGGCGCCGGAAAGTCCACCCTGCTCGCCTCTCTGGTCGGCCTGCTCGCGCCCACCACCGGCACCGTCACCGTCGCCGGCGCCGTCCCCCACCGCACGGCGCCCCCCGACCTCGTGCGCCGCGTCGGTCTCGTCCCCCAGGACCCCCGGGACCTCCTCCACGCCGACACGGTCGGCGACGAGTGCGCGGCCGCCGACCGGGACGCGGGAGCCGAGCCCGGGACCTGCCGGGCGCTGGTGTCCGAGCTGCTGCCGGGGATCACGGACGACACCCACCCCCGCGACCTGTCCGAAGGGCAGTGTCTGGCGCTCGCCCTGGCCGTCGTGCTGACCGCCCGCCCGGCCCTGCTGCTGCTCGACGAGCCGACGCGTGGCCTGGACTACGCGGCCAAGGCCCGCCTGGTCGCCGTACTGCGCGCCCTCGCCGCCGAAGGGCACGCGATCGTGCTGGCGACGCACGACGTGGAGCTGGCGGCGGAGATCGCGCACCGGGTGGTGCTGCTGGCGGAGGGTGAGGTCATCGCCGACGGGCCGACGGCGCAGATCGTCGTCTCCTCGCCGTCCTTCGCCCCGCAGGTGACGAAGATCCTCGCCCCGCAGCGGTGGCTCACCGTGGCCGAGGTCCGCGAGGCCCTGGCATGACCGCGCCCCCGCCCACCGACGGCCACCGTCCGGAGCCCCGCGCCGACGGCCGCAGGCGCACTCCCCGCCTGCACGCCATCCGGCTCGGCCCCCGTTCCCTCGCCGCGCTCCTCGTGGTCGGGGCCGTCGGGGTGGTCGCCTTCGGCTGGCCCTTCCTCGCTCCGCCGGCCTCGCGACTGAGCGCCCACGCCCAGGACGCGCCCTGGCTCTTCGCGGGGCTCCTGGCCCTCCTGGTCGCGGTGGTGGCGGCGACGATCTCCGAGTCCGATCTCGGGCCGAAGGCCGTGGCCATGCTGGGAGTGCTGGCCGCGACGGGCGCAGCACTGCGGCCGCTCGGCGCGGGTACGGCCGGGATCGAGCCGATGTTCTTCCTGATGGTGCTCAGCGGGCGCGTACTGGGCCCCGGCTTCGGCTTCACCCTCGGCTCGGTGACGATGTTCGCGTCCGCCCTGCTCACGGGCGGGGTCGGGCCGTGGCTGCCGTTCCAGATGCTGGCGATGGGCTGGTTCACGATGGGCGCCGGGCTCCTGCCGGGCGCGGTCCGGCTGCGCGGCCGTGCGGAGTCGGCGCTCCTCGCGGTCTACGGCTTCCTCGCCGCCTTCGCCTACGGCACCGTGATGAACCTGGCCGGCTGGCCGTTCCTGGGTGGCGCGGCCTCGAACATCGCCTTCGACGCCCATGCCTCCGTGGCGGCCAACCTGGCCCGTTTCGTCGCGTATTGCCTGGCCACCTCGCTCGGCTGGGACCTGGGCCGGGCCCTGTGCACGGTGGTGCTGACTCTCGCTCTGGGTCCGGCGGTGCTGCGCGCGCTGCGGCGGGCCACCCGGCGGGCCGCATTCGAGACCGCCGTCACATTCGAGGCCCCGGACCGCTCACCCACCGGATAGGCGGCTTCACCCGCTGGAACCGAGAAGGTGAAGCACCCCACATGACGCAGGTCACCTACGATACGAGGCCGTAGTCCTGAATGTCCGATACATCCCTTCGGACACCCGGCCTGACCTGCGGTGTGCGACCCAGGTCACACATTGGGCGATTCATTCCCATCCGGCCACAACTAGTAAAAGGGGTCATTGCGGACGGCTTTTCGGACTGCTTATCTGGACGACGTCGCCGGGCGCCACGGGCCCACACGGGCCGGGCGCCGACGCATGCCGGCCACAGCGCGTGGCCCGCCCCATGCGGGCGATCCCCTGTCCCCGACGCAAGAGGTACTCCGTGTCCGTCTCCTTCATCCGCCGCATCGCTTCCCCGAAGAAGGCCCTCACCACCGCCGCCGTGGCCGCCGCCACCGTCGGTCTGGCTCTGTCCGCGGCGCCCGCTCAGGCCGCGGCTCCCGCATCGGCCTCCTCCGCCCGGGCGATCGCGCACAAGATGATCCCGGACGCCGCGCAGTTCAACGCGTTCAGCAAGATCGTCTCGCACGAGAGCGGTTGGAACCCGTCCGCGACCAACTCCTCGTCCGGGGCCTACGGCCTGGTCCAGGCCCTGCCCGGCTCGAAGATGGGCTCCGCCGGCAGCGACTGGAAGACCAACCCGGCCACCCAGATCAAGTGGGGCCTGGACTACATGAACTCCCGCTACGGCAGCCCGGTCAAGGCCTGGAGCTTCTGGCAGACCAACGGCTGGTACTGAGCCGTCCACCCCTGCGCCCCCCGCAGCGCGGCCCATGGCCGCCGAAGGCGGCGGCCCCCGATCCCCGGGCCGCCGCCTTCGGCGTTCCCGTCCGTCCGCGTGGTCAACTGGGGCGGTGAGCACAGCGGATGACACAGCGCCGGAAGAGACGGACGCCCCGGAGGCACGCGGGCTGCGACTGGTGGTCGTCCTGCTGATCCTGACCGTGGTCAGCGGGATCGTCGACGCCGTCAGCTATCTGGGGCTCGGCCGTGTCTTCACGGCCAACATGACCGGCAACGTGGTCGTCCTGGGCTTCGCGGCGGCCGGCGCGCCCGGCTTCTCGGTGCCCCATACGGCGACCTCGCTCGGCTGCTTCCTGCTGGGCGCGGTGACCGGCGGCCGGCTCGCGGCCCGCGTCGGCACGGGCTCGCGCCGCACCTGGACCCGCCTCACCCTCACGGCGGAGGCCGTCCTGGTGGCCCTGTCGGCGGCGGTCGCCTTCACCTGGCCGCACGCCACCGGCACCGTCTACGCCCTCATCGCCCTCACCGGCTACGCGATGGGCCTGCGCAACGCCACCGTCCGCAAGCTGGGCGTCGCCGACCTCACCACCACCGTGCTGACCATGACCCTGACCGGTCTGGCCTCCGAGTCCCGCATCGGCGACGCCACCGGCCACCGTTCACCGCGCCGCACGGCCTCGGTCCTCGCCATGCTCGCCGGCGCCTGCCTGGGCGCATGGCTGGTCCTCCATCACGGCCTCGGCTTCCCGCTGCTGATCGCGGCGGTGGCGTCGGGCGCCCTGGCGGTCCTGGCCTCGGGCCGCGAGTGAGCGGCACGGACCTCGGGGGAGGCAGGAACAGGGCGTCGGGTGAGGGGTGTTCCTGCCTCCCTCGAGGTGGGCCGACCCGCCCGGGTCAGCCGGTGGTGACCTGAAGCTCCTTGACCCCGTTGATCCAGGCCGAGCGCAGCCGGCGCGGGGCGTCGGCCAGCCTGAGGCCCGGCATCGCGTCGGCGATCGCGTTGAAGATCAGGTCGATCTCCAGGATCGCCAGGGACTTGCCGAGGCAGTAGTGCGGACCGCCACCGCCGAAGCCGAGGTGGGGGTTCGGGTCGCGGGTGATGTCGAAGGAATCGGGATCGGTGAAGACCGCGGGGTCGTGGTTGGCGGAGGCGTAGAACAGTCCCACGCGATCACCCTTCCGGATCTTGGCCCTGCCCAGTTCGGTGTCCTGGGTGGCCGTCCGCTGGAAGGCGTTGACCGGGGTCGCCCAGCGCACGACCTCCTCGGCCGCCGTGGACGGCCGCTCACGTGTGAACAGCTCCCACTGCTCGGGGTGGGTGAGCAACGCGTGCATCCCGTGCGTGATGGCGTTCCGGGTGGTCTCGTTGCCGGCCACCGACAGCATCAGGACGAAGAAACCGAACTCGTCCGGGTCCAGGTTGCCCTCGTCCTCCGCCGCGACCAGGGTCGTGACGATGTCGTGGGCCGGGCACCTCTTCCGCTCGGCGGCCATGTTCATCGCGTAGGCGATGATCTCGGCGGCCGACTCCGCCCCGACCTCCTCGGTGATGGCGTACTCGGGGTCGTCGTAGGCGATCATCCGGTTGGACCAGTCGAAGATCTTGGACCGGTCCTGCTGCGGTACGCCGATCAGCTCCGCGATGGCCTGGAGCGGCAGTTCGCAGGCGACCTCGGTGACGAAGTCGAAGGGCCCGGAGCGTGCGCGGGCGGCCGCGACGATGGCCTCGGCACGCGCCCGGAGCCGTCCCTCGAGGGCACGGATGGAACGTGGCGTGAAGCCGCGCTGCACGATCTGCCGCACCCGCGTATGTTCCGGGGGATCCATGTTGAGCAGGATCAGCCGCTGTGCGTCGATCGCGTCGCGCTCGATGTGCTCGTTGAAGCGGATGATCGCGGTGTTGACGGTGGAGGAGAACAGTTCCGGATGCGTGGAGACGTGCTTGACGTCCGCGTGCCGGGTCACCGCCCAGTAGCCGGCGTCGGCGAAGCCCGCGACGCCGTACGGCTGCGGGATCCAGCGGACCGGCTCGGTACGGCGCAGCTCGGCGAACTCCGGGAGGGGCACGCGGTGGTGCAGCAGATCGGGGTCGGTGAAGTCGAACCCGTCGGGCAGCGCGGGGCAGTGCATCGGCGACTCCCGTCGTCCGGTCATGAGTTCCGTTCTGACGGCCCATCAGCGAGTGCCGTGAAGGTAGTAACGGGTTCTACAAGTAGCAAGGGGTACGGCGGCTCCGATCCGTCGGGAATTCGCGCAGATCGCGACTCCAGCACCTGCAAGACCCTTGCGGTGATGGACGTCGCGTCAGCACACTGCTGGACAGAACTAGAACGCGTACCAGTTCTGGAGGAGAGCCCTCTCGGAGAGGACCCGCACCCATGGCCGCCGAACCCGTGATCGTCGAAGCCGTACGCACCCCCATCGGCAAGCGCGGCGGCGCGCTCGCCAATCTGCACCCCGCCTATCTCCTGGGCGAGACCTACCGTGAACTCCTCGGCCGCGCCGGCATCCCCGCCGACGCGGTCGAGCAGATCGTCGGCGGCACGGTCACCCACGCCGGCGAACAGTCCATGAACCCCACGCGCACGGCCTGGCTGACCATGGGGCTGCCGTACGAGACCGCCGCCACGACCGTCGACTGCCAGTGCGGCTCCTCGCAGCAGGCCTCGCACATGGTGGCCAACATGATCGCGAGCGGCGTGATCGACGTCGGCATCAGCTGCGGTGTGGAGGCGATGAGCCGGGTGCCGCTGGGGTCGGGATCCAAGCACGGCCCGGGGAAGCCCTTCCCCGACGAGTGGAACGTCGACCTGCCCAACCAGTTCGAGGCGGCCGAACGCATCGCCCGTCACCGCGGGTTGACCAGGCCGGACGTGGACGCCCTGGGGCTGAGGTCGCAGGGGCGGGCCGCGCTCGCCTGGGCCGAGGAACGCTTCAAACGGGAGACGTTCGCGGTCCAGGTCCCGACCACCGAGGAGGAGCAGTATGCCGGTCAGGGCATGTGGCGGCTCGTGGACAAGGACGAGGGCCTGCGGGACACGTCCATGGAGGCGCTCGCGGGATTGAAGCCGGTGATGCCGACGGCCGTGCACACAGCGGGCAACTCGTCCCAGATCTCGGACGGGGCGGCGGCCGTCATGTGGGCGTCGAAGCGGATGGCCCGCGCCCTGAGGCTGAAGCCGAGGGCGAGGATCGTCGCCCAGGCGCTGGTCGGCGCCGACCCGCACTTCCATCTCGACGGCCCGATCGACGCGACGCGCGCGGTGCTGGGCAAGGCCGGGATGTCGCTGAAGGACATCGACCTGGTCGAGATCAACGAGGCCTTCGCGTCGGTGGTGTTGAGCTGGGCCCGGGTCTTCGAACAGGACCTGGACAAGGTCAACGTCAACGGCGGTGCGATCGCGTTGGGCCACCCGGTCGGCGCGACGGGCGCCCGCCTGATCACCACGGCCCTGCACGAACTCGAGCGCGCGGACAAGGAGTTCGCGCTCGTCACCATGTGCGCGGGCGGTGGGCTGGCGACCGGGACGATCATCCAGCGGTTGTAGGGGGGTCAGCGGCCTCGACGCGGCGGTCCTCCAGGACGGCGACCGGCAGACGGGCGGTGACCGGGCGGGCCCTCGGCAGGACCCTCACGCATCCGGCCCGACCGTCTCCCCGGCCCGTTCTGCCATCGCCTCGAGAACGGTCCGGCCCGTCGCTCACGCGGCGGGGCCAGTGCCCCGAGGTCCTCATGGGGCTGGGCGGGCGCCGCCCGCAGGGCGATGCTCCGGCCGGCCATCCGCGCCGGCGACTTGGCGCGCGACGAAGACGTCCGGATCGTCCATCCCGGCGGTCACCTCGGGTGGATGGATCTCGGGTCCACGTGGCCGGGGAACGCGTCGCGCAGGGCGAGCAGGACAGTGGTCTGATCGGGGCCGGGCAGGTCCCCGACGAACACGTGGCCGGACGCGGCGCCCGCGGAGACCGCGCGCCGTGCCTTCTCGTCCGTCACATGGCTCAGGACGAAGGCGGCCACGTCGTCGAAGAGGGCGGACGTGGCGAACCGAACGAGGTGCTCCCCGACTCGCCCGGGGGCAGCGACACGAGCTTGGTCACCGCTGCCCCTCCGGCACGGCGAGCGGGGCGGGGGACTCCTGGCGTGCCGCCGTCGCCGTGACGAGTTCGGCTCGCGGGCCCTGGAACAGGTACGACAGCCCGAACCCCGCGCTCACCACCATCGCGCCCCCCACCGCGTCCAGCACCCAGTGGTTGCCGGTGGCGATGATCGCCGAGACGGTGAGGAGAGGGTGCAGGAGGCCGAGGGCCTTCATCCACCGCTTCGGGGCGATGACCGCGACGACCAGTCCGCACCACAGGGCCCAGCCGAAGTGCAGCGAGGGCATCGCCGCGTACTGGTTGGTGAGCGCGGTCAGGGCGCCGTAGTCCGGCTTGGAGAAGTCCTGGACGCCGTGGACGGTGTCGATGATGCCGAGGGTCGGCATCAGGCGCGGCGGGGCCAGCGGGAAGGCCCAGAAGCCGATCAGGGCGAGGAAGGTGGCGAAGCCGAGGGAGGCGCGGGCCCAGCGGTAGTCGACGGGGCGGCGCCAGTAGAGGATGCCGAGGATCGTCAGCGGGACCACGAAGTGGAAGGACTCGTAGTAGAAGTCGAAGAAGTCCCGCAGCCAGCCGACCCGCACCACCGCGTGGTTGGCCCAGTGCTCGATGTCGATGTGCAGGAACCGCTCGGTGTCCAGCACGATGTGCCCGTGGTGCTCGGCGCGGGCCCGGCCGCCGGAGACGGTGCCGCCGGTCGCGGCGAGCCGCACCTGGGAGTAGGCGGCGTACACCACCCGGATCAGCAGCAGCTCCAGGAGGAGGTTGGGGCGGGTGAGGACCCGGCGGAGGAAGGGGAGCAGGGGGACGCGCCGGAAGCGGGCCGGCACCGGTGGCGCGTACTGCGTCGGGATCGGCCGCCGGTAGGTGGGGGACGTCCGGGACAGGAACGGCACGGACGTGGCCGCGGCCAGCGCCGCGAGGAGGACGAGGTTGTCGCGCAGCGGGTGCATCAGCGCCATGTTCGGCAGCATCATCTTCGCCGGGAGGGTCGTCACCAGGATCATCGCGACCGGCCAGACACAGCGGTCGGAGACCCGCCTGCCGACCCGGCCGACCATGGCGAGCAGCACCCACAGCAGCTGGTGCTGCCAGGCGGTCGGGGACACGGCGACGGCGGCGCAGCCGGTGATCGCCACGGCGAGCAGCAGCTGGCCGTCGTGGGCGTAGTGGACGGCGCGGCGCAGGGCGCGGGCGGCGACGACGGCGCCCAGCGAGAGGAAGAGCGCGATCTCCAGCGGGCCGGTCAGACCGAGTCGGAGCAGGGCGCCGTGCAGGGACTGGTTGCCGAGGGCGTCGGCCTTGCCGCCGAGGCCCACCCCGGCCATGTGGTGCACCCAGTAGGTGTACGAGTCGTGCGGCAGCGCCGCCCAGGCGAGCGCGGCACAGGCGGTGAAGGTGACGGCGGTGGCGGCGGTGGCCCGGCGCCGGCCGGTGAACCACAGCAGCGGGGCGAACAGCAGCAGGGCCGGTTGCAGCGCGGCGGCCAGGCCTATGCACACCCCGCTCCCGCGCTCCCCGCGCACGGCGAAGCAGCCGAGCAGGACGAGCAGCACCGGGATGATGCTGGTCTGGCCGAGCCACAGGGCGTTGCGCACCGGCAGGGACAGCATGAGCAGGCCGACCGCGACCGGCGCGGCCAGCAGGGAGGTGCGGCGGCCGACCGGCTGGGGCAGCGCGCGGGCGGCCACCAGGCCGAGGGCGACGACCAGCAGGAGGGTGCCGAAGGTCCAGCCCCAGCCGAGGGCGGCCTCGGCGGAGCGGGTGAGGGGTTTGAGGACCAGTCCGGCGAAGGGCGTGCCGGTGAACCGGGTGGAGTCGTAGAGCGAGCCCTTCACGTGCAGCACGCCGTGCGGACCGACCCAGGTCTCCAGGTCGGTCAGCCGTTCGCCGCTCGGTGTGGTGAGGACCACGGTCAGCTGCCGTACCGCGAGGATCGCGACCACCGCCCACAGGCCGAGCCGGGCCGCGCGCAGTCGCGCCTCCGCCGGGGCCCTGCCGAGGGTGTCCGCAGGTCGCCCGCTGTGCTCCACGTTCGCCACGCCTCGTCGGCCTCCCGCCCCGTCGGTCCCCGGCGCCGCGCACGCCGGGTGCTTCTGAGAACCCTATGAGGGTCCCAGCCTCCGGGAGAAGGACGCAGGCAACCGTGGCTTCACCTGACGTCCGCCCTCCTTTTGTCCGGAAGACGACAGTCAGGAGGGGGGTGGTTGCCCGGCCGCGGCGCGAGAAGGGTCACAGCGTCCGGCCGGATCGGCCGGCCATGAACGGGCGGACGTGCCTGCGTACGCACCGTTTGGATGCCCTGCGCAGCTGAGCGGCTGCGGGACGTGAGGGGCCACCATCCCCCTATGGTCGTTTTTCGGCCCGTTTCCCGGCAGCGCCGCCGCACGGGCCGCGCCCTGTCCCCGACGAAAGGTAGGCGAGCCCCGTTTTGGCGACCGTCACTGCCGTCACCCCGTCCCTGAGGACCCGGCGGGCCGGCACCGCCCGCGACGTCACCGTCACCGACCCCGCGCTGGTCAAGCGCGCCGTGAAGGCGGCCGCGCTCGGCAACGCGATGGAGTGGTTCGACTTCGGTGTCTACAGCTACATCGCCGTCACGCTGGGCAAGGTCTTCTTCCCGTCCGGCGACCCCACCGCGCAGTTGCTGTCGACATTCGGCGCTTTCGCGGCGGCCTTCCTGGTCCGGCCGCTGGGCGGCATGGTCTTCGGCCCGCTGGGCGACCGCGTGGGCCGCCAGAAGGTACTCGCCCTCACCATGATCATGATGGCGGCGGGCACGTTCGCGATCGGTCTGATCCCGTCGTACGGCTCGATCGGCGTCGGCGCGCCGCTGCTGCTGCTCGCCGCCCGGCTGGTGCAGGGCTTCTCGACCGGCGGTGAGTACGCGGGCGCCTCGACCTTCATCGCCGAGTACGCCCCCGACAAGAAGCGTGGTTTCTTCGGCAGTTGGCTGGAGTTCGGCACGCTGGCCGGTTACATCGGCGGCGCGGGTCTGGTCACCCTGATGACCGCGCTGCTGTCGTCGCAGGCTCTGCTGTCCTGGGGCTGGCGGGTCCCGTTCCTGATCGCGGGCCCGATGGGCGTCATCGGCCTGTACCTGCGGATGCGGCTGGAGGAGACCCCGGCGTTCGCGGCGGAGGTGGAGAAGGCGGAGGCCGCCCGGCCGAAGGTGCCGCTGCGCGAGATGGTCGCGGGCCAGTGGAAGGCGCTGCTGCTGTGCATGGGCCTGGTGCTGGTCTTCAACGTCACCGACTACATGCTGCTGTCGTACATGCCGAGCTACCTCACGAGTGAGCTGAGGTACGACGAGACGCACGGGCTGCTGGTCGTGCTGGGCGTGATGGCCCTGATGATGATCGTCCAGCCGTTCGCCGGGGCGCTGACCGACCGGGTCGGCCGCCGTCCGGTGATCGCCGTCGGCTGCGCCGGTTTCCTGTTCCTCTCCGTCCCCGCGCTGCTGCTGGTCCGCCAGGGCAGCCTGCTCGCCGTCGCGCTGGGCATGGGCGCGCTGGGTCTCCTGCTGGTCTGCTTCACGGCGGCCATGCCGGCCGCGCTGCCCGCGCTCTTCCCGACGCGGGTGCGGTACGGGTCGCTGTCCATCGGGTTCAACGTGTCGGTGTCCCTGTTCGGCGGGACGACACCGCTGGTCGTCACCGCGCTGATCGGGGCGACGGGGAACATGATGATGCCCGCCTATTACATGATGGCCGCGGCTGTCGTGGGCGGGTTCGCGGTGTGGCGGATGTCGGAGTCGGCGGGCCGGCCGTTGCCGGGTTCCGCCCCGGCGGTCGAGGGCCGGTAGGCGCCGCGAGGGCTCCTCACCCGAGCCGGGTGCGGGTCCGTCGTGGCCGGTCGCGCCCGCGCGGCGGCAGCCGCACGTCGGACACGGCCCGGCGCCCCCGGGGAGTGGCAGTCGCCGGCGTCGGAAGGCGGCGTGGTCTTCGCAGGCCGCCGCCACTCCCCTGCCGACGCCCTCGGCGCGCAGGCCGCCGGAAGGCCGTAGCCGACCGCCCTCACCCAGCGGTTCCCGACCCGGCCCGCAATTCCGGCGACGACGAGTTGCGCCGGGCGGCGGCCGGCACCCCGGTGCAGCAGGTGGTCCGCGAGGGCCGGCTGCGCGAGATCTGGGCCTCGGTGCCCACCATGGACCGCGCCCTCCCGGCGGCCCGCGCCGTCGCCGAGATGGCTCGTACGGCGCCCCGGCGGGCAGCAATTCCGCCGGTGATCACCCCGTCGGGGCGCCTCGGCTGAGACGATGGCGGGGAAGGGCAGGCACTCGGGAAAGGCAGCAGGACCATGAGCGACTCCCAGCTCTGGGACGACGTCGACGACTACTTCACCAGCCGCCTCGCGCCCGACGACGAGGCACTGCGGGCGGCCCGGCGGGAGAACGACGCGGCCGGGCTGCCGCACATCGCCGTCACGGCGGCACAGGGCAAGTTCCTCCAGCTGCTCGCCCAGGTGCAGGGCGCACGGCACATCCTGGAGATCGGCACACTCGGCGGTTACAGCACGATCTGGCTGGCCCGCGCCCTGCCGGAGGACGGCAGACTCGTGTCGCTCGAGTACAACGCCAAGCACGCCGAGGTGGCCGCCCGCAACATCGCCCGGGCCGGCCTGGACCGGATCGCCGAGGTACGGGTGGGCCCGGCCCTGGAGTCGCTGCCCAAGCTCGCCGACGAGAACCCGGCCCCGTTCGACCTGGTGTTCATCGACGCCGACAAGGCCAACAACGGGCACTACGTGGAGTGGGCGCTGCGGCTCACCCGCACCGGCAGCCTGATCGTCGTGGACAACGTGGTGCGCGGCGGCCGGGTCACCGACGCGGACAGCACCGAGCCCGACGTGGTGGGCACGCGCGCCGCGATCGAGCTGATCGCCACCCATCCGAGGCTGAGCGGCACGGCGATCCAGACGGTCGGCACCAAGGGCCACGACGGCTTCGCGCTGGCCCGCGTGCTGGACTGAGCCCTCCCCGGTGAGGCCCGGCCGGGCCTCAGACCTCGTGATAGAAGCCGACGTTGACGCTGCGCGCCGCGGTGCGGTCCTGGACGACGATCTCGCCGGACCCGCCGCGCGGCAGCGCCACGGTCGCGCCGTAGCCCACGGGCTGCGCGTACTCCCCGACACTCAGCCGTACTTCGGAGGCCGGGTCGGTCTGTGAGCCGCGCAGCCAGGTGAGATGCCAGCCACCGTCGGGAGCGCACGCGAACTCCAGATGGACCCGGGAGACGAACAGCCAGTCATCGGGAGTGACCAGCCGGCACACCGACGCGTCCCGGCCGACCCGGAGCACGGCGCCCGGCTCGCTCGGCGCCTCGGCCATCGTCATGCCGGCGGTGGCGCCCGCGTCCTCCCCGGAGACGGTGGCCATGGTGAGTTCGAGCACGTGCGTTTCCCCCTGTACGACCGACTGCACGACCATCGTGGCACGGCGGCCGGATCGGCGGACCGCCGCCGCATGATAAAACGCCCGGCGGCACCGCGTCCGGCACAATGGACTCATGACCGAGCGAAAGCCACCGGGTGTGCCGTTCGAGTCCTGGGTCGACAGGCAGATCCGCGACGCGCAGGGGCGCGGTGAGTTCGAGCGGCTGCCGGGGGCAGGTGAGCCGCTGCCCGCCGAGCTCGACTCCGCGTATGACGAACTGTGGTGGGTGAAACGGAAGTTGGCGCGCGAGGGACTGTCGGTCCTGCCGCCCTCCCTCGCCCTGCGCAAGGAGGCGGAGGACGCGCTCGCGGCGGCCTGCGCGGCGCCCTCCGAGCGGATCGCACGGAAGATCATCGAGGACGTCAACGTCAAGATCAAGGACATGATGTTCAAGCCGCCGCCCGGCCCCCCGCTGGGCAAGAAGCCCTACGACGTCGAGGAGGTCGTACGCGAGTGGCGGCAGCGCAGGGTTGCCGCCAGGGGGGAGCTGCCGGATCCTGGTGCCGCGTAGGCACGACGGATCCGATGCCGCGCGCGGCGGCGGGTCGGGGCGCCTCACAGGTGCAGCAACCGCCCGGCCAGTTCCCGGTAGTCGCGCAGGGCGAGCCTGAGCTGCTCGGTGTCGGCGTCCGTGCCCGGCCCCCGGTCCTCGGAGGCCTCCCAGGACCGCCGCAGCGTACGGCGGCGCCGCTCCACCGCCTCCTCGAACCGCCCCGCGATCTCCGCGAGCAGGTGATCGGCCTGCTCGACCGCCGTCCGGGGCTCGTCCACGAACCCCGTGGCCAGCCGCCGCATGCGCTGCTCCCACTGCTCGGTCTCCTCGTGCGGCAACAGCGGCGCACCCGCCCCGGAGGGTGCGGGCGCGGGCTCACCGACGGCGTCGGAAACGGCGGCGAAACGGCCGGTGCCGGCTGCGGACGCCGACTCGGGGGCGGTCGGCCCCCCGGCTTCGGCGGCGGGGGCCGTCGCCGCCCGGCCGCCCGGTGCGGTGGGCCAGGCGTCCGGCGCCGGGTACTCGGTCGTGTGCGCCTCGCGCGCGCCCATCTCACCGGAGGACGGCACCCCCAGCCCGTCGTCCGGCATGGGACTCTCGTATCCCGCCCGGCTCCCGGCGGACATCCCGCCCTCGCCCGGCACCGCGCCGTCTCCCGGTGTCCCGCTCCTCTCCGGGGCCGGCTCCATGCCCCGGCGGCGCGGTTGCCCGGTGCCCGCGCCGGTCGCCAGGGACTCCGTGCCCGGCATCAGGCCCTCCGAGCCGGGAGCGGGGGTGCGGTCGTCGGCGCTGAGGCCGTTCGTACCGGGGCCGGTCGAGCCCGGCGGCCGGGACAGCGGCGGCGGTTCGCCGGGGAGGCGGTCCTCCGGGTCCCTCGGGGTGTGGTGGTGCAGCGGCGCGTCCTCGGGGGTCCAGTCCTCGTCGGGCAGCGGCTGCGGGATGCGGCCGGCGCGAGGCGCGTCGCGCTCGTCGCCGGGACCGCTCGTCCTGTCCGTCATGACGCTCAGCTCTCCTTCGGACGGCTCCGGGCGAAGGCACGCGGTGTCTGGGCCGCGCGATGGCGGCCGCTCTCCCGGGCCGGGTGGGTCAGGTCGTCGAAGAGGGCGCGGGCGCCGACGAGCGCGGTGCGCATCTCTTCGGTGCCGGAACCGGCCTCGGTCAGTCCGTGGCTCGGCCCGGCATGCGCCACCCGGTGCACCCGCCGATAGCCGTCGACATGGTCGGCGTGGTGCACGGACAGCGCGGCGAGCTGCTCGTCGTACCGCCCGCCGTCCGGGTAGCCGCGCGCGGCGGCGAGTTCCGCGAGCAGCCGGTCGGCCTCGGCCACCGCCTGCCGCGGCGCGTCGACGAAGTGTTCCTGTACGGCCGTCCAGCGGGCCTCGAACTGCTCCCGCCCGGCCGGGTCCAGTGGCCGTTCCCGCAGGTCGCCGTGGCGTTGGACACGCTCGGTCAGTTCCTGTTCGGCGGCCTTGGTGTCACCGCCGTGCCGCGCGACCGCCCGTTCGTACTCGGGGCCGAAGCGCCGCTTCAGGCCGGGCCCGCCGGCCCGCCCGCGGCTGAACCGGGCCACGGCGAGGGCCGCGCCGACGACCAGGACCGCGACGATCACGATCAACACGATCAGGCCTGTGGACATGGTTGCCTTCCCATCCACGCCGGCCCTCTTGGCCGGCTCTCCTTCCGGGTCACCCGGAAGAACCGTCACAAACGGCGACCGGCCCATCCGAGCGGCGAACGCGGGGTACCCCGTGCCCCTCCCCGACGGCCCGCACCGGCGCCCGGCCGAAATTCGCTCGGCGGTGTCGTCACGGCCGCCGACAATGGGTGGCATGACGTGGACGATCACCCCGGAACCGCACGACTCGCCGGTCGCCGCCGCGCTGTGGCGGGCGTACTACACCGAGGTCAGCGACCGCTGGTACCTGCTGCACGAGGGCCGGCGCACCGACCCGGACGAGCTGGAGCGGGAGATCGCCGCCGGGGCCGGCGCCGGACTCGCCCCGCCGGCCGGGCGGTTGCTCGTGGGGTGGTACGGCGGCGAGCCGGGCGGTTCGGCGGGGGTACGCCTGCTGGAACCGGACACGGCGGAACTGACCCGGGTGTTCGTGCACACGCACCTGCGTGGCAGGGGCGGCGCCGCGCTCCTCGTGGCCGCCGCCGAGGGGGCCGCCCGCGCGCTGGGCGCCCGGCGGCTGATCCTGGACACCCGCGACGACCTGGTCGAGGCCCGCGCCCTGTACGCCCGGCTCGGCTACACCGAGACCGCCCCGCACAACGACGACGTGTACGCGGAGCGCTGGTTCCGCAAGGAACTGGCGGTCAGGCGGGCCTGACCCGCGCGGCCTCGTGCGGGCGTTCGCGGTCGGTGCCGCACAGTTCGGAGGTGAGTTCCGAGACGAGCCGGGTCAGGTCGGTCGAACGGCCGGGCGCCCACCAGTCGCCGAGGAGTTCCGCCAGGGACTCCTCGCGGGCCTTGGCGAGCCGTTCGGCGGCCGTCCGGCCGGATGCGGTCAAGTACAGGTCCAGGCCGTGGCGTTCGGCGAGGTGCCGCTCCTCGACCTGGCGGGCGGCGGCGAGGACGGCGTCGAGCGGTACGGGGCTGCGCTCGGCGAGCACGGCCGGTTCGACCGAGCCGTACTTGCGGACGCGCAGCAGCATCCAGCTGGCTGCGGGCAACAGGTCGTACCCGGCCCGTTCGGTGATCGTCCGGTAGATCTCACGGCGGCCCTCGCGGGTGCCGAGCAGGGACAGGGCCCGCGCGCACTCGTCGTAGGAGGACCGCTCGACCGGGTTGGGCGGGATGGTCTCGGAGGCGTCCGGCGCGGTGACCGAGCCGCGCAGCCGGTCCTCCCTCAGGAACCAGGCCAGCAGGAAGCCGAGGACGGCGACCGGGGCGGCGTAGAGGAAGACGTCGGTGATGGCGGACGCGTAGGCGTGCAGGGCCGCCGGGCGCAGGGCGGGCGGCAGGGCGGCGATGCCCCGTGGGTCGGCCTTGAGCGCGTTCGCGTTCGTGCCGGGCGGCAGACGGGCACCGCGGAAGGCGGCAGTGAGCTTGTCACCGAGACGGCTCGCGAACACCGTGCCGAAGATCGCCACGCCGAAGGAGGCGCCGATGGAGCGGAAGAAGGTCGCGCCGGAGGTGGCGACGCCCAGGTCCTCGTACGACACGGCGTTCTGCACGATGAGGATCAGCACCTGCATGACCAGGCCGAGTCCGAGGCCGAAGACGAAGAAGCAGGTGCTCATCTCCACCGTCGGGCTGTGCTCGTCGAGCCGGTGCAGCAGGAGCAGGCCGACGGCGGTGACGGCGGTGCCGGTGACCGGGAACACCTTCCAGCGGCCGGTACGGCTGACGATCTGCCCGGAGATCGTCGACGACAGCAGCAGACCGACGACCATGGGCAGCATGTGCACACCGGAAAGCGTCGGCGAGATGCCGTGCACGACCTGCAGGAACGTCGGCAGATAGGTCATCGCGCCGAACATGGCGAAGCCGACGATGAAGCTGATGACGGCGGCGAGCGTGAAGGTACGGATGCCGAACAGCTTCAGCGGCAGCACCGGTTCGGCGGCACGCCGCTCGACGGCGACGAACGCCACGGCGAACAGCGCACCCAGCACGGCCGACCCGATGAGCTGCGGTGAGCCCCAGGCCCAGGTGGTGCCGCCGAGGGAGGCGACCAGAACGAGGCAGATGGCGACGGAGGCGATCAGGAGGGTGCCGAGGTAGTCGATGACGTGGTGGGCGGTGCGGCGCGGGATGTGCAGGGCGGTGGCGACCACGGCGAGCGCGACGGCGCCGACGGGCAGATTGACGTAGAACACCCAGCGCCAGCTCAGATGCTGGGTGAGCAGCCCGCCGAGCAGCGGCCCGAGAACGCTGGCCGCCCCGAACACGGCCCCGAACAGCCCCTGGTAGCGGCCGCGTTCGCGCGGCGGCACGATGTCGCCGACGATCGCCATGGACAGCACCATCAGCCCGCCGCCGCCCAGGCCCTGCAGCGCGCGGAACGCGATCAGCTGCGGCATGTTCTGCGCCATGCCGCACAGCGCGGAGCCGATGAGGAAGATGACGATCGCGGTCTGGAAGAGCCGTTTGCGGCCGTACTGGTCGCCGAGTTTGCCCCACAGCGGGGTGGCGGCGGTCGAGGCCAGCAGATAGGCGGTGACCACCCAGGACAGATGCTCCAGACCGCCGAGGTCGCTGACGATGGTGGGCAGCGCGGTCGACACGATCGTCTGGTCGAGCGCGGCGAGCAACAGCCCGAGGAGCAGGGCGCCGATCGAGACGAACACGTTGCCGCAGACGTGCTCGGCGGCCTGTGTCTCCTTCTCCGCGCCGTGCGTGTCCAGGGCCATGGAGACCTCCCGGGGCTCGGGTACACCTCTTCCATCGTGGTCGGTGTCACCCTTTATGGCCTGTTGAGTCCCGCGTTTTTGGCGGCGCATGCGAAGAAGGTGCGCATAAGGTCTGTAGTTCGTGAGGGGAGGGCGAACACGTGACTGATTCCGAGGATTTCCTGGGCCACGCCTGCCCGGAGTGCGGGGCGCCGAGACGCCCGGACCGCAGCCCGTCCTGCGACTGCACCGCACGCGCGGCCGAGGCCCTGCGCGAGACGCGTACGGCCCAGGCGGCAGCGGTGGAGGACTTCGATCCCCTGCGCATACGACCGTACGTGGCCTTCGAGAGCTCCCTTCCGGCACCGAAGGTGACCGGCGCGTCACATGACGTGGAGGGGGCGGCCGAGGGCGCCGCGGGAACCGCGGCCCCCGACGACGGAGCCGAGCACGCGACGGACGGGACGGCCACGACGGCACCGCAGCCGGAGGACAACGCACCGCGCCCGCACCGGGGGAGCGCCCGTCGCGCCGTCCTGCTGTCGGTGGCCGGCGCCGCAGTGGCCGTCGTGGCCGCCGCCGGGCTGGCGAGCGGGCTGCTGTCGTATCACCCGCCGTCCCGGGACCGCGGGGCGCGGGAGGTGAGGGAGAGGGTGCCGGACGTGCGCGGCTCGGCCCCCGCGTCACCGACGGCACCCTTTTCGCCCGCGCCGCCCCGCTCCGCCGCCCCGGCGCGGTCCCCCTCGACCGCTCCGGCGAGCCCGTCGGCGACAGCGTCCGCGTCGCGGACCCCGTCCGCCTCCGCCGGTACGAGCCGCCCGGCCTCCCCCACCGCCTCGGCCACCCCGCGGAGCACCCCCGCCGCCACCCCGGTGCTGCAACTCGGCGACGAGGGCCCCGAGATCACCGAACTCCAGGAACGCCTGAGCCAGTTGAACCTCTACGGCGACGAGATCACCGGTGTCTTCACCCGCCCGCTGGAGGACGCCGTACGCAACTACCAACTGGCACGCGGCATCCGGGGCGACACCCTGGGCGTGTACGGGCCGGCGACACGCAAGAGCCTGGAGGCGGAGACTTCCGAGCCGTAGTCGAGCCCACGGCTCGGCAGAGCCCGGGGACGCAGACGGCGAAGGCCCCGGTGCAGCCCGTCCGGCGTCTGCGGACGAGGCCGTTCGGGCGACCGGGGTCAGGGGGCGGAGCCCGTGGCGGGGCGGGGCGGAGCCCCTGACGGAGGGAGACAGCGGGGGCGAACCGCCCATGACGCCCCCCGTGCCGGCGCGCGACCGGAACCCACGTCAGCCGATACGCGACCGGCACGCCGGCCGACGCCCCACCGCCACGTCAGCCGATGTGCACCCGCATCGCCCCGTCCCCCGTCGCCTCCACGCGCACCCGCGTGAGATCCCGCACCACCACGTCAGGCTCGTGCAGCCCCGCCCGCGGCCCGACACCCACCACGGTCATCCCCGCGGAGCGCCCGGCGGCGATCCCGGCCCCCGAGTCCTCGAAGACCACGCAGTCCGCCGGATCCACCCCCAGTTCGGCCGCGCCCTTCAGGAACCCCTCTGGATCGGGCTTGCTCGCGCCGACCGACTCCGCGGTGATGCGGACGTCCGGCATCGGCAGCCCGGCGGCGTGCATGCGCGCGGTGGACAGCGGCACGTCGGCGGAGGTCACCAGCGCGTGCGGGAGACCCCGCAGGGAGGTGAGGAAGGCAGAGGCGCCGGGGATCTCGACGACGCCCTCGGTGTCGGCGGTCTCCTCGGCGAGCATGCGCGCGTTGTCGGCGAGGTTGTGCTCCACGGGCCGGTCGGGGAGCAGGACTGCCATGGAGGCGTGTCCCTGCCGGCCGTGGACGACCTTCATCACCTCGTCGCCGTCCAGCCCGTGCCGCTCGGCCCAACGGCGCCAGATGCGCTCGACGACGGCGTTCGAGTTGACGAGGGTGCCGTCCATGTCGAGCAGGAGGGCGCGGGCAGTGAGGACGGTGGGCGTGGCGGTGGCCGTCATCGGCAGCTCCAGGAACGAAGAAGGCCCGAAGGGCGGGACGAGCCCGAAGGGGCAAAGGAGCCCCGCCCGCCGGTCAGGGAGAACGGGCGGGAGCCACTTTGTTTCTCCACGGTACAAAATCCGGCCGGATCCCGCCACCGCCTCCGGAAAGGTTTCACCGGGCGTTCAGCTCGGCCGGACTCAGCCGGCCACCGCCTCGTACAGGCCCCACACGCCGAGTCCCAGCATCAGCAGCGCCGCGATCCGCGTGATCAGCCGCAGCGGCACCCTCTTCATCAGCGCCTTCCCACCGACGATGCCGAGTCCGGCGACGGCCCACAGGCCGAGCACCGCGCCGAGCCCGACGGAGAGGGGGGCGTTGTAGCGGGCGGCGAGGTTGGCGGTCATGATCTGGGTGAGATCGCCGAACTCGGCGACGAGGATCAGCGTGAAGCCGGTGCCGGCGACCTTCCAGAAGGACTGGTCGGCCGGCTTCTTGATCTCCTCCTCGTCCTCGTGCTTCTGCAGCAGCAGCATCGCCGCGCCGCCGAGGAAGAGGACGCCGGTGATGGCGTGCACGATCCGCTGGGGCAGCAGGGTCAGCGCGCTGCCGGCCGCGACGGCCAGCACGACGTGCAGCAGGAAGGCGGCGGCGACACCCGCGAAGACGTAGCCGGCGCGGTAGCGGGTGCCGAGGACGAGGCCCGCGAGCGCGGTCTTGTCCGGCAGCTCGGCAAGGAAGATGACGCCGAAGACGAGCGCCGTCACGGTGATGCTGATCAAGGTCCCTCAATCGGTCGGGCTGCCCCGCCGAGAGTGCGGTACGTCGTGCGATGACACCTCGGCACGGCAGCACACTCGGCGCCCGTGCCGCGGGGACACGGGCGTGCACTGCTTGCCGAAGGTCTCGCTGGCGGCCTCGAAGAACTCGATGGCTCCGCCTCCGGGCGCCGGCTCAGGCTGGCTGAGCAGTATGTCGACGGTCCGGCGAAGAGCTACTCCCCTTCTGCGCCCCCCATCGTACGGGATGTGGAGGTTCGGCCGCGAACACCGCCGGATGCCTATGGTGACATGAACGCGTCATGCATGCCCGAGCGCTCGCTCGTCACCCACGCGGCCCTCGCGAGCACGCTCCCGGACCGGACACGGCCCCACACCCCCGGGACGCGGGGGTCAGGAAGCCGGGCGGCGCCGCATCAGGTACCCCGCCGCCGCGCCCGCCGCGCACAGGGCGACGAACGAGACGGCCGTGGCCAGCCAGGTCGCGCCGAGCCACTGGGCGCCGTAGTAGCCGAGGGCCACGCTGTAGGCGGCCCAGGAGAGGCCGGCCAGGGCGGACCAGGGGACGAAGTCGCGGGCGCGGCGGTGGGCGGCGCCCGCACAGAAGGAGACGACCGAGCGGCCGGCGGGGGCGAAGCGGGCGAGGACCACCAGCGCGCCGCCGCCCCGGGTCAGGGCGTCGCCGAGACGTTCCTGCGCGGCGGTCAGCCGCCGGGAGCGCGCTATGGCCCGGTCCAGCCGCTCGCCGCCCCGCCAGGCCAGGCGGTACGCCACCAGATCGCCGAGGACCGAGGCCGTCGCCGCGGAGAGGACCAGGACCAGGAGGTCCGGCACGTTGTGCGGGACCTGGCCGGTCGCCGCGCCCGACCCGGCCGCCGCCGCCGTACCCGCCGTGATGACGAGCACGCCGCTCGGCAGCACCGGCACGAACACGTCGAGCAGTACGGACACGACCACCGCGGCATAGATCCATGGCCCGGCGGCCAGTGACCCCACACTCTCGAACACGACGACTCCCCCGGCTCCCCCGTTGACAGCCGTACAGCGTACGCCGGTGGTGTGGCAGGAGGGCCTCCGGGGGCCGAGGGGGCTACTGAGAGTCGATGCGGTCGCTGCGCCGCGTCACCCGAACGGTGGCGGCTGTGCGGCGCGGCCGTGCCGTGTCCGTGGCAATGGAGACAGACCTGCACGGACCTCAGGCACACATCCGAGAACGGCGCATTGGCGCAGAAAAAGGTGCACATCATGGTGGCAGCCGTTTACGCGGGCGCTCTCGCCGCGGCCCTCATCGCGACCGGAACTTCGAGCACCGCGCATGGTTACTCCCTGGAGGCCTACGGCGCGTTCTCCCCGCCGGGCGGGTCGGCGAAGGCGAACGCGGTGACGTACGACAAGAAGCTCGTCCCGCCCGGCGCCCTGATCCTGGTCCGCCAGAACACGGCGGCGAACGGCGCCACGACCGTCGAGATGCGAGTGGCCGGCGTCAAGCCCAACCACCTCTTCGGGGTCCACGTCCATCAGAAGGCCTGCGGCGCCGACCCGGCCGCCGCAGGCAAGCACTACCAGAACAAGCCCGGCACGGACGCTGCCCACACCACCGAGGACAACGAGATCTGGCTGGACTTCAAGTCCGACGCGAACGGGATCGGCGGCGCCAGGGCCGAGCACTCCTGGTCCTTCCGCAAGGGAGAGGCCGGCTCGGTGCTGATTCACAACGAGCCCGGCATGAAGGGCGCCCGGGTGGCCTGCCTCACCGTGCCGTTCCGCGGGGGGTCGTGAACGGGGACCGGCCGCGGGAAAGGGGCGGCGCCCTTGCCCCCCTGTGGCGGGGAAGGGCGCCGTCGTCGTGTCAGGCGGCTATCGGGGTCTGCTCGGTGGTGGCCCGGCCGTCCGCGACGGCGCGGCGGGCGACGAGCCGGTCGAGCCCGAAGGCGCCGGAGCCGGTGAAGACCAGCAGGAAGAAGGACCAGCAGAACAGCACGGGCAGCTCGCCGCCGTTCTGGATGGGCCACAGCGCGAGGTGCTGGTGCACGTCGAAGTAGGCGTACGCCATCGAGCCCGAGGCGAGCAGCGCGGCCCCCCGGGTCCCGAGACCGAGGAGCACCAGGGCGCCGGCGACCAGCTGGATCACGGCCGCGTACCAGCCCGGCCAGGTGCCGGCCGGGATCGTGCCGCCCCGGGTGCCGACGGCGCCGCCGAGGACGCCGAAGAGGGACGCGGCGCCATGGACGGTGAAGAGCAGGCCCACGACGATGCGGAAGAGCCCGAGGACGTAGGGCTGAGCGGTATGGAGACGTGCGGTCATGAGCGGGGTTCTCCTCTTCGGTGTCGGTCGGGCCGGCCGGGGACGTTCGAGGGCCGGTCGTGGGGGCGGCGGTACCGAATGGAGCACCCAGGTTAGGAGTGCCTAATCAGTGCTTGGAAGTTCAACATTTGGCCATAGGTGAGCCCAAGCGCCGGCCGAGCGGCGCGGACGGGCCCGCAAGGGCCGCGCAGGGCCGTGCAGGTCTGTCAACTGGGCGTATGCGCGGACCAGTTGTCTCATGACGCGGCACCGGGTGCTACGGGGCGCTCCTGACCGACCGCCCCCGCACCTCCAGCCCCCCGAGCAGTTCCGCCGTGGCCTCGGCGACCGCCGCCACCGCACGGTCGAAGACCTCGCGGTTGTGCGCGGCGGGGGCCCTGAAGCCCGAGATCTTCCGCACGTACTGCAGTGCGGCGGCGTGGATGTCCTCCTCCGTGGCCTCACCAGGCAGCACGGGCGGACGCAGGGTCTTGATGCTCCGGCACATGCCCCCCAGTCTCACGCACCTCTGGCCGCGGTGCGATGATCCCGCCGAAGGCGGCCACCGACCCCCGGGGCCGACCGTCGAGAGGAAGAGCCTCATGGCGAACGCCTTGGCGAAAAAGAACACCGTGGCCGTACTCGGACCCGGCGGCGTCGGCGGCCTCCTGGCCGCTGTGCTGTCCCGCTCCGGACACCGGGTGATCTGCCTGGCCCAGGACAGTACGGCCGACACCCTGCGCCGTACCGGAATCACCGTCCGCAGCCCGCAGTTCGGCGTGTTCACCGCCCCCGTCGAGGCGGACACCGAGCTGCGCGAGCCGGTGGACGCCTGCCTGATCGCCGTCAAGCACACCGCGCTGGACGCCGCGCTCACCCGGCTACCGCCCGCCGCGCTGGGCGACGCCCTCGTCGTACCGCTCCTGAACGGCGTCGAACACCCCGCGGGCCTGCGCGCCCGGTACCGTCCCGACCGGGTCGCCCCGGCCGTGATCCGGGTGGAGTCGACGCGGACCGGCCCCGGCATGATCGAACACGGCAGCCCGTTCACGGAGATCGACCTGGCCGGGGACGCCGTACCCCGGCCCCGTCTCGACGAGCTGGCGGCCGCCCTGGCGTCCGCCGGTACGACCGCCCGTGCGGTCGAGGACGAAACGGCGGCCCTGTGGGCCAAGATGGCGTTCCTCGCTCCCTTCGCCCTGCTCACCACCCGGTACGGCCTCCCGCTCGGCGAGGCCCGCACCCGGCACCGGGACGAACTGGAGGCACTGGTGGCCGAGGCCGGCGCGGTCAGCCGCGCCTGCGGCGGCCCGGCGGACCCGGCCCGGGCGATGGCCCGCTACGACGCCTTCCCGCCCGGCGCGAAGTCCTCCATGCAGCGCGACGCCGAGGCGGGTCGGCCGCTCGAACTCGACGCCGTCGGAGGGGCGTTGCTGCGCGCGGCAGACCGGCACCGCGTACCGGTGCCGGTGACGGCCCGGCTGGTGGACGAGCTGCGGGCAGCCGGTCACTGACGACGGCACGGCCCTGCCACGGGTCCGGCGGGCGGGCCCCGCCCGCCGGACCACCCGTTCGGCTGAACCTCCCGCGGACCTCGCGAACGAGCTCGCCCCTCAAAATCGAACAGGCGTAGCATTGGCGTGTGGCTACGACCTATGAATTCCCCAGTGACCTCCTCGCCGGTCAGGAGGAGCTGCATCAGGTCCGGGCCGAGCTGTCGGCCCTGCTCAAGCGTCTGCCCTGGTCGGTCGAGCCGATGGACGGCTTCAGCGACGACACCGGCTGGCGCAAGGTGGAGCGTCCCGCGTCCCCGGGCTGGACGGCGGACGAGCAGGCCGAGGTGGAGAAGCTGCGCCGCCGCGAGCACGAACTCGCGGTGTTCGTCAGCACCCACCGTTTCTGGGCCGAGGTCGCGGCAGCCGACCGCATGGACGCCCGCTCCGTGCTCAAGCACGCCCACGAACAGCCCGACGAGGAGGAATGACGGCGCGATGACGAAAGCCCCCGGCCGCATGGGCCGGGGGCTCGCTGGTGGGCGCGGACGGTTTCGAACCGCCGACATCCTGCTTGTAAGGCAGGCGCTCTACCCCTGAGCTACGCACCCGGACGCCCGAGCACGCGCCCAGGACGATTCGACAGCCTACCTTGCCGGCACCGGTGCGCGGCAAACCCGTCGCGCCGGGTCCGGGGCCGTCCACGGGGGTTGACCCCACCCCCGACCGGGGAGCTGTCCGGATCACCGTTCTCACCTGGATCGTCTACGGTCGTCGCAGACCGTCCCAGGGGGGAGAACTTCTCATGACCCGTTCCGTTTCCGTCCGCGCCGCCTTACTGGCCGTGGGCACCGGGGTGCTCGCCGCCGGACTCAGCGCCTGTGGTGCCTCGGCCGATGACGACAGGCACCCGGCCCACCGTTCCTTCGCCCTCCACGGCCGGACGCTCACCGTCGACTCCGACGACGCGGCGATCGAGCTGGTCGCCTCCCGGAGGCACGAGGCGGGTCCGGTCCGGGTCACGCGGTGGTTCCAAGGATCGGTGGCCATCGGCAGCGGGCCGAAGCTCGGCTGGTCGCTCGACGGCAACCGGCTGGTGCTGCGGGAGCACTGCTCGGGGCTGCTCGCCGACTGCTCGGCCCGCTACCGCATCGAGGTGCCGGCCGGGATCGGCGTCAAGGTGGTCGACGGGAGCGGCAGCGTGCGGGCCAGCGGGTTCACGGCCGCACTCGGCATCCGTACGAGCAACGGCGATGTCCACGTCACCGACTCCACCGGGCCGGTGGACCTGGGATCCGACAACGGCACGGTCCGCGCGGACGTCACCTCCCGCCGGGTACGGGCCGACGTCGGCAACGGCACGGTGGACCTTCGCCTCGGCGCCGTACCCGACACGGTGAACGCCGGCAGCGACAACGGGAGCGTGACGGTCAGCCTGCCCCGCGCCGAGTACCACGTGACGGCCGAGTCGGACAACGGCCCGGTCTCGGTGGGGGTACCGCAGCGCGACCGGAGCCCGCACCGGGTGACCGCGGACTCCGCGAACGGGAAGGTCACGGTCCGTACCGCGAACTGACCGGCCCGTGTGTTCGTCTACAACGGGTGGGAGAATGACACCACCCACGGCGGACCACAGCACGGGAGAGGGATGTGACGGGGACACCGGGCACGCCAGCGACGCGGTCGTACCCGCCGTCGACCGCCGTACGGGCCCGGTCCACGGCCCTGCGCGACACCCTCGCCCTGATCGGCCTTCCGGTGCTGGCCGTGCTCACCCTGCCCGCCGCGTTCGCCGGCGGCGGCACCCGGCGCTGGTTCGGCGGCCGGGAGGGCCAGCGCGCCGAGGCACAGGCCGCGAGGGACGCCGCGGCAGCCGCGTTCTACGAACTCGACACCGCCCAGCGCGACCTGCGGATCTCCGTCGAGACCATCGCGGCCGTGGACGACTCCCCCGCTGCCCGGCGCGCCGCCGCCGACTACGCGGCGCTCGGGCAGCGCATCGACGAGGTCAGCCAGCGCTACATCCAGGCCGTCGACGCCCATGACCTGGACCGGGACGACCTGGAGGCCGCCACGGCGGCGCGGGCGCGCTCGGAGCTGACGTCCGCCAAGGACGAGCTGATCCGGGTCAAGCAGGAGCTGGACCGTTTCGGCAGCTCGCTGGGACCGCTGCTCGACAAGGCCGAGACCCGGCTGGCCCGGCTGGCGCCCGCCGTGGAGCGGGCCCGGCAGGCGCTGCTGGGCGCGAGCAACGCCCTGGACGCCGCACGGGCGAAGGGCCTGCGCGCCGACGACCTCGCCGCCCGGCTCGCCGCCCTGTCGCCCGAACTGACCAAGCTGAACCAGGGCGCCGGGCAGCACGGGGCGCAGCAGACCCTGGAGCGGGCCGAGCGGGTGCAGCGGGAGGCCGGGGCGATCCGCGCCGAGGCCGAGCGACTGCCGCAGAAGGCTGCCGAGATCGACCACCGGCTGGTCAGCCTGCGCACCCGCGCGCAGGCGCTGACCACCAGGGCCGGGCAGGTGGACCCCGTGCTCAGTGAGCTGCGGCGCCGGTTCGCGGCCGCCTGCTGGCAGGACCTGCAGCGCGTGCCCGAGCAGGCCGCGGAGAACGTACGGCAGGCCGAGCTGAAGCTCCGCGAGGCCCAGGCGGCGCGGGACGACCAGCGCTGGCCTGACGCGACCTCGCTGCTGTCGACGGTACGCGCCCTGCTGAACACCACCGACGAGGCCGTGTCGGCCGCGGGTGACCGGCTCCGGCGGCTGAACGAGGTGCAGAAGGATCCGCAGGGGGAGATCGAGCGGACCCGGTTCACGATCCGGGACGCCCAGCGGCTGGCCATGACGGGCCGTACGACCCCCGATCCCCGGCACGCCCGGTCGCTGGACGACGCGGTGGGGCGGTTGGAGCGGGCGATCGGCTCGCTGGAGGGCCGACACCCCGACTACTGGCACTTCCTGACCGAGACGGAGGCCGTCCGCCAGACGGCGGCCCGGGTGGTGGCCCGGATCCGCGAGGAGCGCGGGGGGCACTGAGGGCCGCTCGCGCGGGTGTGTGCCGGCTACCGGTCGCGGGTCGGTGGTCGGCGGCGTGGCGGGCGTGTGTTGCCGGGTGCGGTCGGGCAGGCGGATATTGGATGGACGGATGGCCTCCGCTAGCGCCCGAGGGAGGCGGACATGGCCACACACGCACCTGTGCACGCGAGGCCGCGGCGGCGGATCTCGTTCGACGAGCACCTGCCCGTCGACCACAAGCTGAACACGGTCTACCGGATCGGCGCGGGACTGATCGGCGCGTTCCTGGTCGTCTTCGGCATCCTGGGACTGATCAACCACATCGGCTTCTTCAGCCTCAGCGGTGACCGTGTCGCCGGACTGAACACCAACGGCACGCTGAGCGTGCTGTCGATCGCCGTCGGCGTGATCCTGCTGGCCGGCATGGTGGCGGGCGGGAACGTGGCGTCGACGCTGAACATGGTGTTCGGTGTGCTGTTCCTGCTGAACGGCTTCCTGTTCCTGGCCCTGCTGGACACCGACTACAACTTCCTGGCGTTCAGGATCCCGAACGTGTTCTTCAGCTTCATCGTGGGCCTGCTGCTGATGACCTTCGGCATGTACGGCCGGGTCGGCTCGACCCTCCCGCACGACAACCCGTACTGGCGGGCCCGCCATCCCGATCCGGGCACCGAACCGCCGGGGCGTGAGCACGAGACCGGTACGCCGCCGGTGACGATGCCGCTGCCCGGCGGGGAGCAGGAAGGGCCCGGGTCCGGCGGCGCCGGTTAACCTGTGCGCATGCCTCGCTACGAGTATCGGTGCCGTACCTGCGGCGACACCTTCGAACTGAACCGTCCGATGGCCGAGTCGGCCGCTCCCGCGTCATGCCCCGCGGGGCATGACGACACCGTGAAGCTGCTGTCGACGGTGGCTGTGGGCGGCACGGCCACCGCGGCCCCCGCCAGTGGCGGGGGCGGCGGTGGGAGCTGCTGTGGTGGGGGCTGTTGCGGTTAGGAGGTTGCCGCGCGCGTCGCCCTCAGGAACTCCCGTACGATCCGCTCCCCCGCCAGTACCCCCCGCTCCGGCAGTGCCGCGACGTCCGGGGCTGTCCAGCCCGTGTCGGCCAGTTCGCCGTGGCCGGGGCGCCAGCCTCGGTCGGCGGCGAGGAGGAGGTCGGCGTCCAGGAGGGAATCCCCGGCCGTGAGGGTGAGGTCGGCGCCCGTACGGCGGGCGATCTCACGGACGGCGGCGCTCTTGGTGAGCGGCCGGGGGACGGCGTAGATCTTGCGGCCCTGGAGCGAGACCGTCCAGCCGCGGTTCTCCGCCCACACCGCCAGCTCCTTGACCCACTCCTCGGGCAGCAGCTCGCGCTCGACGACGAGATAGGCGAACAGGTCCTCGGCGGCCCGGTGCTTGCGCAGCCAGGCCGGGTCGGCCGAGCGCAGCAGATGCTCGCCGACCTCGGCCGGCGGCGCGCACTCGGCGGCCAGGCGGGCCCGTACGCCCGCGTGCCAGTCGGCGTCGGTGACGCCGTCGACCAGCAGATGTCCGCCGTTGGCGCAGATCGCGTACTTCGGGGGCGGTCCGGGCAGGTTGATCCGCTGGTACTGCTTGCGCGTGCGGGTGGTCGTCGGCACGAAGACGGCCGCATCGCCGAGCTCGGTCAGCAGCTGGGCCGCCGTCTCCGTCATGTAGGACAGCGGCTTGCTCTCGTGCACCTCGACGCACAGCAGCCGGGGCGCCCGCGCGTCCGGCATGGTCAGGGCGAGGGCCGCCGAGGAGTAGATCAGCGTGCGGTCCAGGTCGCTCGCCACCAGCACCGGCATCAGACGCTCACCGCCTTGCCGTCGGCGCCCGTGGCGCCTCGCGTGTACTCGGGGTGGATCAACCCGACGCAGGTGTAAGGCAGCTCGCCGACCTCCTCGACGGGGACTCCCCTCTGCTCGGCGAGCAGCCGGACGTGGTCGAGGTCGGCGCCGGCTCCCACGCGCGCGAGGATCTTCCACGGCACCCGGCGCAGCAGCACCCGGGTGGTCTCGCCCACGCCGGGCTTGACGAGGTTCACGTCGTGGATGCCGTACTGCTCGCTGATCCGCTCCACCGCCTCCCAGCCGGCCCAGGTCGGGGTGCGGTCCTCGGCCATCAGCTCCTTCACCGCGGTGCCGACGGCGTCGGCGACCTCGGGGAAGCGGACGGAGACGGCGTCGAGGAAGGCCACGGAGACGTCCGCACCGGCGAGTTCGCGGTAGAACTTCGCGCCGTGGAAGTCGTCCGGGCCGACCAGGTCCGCGCGCAGGACGGTGCGGGAGATCAGTCCGGAGACGGTCGAGTTGAGGCACGCGGAGGGTATGAGGAAGTCCTCGCGGGTGCCGTAGGTGCGCACGCACGAGCCCGGGTCGGCGAGCACGGCGATCTCCGGGTCGAACCCGGTGATGCCCTCCTTCGCCTCGAACTCCTCGACGGCCTGGGTGAGTTCGCGGGTGATGGCGCCCTTGCCGGTCCAGCCGTCGACGAACACGACGTCGCGCGGGTCGTGGTGGGCGGCCAGCCAGCGCAGGGCGTTGGCGTCGATGCCCCGGCCGCGCACGATCGACACCGCGTAGTGCGGCAGGTCGAGGCCGTGCCGGAAACGGGCCCAGCGGCGCATCAGGATGCCGACCGGCGTGCCGGCGCGGGCGAGGGAGACCAGTACCGGGCGCGGTGACCGCTCGGCGACGACCGTCTCGGTCACCACGCCGACGGCCTGCGCGATCCGGGCCGCGGAGGCGTCCAGGGCCGCGTGGAACAGCTCCTGGTACTGCTCGCTGGGCTGGTACTCCACCGGCAGCGACTCGGCGTAGTGCGCGCCGCCGCTCTGGATGGCCTCCTCCCGCTCCTCGGTCGGCGCCTCCAGCGTGACGTCGGAGAGGTCCTGGAGCAGCCAGCCGACCTCCTCGGGCACGTAACTGGAGAATGCGGGGCCGCGGAGGGGCTCGGGCAGCATGGCCGGCCTTTCGGGAGCGTGCGGTACGTACGACGGGACGACCGCGAGCAGGACGTGCGGGGTGTGCGCGCCGAGCCGGGCCAGCAGGCCGTCGGGCGCGTGCAGGGCGGGGGTCTCGGCGACGGAGTCCACGACGGCGACGACGGCGTCGAAGCCTGCGCCCGCCACGTTGTAGGCGTAGCGCTCGCCGGGGCCGTCGGCCGGGCCGTCGTGCGCGGGGAAGACCAGCCGGGTGCGGATCGCGTATCCGGGGTCGTCCACGGCGAGGACGGGTGAGCGGGTGGTGGTCGAGAAGCGCACCTCCGCGTTCGTGACCTGCTCCAGCTCTCGGGCGAGGCGCAGGGGTGCGTACATCAGCTCCTCGCAGCCGAGCACGAGGACACGGCGGGCGCCGGGCGGCAGGGCGTCGGACACGCGGGCCGCCATCTTGGGCAGCGCGGCCTCCAGACGGGTCCGGTGGGCGGGCGTGAAACCGTGGCGACCGCCGTCGGGGAGGCCGGAGGGCCAGCGCAGGTCCACACGCACCACGTGCGCCGACCGCAGCGGCGGTTCGCAGGCGGGGGGCTGTGTCCGGTGTGCGGCCACCAGCCGCTGCCCCTTCTCCAGCACACCTTCCGGCAGCCGTACGGCCCCGGAGGCGGTGGCGACGAGATCCACCCGCGCCCCGATCTCCTCGGCGAACCGCTCCATCCGCGCTGCGTCCTCGGGGGAGCGCATGTCGACCAGGGCGACCACCACATACCGCTGCCGCGGGTGCCGCCCGTGCAGGTCCCGGATGGTGTTGAGGACCGTGTTGCCGGTGGAGAACTCGTCGTCGACCAGCACCAGCGGCCCCTGACCGGACAGCAGCTCCGGATCCTCGGGCAGCAGGAGATGCGACGTGGCGTGCGAGTGCGACTCCTCGAAGCCGCCCGCCGGGGCGACCCCGGCCACCGGCCGCCGCGTGGAGTGCAGATACGGCGCCGTACCGAGGCCGTCGGCCACGGCGTGGCCCAGTCCGGTCGCGGTCTCCGCGTACCCCAGGACGACCGCGGCGCGCGCCTCGGCCGCGGAGAGCAGCTCGGCGACCCGGCGGCCGAGCCGGTATCCATGGCCGTAGACGACCGCCGGCGACTGCGGCACATGCTTGCCGAGGACGTTCGACACCAGGAGATGGGCGCGCTTGGGATTGCGGCGCAGCGCGAGCCCCAGCAGGGACCGCAGTGCGTCGTCCCCCACGAGCTCGACCCCGAGCCGCTCGGCGGCCCAGCTGCCGGACCAGACGCCGTCGTTCACTGCGTTGCTCATGCGTTCATTCCCGCGGCGAGCAGCTCCACGAAACCGACGTCCTCGTGGGCGACCCCGAAGACCTCGGCGCGCAGCAGGGTCCGTTCGGCCCAGGCGCGGTGCGGCTTCACCTCGTTCATCTTGTTCGTGTAGGCCGACCGGAGTACGCCCCCGCCGCCGCGTTCCGGTCGGAGAATGTCCTGGGCGTCGCCGTACTCCTCGTGGCTGACCACGGACAGCGCGTGCACGGGCAGCACATGGGTGGGGTGGATGCAGGTCTTGCCCAGCAGGCCGTTGGCCTGGTCGAGGGAGATCTCCCGCAGCAGCCCGTCCATGGCGTGCTCGATCAGCTTCTCGCGCAGCTCGACGGCCTGCACCTCGAGGAAGGGGCTCTGCCTGAGCTGCGGTTTGAACATGCGCTCGGAGAGCCGGAAGTACTCCCAGACGGGCCCGGTCACGGTGAATCCGGTGCCGTCGGCCCGGCCCAGCATGTTCACGACGTCGGCGATCACCGAGGCGACGATCTGGACGTCGTAGGCGGTCATGTCGGGAGCGCGGCGCAGGCCGTAGGAGGAGCAGAAGTCGGTCACGCCGAGGCGCAGCGCCAGCACCCGGTCCCGGTACTTGTCGACCGCGCGGAAGATCCCCTCCAGGGTGTCCACGCGGGACTCGCGGTAGAGCAGTTCCGGGGACTCCAGGACCGGCATGGCGAACAGCCGGCGCCCGCACTCCGCCTCGGCGGCGGTCAGGGCCTCCAGGAAGGGTATGCCGCGCTCCTCGGTGAACTTGGGCAGCACGAATCCGGACAACAGCCGCACGGACGGCCCGAGCCGCCGCGCCAGGTCCGGGATCTGCTCGGGGGCGCGCACGCGGATGAAGAGCAGCGGCGGCTCGACGCCGGGCCGGGCGGCCAGGTCGGCGAACTGCCGGACGAGGTTCTCCTCGCCGGCCACGACGTCCGCGTCGTCGATCGAGTCCTCCAGGCACAGCACCATCGAGACCACGCCGTTCCCGGCCTGCTTGACGATGTCGTCGGCGAGCCGCGGCCGGGTGGCCGGGCTGTACAGGGTGGCGCCGAGGGCGGCGGCGAGCAACCGGGGCGAGGCGTCCGCGGTGAACGCGCACGGCTCCCGGTGGAAGAGGCGCTGCCGCACCTCGGGGGCGATGTGCCCGAAATGACGCATAGAACTCCCCCAGGGCGATGAGCCCGAGTCTCAGTGTTCGGTAAAGGGTGGCCGGTAATAGTACGTAGGGATCCATGTCGGAGGTTCCCCGCGGGCATGAATTTCCGGTGACTCGCCCGTGTCGGCGCTGTTGCGGACACTACCCCCCGCATTGTCGTGGCCAGGACCGAGAAGGCAGGATGACCGCATGACGCACGCGATGCTGAAGGGGTCGAACGTCCCGCTGGAAGCCGAGACGGTCCGCGCCGTGCTGCGCTGGGCGCCGGGGCAGGGAGTCCCGGACGTGGACGCGTCGGCACTGCTGCTGGGTCCCGACGGCCGTGTGCGCTCCGACGAGGACTTCGTCTTCTACAACCAGCCCCGGCACCCCTCCGGGAAGGTGTGGCGGCTGGGCAAGAAGCGGATCGCCGAGGGCCTGACCGACACGGTCCAGACCGACCTGCCCGGTGTCGAGCCGGACGTCGGCCGGATCCTGCTGGTCGCGTCCGCGGACGGCGTCACCTTCGACCGGGTGCCGTCGCTGTGCATCCTGCTGTACGACGCGGCGGTCGCCGACGCCGAGCCACTGGCCGTGTTCGACATCAAGCCGGAGACGGGCGCGGAGACGGCGCTGATCTGCGGTGAGCTGTACCGGCGCGGGGAGGCCTGGAAGTTCCGCGCGCTGGGCGAGGGGTATTCGAACGGGCTGAAGGGGCTGGCGACGGACTTCGGCATCTCGGTGGACGAGTCGGAGGCCGAGGCCCCGGTGGCTCCGCCGGAGCAGCCGACGTCGGCCGTGCCGCAGCAGCCGCCTGCCTACGGCTATCCGCAGCCGGTCTCGGCCCCACCCGCGTACGGATATCCCCAGCCGGTGCCGGCGGCCGTGGGGCCGGTGGATCCGAACTTCCGGCTGCCTCCGCAGGGGCCGCAGTTCATCGGGCAGTGAGGGAGCCGCCTCACCGCTCCACCTTGGTCTTGTAGCCCCGCCCCCACTGCAACCCCCACCCGTACAGCCGGTCCAGCTCGCCCTGGAAGCCGTACACGAACTTCACCTCGCGGCGGACGACCAGTTCGCCCTTCACGTTCTCGATCAGCACCACGGCGCAGGAGCGGGCCTGGGGGTGGCGTTCGTCGAGGCCTATCTCGATGTGGGGGCCGTTGCTCGGGTACAGGGTGACGATGGCGTGGGTGCGGTCGAAGGCCGGGGTCTGGTCGTAGATGTAGACGAAGACCAGCAGGCGCTTGATGGCGTCGCGGTGGTCGAGGTTGACGTACATCGTCTCGCCGGACGCCGAGCCGAACCGGTCGTCGCCGCTGAGCTTGATGTACGGCGGTGCGTTGACGTCGCCGAGATAGCCGCCCAGCGGCTGGACGACGCCCTTCGTGCCGTCGGTCAGTTCGTACAGGCAGCCCAGGTCGAGGTCGACGTTGACCATGCTCTGGCCGTGGCCGAGGACCTCCGGTGGCCTCAGAGCCTTGAAGGGGTGCCGCAGCAGGCTGGTGCGCTGGTTGGCGTCGAAGTCGGAGGTGCGCATCCGCCAGGTGAGGTTGATGCGCAGATGGCCGGTGGCCGCGCCCTGTTTGGTGAGGGACACCGTCTGGCGCCGCCCGGTGAGTTCGATGCTGTTCGTCGAGTTGCCCGCGTCGAAGTCGGCGGCGTTGGCGCCGCGCAGCCCGTCGAAGAAGCCCATTCCCGCCCCTGGTGTCCGTGTGCTCGTCGTCCATGACGCTGTCGGGGCGGCCGACCGCGTCGGCCGCCCCGATCCAGAGCGTTCCTCACCGTGCGGGGCGCCACACCCCGTCACCGCCCGGATCTGTCCCGTAGGGGAAGGGGATCACACCCCTGAGGAGATCTCGGCCTTCTCGTCGGCGCCCTCGCCGGCGGCCGCCAGGGCGCGGTTGCGGCGGACGGAGGACCAGAAGGACCAGGCGATCAGGACGACACCGACGAGACCGGTGACGACCTCGTTGATCTCGTACTGGATGGTGACCATGAGGATCACGGCCAGGGCGCCGATGGCGTAGTGGGCGCCGTGCTCCAGGTACACGTAGTCGTCGAGGGTGCCCTGGCGGACCAGGTAGACCGTGAGGGACCGGACGTACATGGCGCCGATGCCGAGGCCGAGGGCCATCATCACGATGTCGTTGGTGATGGCGAAGGCGCCGATCACACCGTCGAAGGAGAAGGACGCGTCCAGGACCTCCAGGTAGAGGAACATGAAGAACGCGGCCTGGCCGGCCAGGACGACCGCCGAGCGCTTCTTGCCGGTGCGGGCGGCCTCTTCCTCCTCCTCGTGCTCGCGCTCCTCCTCTTCCTCGAGCCGGTCCTCGAAGTAGCCCGAGAGACCTCCGACGATCATGTAGGTGATCAGGCCGGCGATGCCGGCGATCAGGACCGTCTGGGCCTTGTCGGCGTGCGCGCCACCGTGCTGGTGGGCGTGGGTGGCGAAGGTGAAGGAGGTGATCAGCAGGACGATCAGCGAGATGCAGACCGACAGCATGTCGACCTTGCCGAGCTTGGCCAGGGGCCGCTCGATCCAGCGCAGCCACTGGATGTCCCGCTCCTCGAAGATGAAGTCGAGGAAGATCATCAGCAGGAACATGCCGCCGAAGGCGGCGATGGCCGGGTGGGCGTCCGTGACCAGCTGCTGGTAGCGGTCCTTGTCGGTGAGGGCCAGGTGGACCGCGTCGTACGGGTTGAGCTTGGCGGTGATGGCGACGATGACGACGGGGAAGACCAGCCGCATGCCGAAGACCGCGATGAGAACGCCGACCGTGAGGAAGATCTTCTGCCAGAAGGCGTTCATCTTCTTCAGGATGCCGGCGTTGACCACGGCGTTGTCGAACGACAGGGAGATCTCGAGGACGGCCAGGATCGCGACGACCCCGAAGGCCTCCCACCCCCCGTAGAAGACCGCGGCGACCAGGCCGAGCGCGGTCACCGCGAACGACCAGCCGAAGGTTTTCAGAAGCACTGGCTACCCAATCGTGTGAGGGGGGCGCGCCTCCCCGCGAAATCCAGGAAGGGTCTCCCCCGCGCCGCACTCGGCTTTGCTAAACGTTGACCCGAGTCTAGAGGTGCACCCTACCGGCGGTACCACCGGCTACGAAACGTTCACCCCGAAGTCCAGGGCGATGCCGCGCAGGCCCGACGCGTAGCCCTGCCCGACCGCCCGGAACTTCCATTCGCCCTGGTAGCGGTAGAGCTCGCCGAAGATCATGGCGGTCTCGGTGGAGGCGTCCTCGCTCAGGTCGTAACGGGCCAGCTCCTGGCCGTCGGCCTGGTTCACGACGCGGATGAAGGCGTTGGAGACCTGGCCGAAGGTCTGGCCGCGCTCGTCGGCCATGTGGATGGAGACCGGGAAGACGATCTTCTCGCAGTGCGCGGGGACCTTGGCGAGGTCGACCAGGATCGTCTCGTCGTCGCCCTCGCCCTCACCGGTGAGGTTGTCACCCGTGTGCTCGACCGAGCCGTCGGGGCTCTTGAGCTGGTTGTAGAAGACGAACCACTCGTCGCCCAGCACCCGGTTGTTCGCGCCGCACAGCAGCGCGCTCGCGTCCAGGTCGAAGGGGGCGCCGGTGGTGGAACGCGCGTCCCAGCCGAGCCCGATCATGACGTTGGTGAGGTTCGGTGCGGCCTTGGAGAGGGAGACGTTGCCTCCCTTGGCGAGCGTGACGCCCATGATGCTGGTCCTCCCCTAATGGTGCTTCCCTGGTTGTCCTGCGCGTCCGGCGCCGCCCGTAAACGGTGCGGCGCCGGACGTGACAGGTGTCGGACCCCTGCCGGGATCAGACGTTGACGCCGAAGTCCTGGGCGATGCCGCGCAGGCCGGAGGCGTACCCCTGGCCGATGGCGCGGAACTTCCACTCCGCGCCGTGCCGGTACAGCTCGCCGAAGACCATGGCGGTCTCGGTGGAGGCGTCCTCGCTCAGGTCGTAGCGGGCGATCTCCTGCTGGTTGGCCTGGTTCACGACGCGGATGAAGGCGTTGCGGACCTGACCGAAGGACTGCTGGCGGTTCTCCGCGTCGTAGATCGACACCGGGAAGACGATCTTCTCGATGTCGGCCGGGACGGTGGACAGGCTGACCTTGATCTGCTCGTCGTCGCCCTCGCCCTCACCGGTGAGGTTGTCACCCGTGTGCTCGACCGAGCCGTCGGGGCTCTTGAGGTTGTTGAAAAAAACGAAGTGCTGGTCGCTGGCGACCTTGCCGGAGTTGTTCAGCAGCAGCGCGCTGGCGTCGAGGTCGAAGTCCGTGCCGGTCGTGGTGCGCACGTCCCACCCCAGGCCGACGATGACGGCGGTCAGGCCCGGGGCCTCCTTCGTCAGCGATACGTTGCCGCCCTTGCTGAGGCTGACTCCCACGGGTCCTCCATGTGGTGTCCAGGGGCGGGGAGCCCCGTCGTGCTTCGGATATGGGATCAACGAGCCGATCCTAGTGACGGGTTCCCGCACCCCGCAGGCCCTGGAACCGGAGCAGCGCGGGTGTCGGCCACGGTCGGCCTACAGGGTGTCGAGCGCCTTCACGTAGTCGTTCAGGTCGCGCGCGTCCGGCAGGCCGTTGAGCACGGTCCACCGCACGACGCCTTCCTTGTCGAGGATGAAGGTGCCCCGTACCGCGCACCCCTTGTCCTCGTCGAAGACGCCGTACGCGCGCGAGACGTTGCCGTGCGGCCAGAAGTCGCTGAGCAGCGGGTACTCCAGGCCCTCCTGCTCGGCGAAGACGCGCAGGGTGTGGATGGAGTCGTTGGAGACGGCGAGCACCTGCGTCTCGCGGTCGGAGAACTTCGGCAGGTTGTCGCGCAGCTCGCACAGCTCGCCGGTGCACACACCGGTGAAGGCGAAGGGGTAGAAGAGCAGGACCACGTTCTTCTCGCCGCGGAAGTCCGAGAGCTTCACGGTGCGGCCGTGGTTGTCCTTGAGCTCGAAGTCGGGCGCCTTGTCGCCGACCTGGATCGCCATCGTCGTGCATCCCTTCGGTGGGCTGTTCGGGTGAGCGCACAGCTGACGCTCGGGTCCACCCTACGCAGCGATCACCAGGGAGCTCAGGACGGGCCGGGGCGAAAACCGGCCCGTCCTCTCACACGGAGGAGATCACCTCTTGGACTTGGCGGCCTTCGGCGTGGCCAGGCGGCTTCCGCTCCAGTCCTTGCCCACGCTGACGCTCTTCGACGCCGTCAGGCCGGCCGTCGTGGCCGCGTCCTGGATGTCGCTCGGCTCCACGTACCCCGCACGGCCGGTCTTCGGCGTGAGAAGCAGGATCGCGCCGCCCTCTTCGATGTACGTGGTGGCATCCACCAGCGCATCCGTCAGGTCGCCGTCGTCGTCACGGAACCACAGCACAACGGCGTCGGCCACGTCGTCGAAGTCCTCGTCCATGAGGTCGCCCTCGATGGCTTCCTCGATGGCCTCGCGGAGCTCCTGATCGACGTCGTCGTCGTAGCCGATCTCCTGGACCACCTGCCCGGGCTGGAACCCCAGCCTGGCGGCAGGGTTCGTCCGCTCCTCCGCGTGGTCCGCGGTCGCGCTCACGGGTTGCCTCCTGATCATGTCTTGGTGAATATCTCAGCCACGCGCGTGCGCGAAGCATTGGCCGTAGTCCACACGGGCGGGGCGGATCGCGCAAGTACCCGGCCGTCCGGACCGCCGAAACGGTGACGATCCCGGCCGTGTCGACGCAACTCCTGGCACCGTATCCCGATTCTCGCCGACCCACATCACACCGATGTGCCCGGTTTGCCCTCTTCGAAATCCTCTCGGAATCATCCGGTGATACGCCCATCGAACAACTTTGCCAAGCACGTCACACCCCGGGCGTATCGTTGCGTTTTGACCGCTGGAGACAGTGTCGGGACACCGAGGAGATGACGTACGCCGTCCCGAGGTACACGATGGGGAACGGTGCAGGCACGAGTAAGAAATCGGCCCTCTGACAGGTAAGGAACAGCGTGGGTTCCGGATCCGATCGCAATCCGATCATCATTGGCGGCCTTCCGAGTCAGGTTCCTGACTTCGATCCCGAGGAGACCCAGGAGTGGCTCGCCTCCCTCGACGCCGCCGTCGACGAGCGCGGCCGGGAGCGGGCCCGCTATCTCATGCTGCGGCTGATCGAGCGCGCCCGCGAGCGACGTGTGGCCGTGCCCGAGATGCGCAGCACGGACTACGTCAACACCATCGCCACCAAGGACGAGCCGTTCTTCCCGGGGAACGAGGAGATCGAGCGCAAGATCCTCAACGCCACCCGCTGGAACGCCGCGGTGATGGTGTCACGCGCCCAGCGCCCCGGCGTCGGCGTCGGCGGCCACATCGCCACCTTCGCCTCCTCGGCCTCGCTGTACGACGTCGGGTTCAACCACTTCTTCCGCGGCAAGGACGAGGGCGACGGCGGCGACCAGGTCTTCTTCCAGGGCCACGCCTCCCCGGGCATCTACGCGCGCGCGTACCTGCTCGACCGGCTCACCGAGGACCAGCTGGACGGCTTCCGCCAGGAGAAGTCGAAGCACCCGAACGGCCTGTCCAGCTACCCCCACCCGCGCTCCATGCCGGACTTCTGGGAGTTCCCGACGGTCTCCATGGGCCTCGGCCCGCTCGCCGCGATCTTCCAGGCGCGGATGAACCGCTACATGCATGCGCGGGGGATCGCCGACACCGCCAAGTCCCATGTGTGGGCCTTCCTGGGCGACGGCGAGATGGACGAGCCGGAGTCGCTCGGCCAGCTGTCCATCGCCGCGCGGGAGAATCTGGACAACCTGACCTTCGTGGTCAACTGCAATCTGCAGCGGCTCGACGGCCCGGTGCGCGGCAACGGCAAGATCATCCAGGAGCTGGAGTCGATCTTCCGGGGCGCCGGCTGGAACGTGATCAAGCTGATCTGGGACCGCACCTGGGACCCGCTGCTCGCGCAGGACCGCGACGGCGTGCTGGTCAACAAGATGAACACCACGCCGGACGGCCAGTTCCAGACGTACGCCACCGAGTCGGGCGCGTACATCCGCGAGCACTTCTTCGGTGACGACGTACGGCTGCGCGCGATGGTCGAGAACATGACCGACCACCAGATCCTGATGCTGGGCCGCGGCGGTCACGACCACCGGAAGATCTACGCGGCGTACAAGGCGGCCCTGGAGCACAAGGGCCAGCCGACGGTCATCCTGGCCAAGACGGTCAAGGGCTGGACGCTGGGCCCGAACTTCGAGGGCCGCAACGCCACGCACCAGATGAAGAAGCTGACGGTCGACGACCTCAAGCGCTTCCGGGACCGGCTGCACCTGCCGATCTCCGACAAGGAGCTGGAGTCCGGCCTCCCGCCGTACTACCACCCGGGCCGCGGCACCGAAGAGATCCAGTACATGCACGACATGCGCAAGGCGTGCGACGGGTACGTCCCCACCCGCGTCGTGCGCTCGAAGCCGCTCGCACTGCCGGACGACAAGGCGTACGCGACGGTGAAGAAGGGCACGGGCCAGCAGTCCATCGCCACGACGATGGCATTCGTCCGGCTCCTGAAGGACCTCATGCGGGACAAGGAGATCGGCAAGCGGTTCGTGCTGATCGCGCCGGACGAGTACCGCACGTTCGGCATGGACTCCTTCTTCCCGAGCGCGAAGATCTACAACCCGCTCGGCCAGCAGTACGAGGCGGTCGACCGCGATCTGCTGCTCGCCTACAAGGAGTCGCCGACGGGCCAGATGCTGCACGACGGCATCTCCGAGGCGGGCTGCACGGCCTCCCTGATCGCCGCCGGCTCGGCCTACGCCACGCACGGCGAGCCGCTGATCCCGGTCTACGTCTTCTACTCGATGTTCGGTTTCCAGCGCACCGGCGACCAGTTCTGGCAGATGGCCGACCAGCTGGCGCGCGGTTTCGTCCTGGGCGCGACCGCCGGCCGTACGACCCTGACCGGCGAGGGTCTGCAGCACGCGGACGGCCACTCCCAGCTGCTCGCCTCCACCAATCCGGCGTGCGTGGCGTACGACCCGGCGTACGCGTACGAGATCGCGCACATCGTCAAGGACGGTCTGCGCCGCATGTACGGCGGCGACGCCGAGCACCCCCACGGCGAGGACGTCTTCTACTACCTGACCGTCTACAACGAGCCCATCCAGCACCCGGCCGAGCCGGCGAACGTGGACGTCGAGGGCATCCTCAAGGGCGTCCACAAGCTGAGCGACGGCACGACCGGCTCGATCCCGGCGCAGATCATGGCGTCGGGCGTCGCGGTGCCCTGGGCGCTGGAGGCGCAGCGCATCCTCGCCGACGACTGGAACGTGCGTGCCGACGTCTGGTCGGCCACCTCCTGGAACGAACTGCGCCGCGAGGCGGTGGCGTGCGAGGAGCACAATCTGCTGCACCCCGAGGAGGAGCAGCGGGTGCCGTACGTGACGCGCAAGCTCAGCGGCGCCGAGGGTCCGTTCGTGGCCGTGTCCGACTGGATGCGCTCGGTTCCGGACCAGATCGCACGTTGGGTGCCGGGCACCTACCAGTCGCTCGGCGCGGACGGCTTCGGCTTCGCCGACACGCGCGGTGCGGCGCGCCGCTTCTTCCACATCGACGCCCAGTCGATCGTGGTCGCGGTGCTGACCGAGTTGGCCCGTGAGGGCAAGGTCGACCGCTCGGTGCTGAAGCAGGCCATCGACCGGTACCGGCTGCTGGACGTGTCGGCGGCGCATCCGGGGGCGGCGGGCGGCGACGCCTAGAACCTGGCTGACCATGCGCGTCGTTGCCCGAAGGGCGGCCGCGCGGCGTCAGGTGGGTGCTCTCCGCGTGCCGGCCCCAGGCCCTCGTACTCGACGTACTCGGGTCCGGGGCCGGTGCGGCGAGTGGGGGCACCTCCCGCGCCCTTGAGGCAGTGGGGGAGCGTGCATGACGCCGCGCGGCAGACGGGAATCGTCGGACAGGCCCTGGGGCGTGTTTCGAAAGTCCCGTCTGGTCCGCGACGCCTGGCACGGCACCTCGCCGCGTTGTCGGGATCGTCCACGTACGCCCGGTACGAGGACGACCCTCCGCCCTGCGATGCACCGCACCAGACGCCGCGGACCCCGCCCTCCGGGCGGACGACGCCACTTTCGAAACACGCCCTAGAGAAGTCCGTGGCTCCACGTTGCCGCGCCCGCCAGGGCGACGATGGCCAGGAGCGTGTCTATCGCGCCCAGGACCAGCGCCACCAGGGCCGGGATGTCGCGGCCGTTGGACCAGGTGCGGCCCATGGACTGCCAGCCGCAGAACACCGCCACCGGGCCGAGGACGATGCCCAGGGCGAAGAAACCGGCCACGGCACAGATCGTGCCGATGATTCCGAGCGTCGCACGGTCCGGCCCGGTCCGGTGCCACGTCCGGCCACGTGACCGGGGGTACCCGCGCGTTCCGTGCCCGAAGCCTGCCATCATCAACTCCCTGCGGCCGTATGGACAGTTCGGCTTCGATGTGCGGGTACCCCGGTTCGCCGTCGGCAGACCTGCGCGCGCTGCCCCCCTCCTGGCAGCGCGCGACGCGGCCCGGCGTCCCCCCATGCCCTGCGGAGGACTTGACCCACTGTGACCCGCGGCGCGCGCCGGTGCGAGCGATCTTCAGCGGAGTCACCCTGATAGGGGAACTCCGCCCAAAGACCGCGGACGGCGCGGGAGGCAGCCGTCAGACGTGGCCCACGCCCACGCCCGCCTCCGCGTTCGCGCCTCGCTTGGTGAGCAGCGCGACGAAGACGGCGACCGCCGCCACGCCCGCCGCGACCAGGGAGGCGAGGCTCATGCCGGAGGTGAAGGTGTGGTGGGCGACCTCGGTGATCTTCGCGGCGATCTGCTCCGGCACGCCCTTCGGCACCGGGGCGACACCGACCTGCACCGCCTCGGAGGCCTGGTCCAGCTGACCGGGCGTCAGCCCGGGCAGACCCGCGCCCGTCCAGTTGCCCGGCAGGTCGCTGTCCACCTTGGAGGCCATCACGGCGCCCAGCACGGCCGTACCGAGGCTGCCGCCGATCTGCATGGCCGCCTGCTGGAGGCCGCCGGCGACACCGGACAGTTCCATGGGGGCGTTGCCGACGATGACCTCCGTCGCGCCGACCATGACCGGCGCGAGGCCGAGGCCGAGGAGCGCGAACCAGACGGACATCACACCGCTGCCGGTGTCGGCCTTGAGCGTCGACATGCCGTACATGGCGATCGCGGTCGCGGCCATGCCGCCGGCCAGCGGGATGCGCGGGCCGAGCTTGGTGATCGCGGCACCGGCGAGCGGCGAGCCGACGATCATCATGCCGGTGAGCGGCAGCAGGTGCAGGCCCGCGTCGATGGGGCTCATGCCGTGCACGTTCTGCAGGTAGAACGTGACGAAGAACAGGCCGCCCATGAACGCGATGGCCATGAGGACCATCAGGACGACCCCGGCCGAGAGCGGGACCGAGCGGAACAGGCCCAGCGGGATCAGCGGCTCCTCGACCCTGGTCTCCCAGAACGCGAACACGGCGAAGAGCACCACGGACGCGCCGATGAACAGCCACGTCTTCCCGTCGCCCCAGCCCCAGGTCGGTGCCTTGATCAGGGCCCACACCAGGCAGAACATCGCGCCCGAGAGCAGCGCGATGCCGAGGAGGTCGAAGGAGCGCGGGGCGTTCTCCGCGCGGTGGTCGAGCAGGATCAGCACCCCCAGGATCAGGGCGAGCGCTCCCACCGGCACGTTGATGAAGAACACCGACTGCCAGTCGACGTGCTCGACGAGGACGCCGCCGAGGATCGGGCCGCCGGCGGTGGACGCGCCGATCACCATGCCCCAGATGCCGATGGCCATGTTGAGCTTCTCGGCCGGGAAGGTGGCCCGCAGCAGGCCGAGCGCGGCCGGCATCAGCAGCGCGCCGAACAGGCCCTGGAAGACGCGGAACGTCACGACCGCGGCAATGCTGTGGGACAGGCCGATGGCGCCGGAGGCGGAGGCGAAGCCGGTGACGCCGATGAGGAAGGTCTGCCGGTGGCCGAAGCGGTCACCGAGCTTGCCCGCGGTGATCAGGGAGACCGCGAGGGCGAGGAAGTAGCCGTTGGTGATCCACTGCACCTGGGCGAAGGTGGCCCCCAGGTCCTTCTGGATGGCCGGGTTGGCGATGGCCACGATAGTGCCGTCGAGGGCCACCATCATGACGCCGACGGCGACGGTGATCAGGGTGAGCCAGGGATGGCCGCGCAGCCCCGCGGCCGGAGGCGACTCGAGCGGGGCTTTGGGCGCCGCGTCCCCCGGCCCCGTCGCATCGATGGTGGTCTGACTAGTCATACCTTCGAGGCTAGTGACAGCCTCTGACAATTGACAAATGATTTCATCCGACAGTAACTGACACGTATGGAAACACTGCGCGAACGCAAGAAACAGCGCACCCGGGAAGCGTTGTTGCGCGCCGCCCTCGAACTGTTCACGACCCAGGGGTACGAGCACACGACCGTCGACGAGATCGCCGAGGCCGTCGACGTCTCGCAGCGCACCTTCTTCCGCTACTTCGCCGGCAAGGAGGACGTGGCGTTCGCGGTCCAGGACATGACGGAGGCGCGCTTCGTCGACGCCGTACGCGCGCGTCCGCCGCACGAGGCGCCGCTGGAGGCGCTGCGGCAGGCGGTCCTGGAGGGCTGGGACGCGATCCGGGAGACCGTGGAGTCGGCCGTCCCGGTCGAGCTGTATCTGCGCATGTACCGCACGATCGAGTCGACGCCCGCGCTGCTCGCCGCGCACTTGCGCCGCTCGGCGGCGACGGAGGAGACGATCGCCCGGCTGCTGGCCGAGCGCGAGGGCGTGGACGTGGACGCCGACCCGCGGCCGCGGCTGGCCGTGGCCGTGTTCGGCGGCGTGATAAGGGTCACGGAGCGGCAGTGGTGCACGGGCGACGACTTCAGCCTGGACGCCATGCGTCAACTCACCGCGTCCTACCTCGATCGGGTGGGTTCGGCGCTCACCGGGAACTGGCGCGCGGAACGAGATCGTTGACGACCCGTTCGATCCCTGACGAAACGTGATACCGGTCACTCGGTTACCCCGAGACCCTCCCGTTCTCCTAGTGTGTCCTCCCAGTGACTTCCTTCGACACCTCCCCGCAACTGAACGTCTGGCGCGCAATGCTGGCGCTGGCCGTGGTGTTCGTGATGCTCGCGACCACCGGCTGGACCGCCCTGCGCAGCCACCGCGCGTCGACCGCACTGCAGGCCTCGCTCGCCGAGTGGGAGCACGGCAGCATCCACGGCCTCCATCTGCCGGACCCGCACGCCGCACCGGCCGCACTCAGCCGCTTCTTCGCCTCCCTCACGCCGGAGGACCAGAGCCGTCTCGCCCGCCGCTACCCGCTCGCGGTCGGCAACATGAACGGCGCCCCCGTCACCCTGCGCTACCGCGCGAACCACATCGCGCTGGAGCAGCAGCGCCGGGTCGAGCGCAAACGCATGCACGACAGCCGGCTCAGCGCGGCCGGCCAGCAGGACGCGGGCCGCCGTATGCACCGCTACGAGTCGCTGCTGACCCCCGGTCGGCACATCCTGGCCTTCGACCCCGAGGGCTCGGGCCGGATCGCGGAGGTGTTCGGGAACCTCGACGAGGCCGAGCGGATCTCCGTCGTCGTCCCCGGCGTCGACACCGATCTGCTCACCTTCCAGCGGACCGACCGGCAGTACACCGCCCCGGTCGGCATGGCCAAGGCGCTGTACGCGGCGGAGCGCGCGCAGAGCCCCGCGGCCCGGACGGCCGTGATCGCCTGGGCCGACTACACCGCTCCCGACGGACTCGGCGTGGACGCGGCCACCGGCCTGCGCGCCGAGGAGGGCGCCGTACGGCTGAACGCCCTGCTGGACGGTCTGCCCGGGCGGGCCCCGGTGGCGATGGTCTGCCACAGCTACGGCTCGGTGGTCTGCGGTGTCGCGGCGCACGAGATGCCCCGCCGGGTGACCGACATAGCGGTGGCGGCGAGCCCCGGCATGCGGGTCTCCAGCGCCTCCCACCTGGACACCGGCGCCCGGGTGTGGGCCATGCGCGACGCGACCGACTGGATCCAGGACGTGCCGTATCTGGAGCTCGGCGGGCTCGGGCACGGCGCCGATCCGGTGTCCTCCGCGTTCGGCGCGCGGGTGCTGTCCGCGCGGGACGCGCGGGGTCACGCCGGCTATTTCCAGCCGGGCACGGACAGTCTGCGCAACCTGGCCGACGTGGCCGTCGGGGCGTACGACGCGGTGACGTGTGCCCATGAGAACGACGTGTGCCGAGCCGGTCTGTCCGGCGCGTCTGATGCCGGACGCGCGTAGAAGCAGCAGGAAGTGCGGTCTGCGCGGGTGGCGACGGAGGAGCACGTGCCGCATACGATGAGCCGCATGGGTGACGTACTGGCGGGATTTCATGCCGTCTGGGAGTTCGGGTCCGACTCCGTGCTCATCCGTTACGAACGGGGGATTCGGACACCGAAGCTGTTCCAGGCGCTCGGGGAGCGGCGGGTCCCGCTGCCCGCGGTCGAGGGCGTGACGATCAGCCCGGGCAGGCGCGGCACGGTCGTGCTGCGGCTGCTGCCGCGGCCCGGCGCGGATCCGCTCATGGAGGCGGCGGCCGGGCAGCTGAAGGAGGGCTCCGATCCGTACCGGCTGGTGCTGCCGGCCGAGCGGGAGACGCTCGCCGAGTACTACGCGGACGAACTGAAGGGGCTGCTGACCGAGTCCGGCCCCGTGGAACACCACCTGGTGCCCGCGCCCGAAGTGCCGCTGTCCTTCAAGGCGTACGACGGGAAGGCGAGCTTCGACGGTACGGCCGTGCAGTTCCGCTGGTCCTGGACGGGGGCATCGTCGACGAAGTGGAAGGCCGGCGACCAGAGTTTTCCGGTCACGGAGCTGAGCGGGGTGGAGTGGCGGTCGCCGGAGGTGTTCGAGGGGCACCTCAGACTGCTGAGCAGGTCGGCCGACGCGACGGCGCGCGTGCCGGCCGACCAGGATCCGGCGGCGGTGGTGTTCGGACTGGGATACGGGCCGGTGCACGAGTCGCTGCCGTTCGCGGCGGCCGTCCTCGCCGCCGTACGCTCCAGGGGGCCGGTGCCCGTGGCACCGGCCCCGTCACGACGCGACCCGGCGGACATCGCGGAACGGATCCGCCATCTCGGTGAGCTGCACCGGTCCGGGCTGCTCACCGACGAGGAGTTCTCCGCCAAGAAGGCGGATTTGCTGGCGGAGTTGTGAGCTATTCGCGGCCCGCGGAAGTGAACGCCATGTCCGCGTAGCGCTCGCCCGCCACCCTGCCCGCGATCGGCTCCAGCCGGGCCAGTTCCTCGTCGGTCAGGGTGAGGCCCGTCGCCGCCACGTTCTCCTCCACCCGGTGCGGCTTGCGGGTGCCCGGGATGGGCACCACGGGAAGGGCGTCGACCGTCGCCCGCTGCTGCACCCAGGCCAGGGCGACCTGGCCGGGGGTGGCGCCGTGGGCCTCGGCGACGGCGCGGACCGGCTCCAGCAGGGCCGCGTTGGCGGTCGCGTTGGCGCCGGTGAAGCGGGGCTGCTGACGGCGGAAGTCGTCGGCGCTCAGTTCCTGTTCGGCGTGCGTGAAGGAGCCGGTGAGGAAGCCGCGGCCGAGCGGCGAGTAGGGCACCAGGGCGACCCCCAGGTCCCGCGCGGCCGGTACGACCCTCGCCTCGATGTCCCGGCTGAACAGCGACCACTCCGACTGCACGGCCGCGATCGGGTGCACGGCGTGCGCGGCGCGCAGTTCGTCGGCGGTGACCTCGCTCAGCCCGAGATGCCTGACCTTGCCCTCGCGGACCAGCTCCGCCATCGTGCCGACGGTCTCCTCGATCGGGACCCGCGGATCGCGGCGGTGCATGTAGTACACGTCGATCACGTCGACGCCGAGCCGCTTCAGACTCGCCTCGACGGCCTGGCGGATGTACGGCGCGTCGTTGCGGATGATCCGCTTGGTCGGGTCGTCGTCGGGGATCGACAGCGCGAACTTGGTGGCGATGACCACCTCGTCCCGGTGCGCCTTGAAGAAGGGCGAGAGGAAGCGCTCGTTGTCGCCCGCGCCGTAGGCGTCCGCCGTGTCGTACAGCGTCACGCCCAGCTCCAGCGCCCGCTCCAGCGCGGCGCGCGCCTGGCCGGCGTCCGTGGGGCCGTACGCGAAGCTCATGCCCATGCAGCCGAGGCCCTGGACACCCACCTCCGGTCCGCCCTCGCCGAGTCGTACCGTCGGAATCCTGGCGTCGGTCATCGCGTGGTCCCCTCCATCGCGTAGAAACTGATCTTGCGGTCGAGCACGGCGAGCGTGTCCCGCAACTCCTCGATACGGTTCAGCACGTCCCGGCGGGTCGACTCCAGCAGCTCCCGGCGTTCCCCGTAGGTGCTCTCGCCCTCCCGGACCAGCTCCGCGTACCGGACCATGTCCGCCACCGGCATGCCGGTCAGCCGCAGCTTGGTCACGAAGTCCAGCCAGTCCAGGTCGCGGTTGCTGTAGCGCCGCTGGCCGGTGTGCGAGCGGTCGACGTGCGGCATCAGGCCGATCCGCTCGTACCAGCGCAGGGTGTGCGCGGTCAGGCCGGTGAACGCGACGACCTCGCTGATCGTGTAGCGGTCCTGGCCGTCGGGGCGTGGATGGCGCCTGGGCGGCGCGGAGCAGATGTCGGCGGGGGCCGTTCGCGCGGTGTCCGCTGGCGTGGTCTGCATCACCGTCATGACCACCACGCTATGGGGTTGGAGTGCGCTCGAAGCAAGCGGATCCGGTAAGAAATCCCCAGGACCCGGGCCACGCCGCGGCACTAGCGTGCGGCACATGAGTCTTGTACGCCGGGCCGTGCCCGAGGATGCCACGGAAGTGCTGCGACTGCGCCAGGTCATGATCGATTCCATGTTCGAGGCCGGGGGCGGGCCGACCGACTGGCACGCCGAGTCCCTGCCGGTGCTGCGGGAGCGACTGGCGGACGCGGACGGGGACTTCGTGGCGTTCGTCGTCGATCACCCGGACCGGCCGGGCGCGCTGGCCGCCCTGGTGTGCGGGGCGCTCGAATACCGCATCGGCCGTGCCGGGAACCCGCGCGGGCGGGTCGGGCACGTCTTCAGCGTCGCCACCGACCCGGACGCCCGGCGGCGCGGTTACGCGCGCGCGTGCATGGAGGAACTGCTGCAGTGGTTCCGGGAGCGGGGTGCCGGGCAGGTCGACCTGAACGCGTCCGCGCAGGCCGAGCCGCTGTACGCGTCCCTCGGTTTCGTGCGCAAGCCGGACCCCTCGATGCGGCTGGCCCTGTGAGCCGCATAGGCTCGCCGGCATGTCGTTGCAGAGCCTGGCGCTGATCGAGAACTGGCCCGTCCCCACCGCCGCGGCGGGCGTCGTACGAGCCGACGGGACCGTCCTCGGGACGCACGGCCCCGTCGGACACCGCTTCGCGCTGGCCTCGGTCACCAAGCCGCTGGCCGCGTACGCGGCGCTGGTCGCGTACGAGGAGGGTGCCATCGAGCTGGACGAGCCGGCCGGACCGCCCGGGTCGACCGTCCGCCACCTTCTGGCCCACACCTCCGGGCTGGCCTTCGACGAGCACCGGGTGACGGCGCCCCCCGGTGAGCGGCGTCTCTACTCCAACGCCGGGTTCGAGCAGCTCGGCGACCACATCGCCGCGGCGACGGAGATTCCGTTCACCGATTATCTGCGGCAGGCGGTGCTGGAACCGCTGGGGATGACGTCGACGTCACTGGAGGGCTCCCCGGCGAAGGACGGCGTGTCCACCGTCTCGGACCTCCTGCGGTTCGCGGCCGAGGTGCAGGCGCCGCGGCTGCTGGACCCGCGGACGGTGGCGGAGGCGATGAGCGTGCAGTACCCGGGGACGAAGGGGGTGCTGCCGGGATACGGGCACCAGAACCCGAACGACTGGGGGCTGGGCTTCGAGATCCGCGACTCCAAGTCCCCCCACTGGACCGGGACTTCTTCGTCACCACGAACGTTTGGGCATTTCGGGCAGTCCGGTACGTTCCTGTGGGTCGACCCGGACGCGGGGGCGGCCGGGGTTGCCCTGACGGACAGGGCCTTCGGTCCCTGGGCGGTCGAGGCGTGGCCGGTGTTCACGGACGCGGTGCTGGCGGAGCTGCGCAACTGAGGCCGGCCGCGACCGCCGCGGCTATGACATCTCCCACAGCAGCACCTCGGCCGAGGTGACCGCCACCGCCTCCAGGCCCTCCGCCCCGGTGATCCGTGCCGAGTCGCCCGCGCCCAGGCGCTCCTCCCCCAGCCCGACGGTGCCGCGGACCACGTGGACGTACACGTGCGCCGCGTCCGGGACCGCCGTTCGCCCGGCCGGTGACAGGCGGCGCACGTGGAGCATCGCGCCGGCCTCGGGGACGGCGTAAGGGGTGGCGTCGGCGATGCCGGGAACGATCTCGTAGGAGGGGTCGCCGCCCGGTTCCAGGGGGGCCAGCCACATCTGGACGAAGGTGAGGGGTGCCGGGCCGTCGTTGCGTTCCACGTGCCGGACGCCCGCCGCCGCACTGAGCCGCTGGACGTCGCCGGGGCGGACCTTGGTCTCGTGGCCGGTGGAGTCGCGGTGGGTCAGCTCGCCCTCGGCGACCCACGTGACGATCTCGGTGTGACTGTGCGGGTGTTCGTCGAACCCGGCGCCGGGCGCGAGCCGTTCCTCGTTGCAGGCGATGATCGCGCCGAAGCGGAGGTTGCCGGGGTCGTAGTGCGGCCCGAAGGAGAAGGCGTGCCACGACTCGATCCCGGCCTCGGGATCCCCCCCGGGGTAGCGCTCACCGGCACGCCGTACGTCCATCACGCGCACCACGGTAGCCGCACGGGGCACGGGACCGGCGCCCGCTGCTCCCGGACCACCGGCCGCCAGGCCGCCGCAGGGGGCACCTCGACACCGTCCTGAGGAGCCCCCGAAGGCGACCGGGCCGTCAAGCACAGCCCCGGCGGCACACCGTCCCAGCCCGATAAGGCAGTCTTGTCCCGTGCCCGAACCCGAATCCCGCAGCAGCGATCCGCACGTACACGACGTCCACCCGCACGCCGCGACCCTCAAGCGGCTGGAGAAGTCCTCAGGTTCTCTCGCCGCTCAGGCCATCGCACGCATGGACGAGACCCTGCCGTGGTATCGGGCCATGCCCCCGGAGAACCGTTCGTGGATCGGGCTGGTCGCCCAGGCGGGCATCGCGGCCTTCACCGAGTGGTTCCGGCACCCGGACGCGCCCCAGGCGATCTCCACGGACGTGTTCGGCACCGCGCCGCGCGAGCTGACCCGGGCCATCACACTGCGGCAGACCGTGGAGATGGTGCGCACCACCATCGAGGTCATGGAGAGCGCGATCGACGAGGTCGCGGCGCCCGGGGACGAGAGCGTGCTGCGCGAGGCACTGCTCGTGTACGCCCGCGAGATCGCCTTCGCCACCGCGCAGGTCTACGCCCAGGCCGCGGAGGCACGCGGTGCCTGGGACGCGCGGCTGGAGTCGCTGGTGGTCAACGCCGTGCTGAGCGGGGAGGCCGACGAGGGGGCGGTGAGCCGGGCGGCCGCGCTCGGGTGGAACTCGCCGGAGCATGTGTGTGTGGTGCTGGGGACCGCGCCGGACGGGGACAGCGAGCTGACCGTCGAGGCCATTCGGCGGGCCGCCCGGCACGCCAAGCTCCAGGTGCTCACCGGGGTGCTGGGCGACCGGCTCGTCGTGATCGCCGGCGGCAGCAGCAACCCGCTCGCCGTCGCCAAGTCGCTGATCGGGCCGTTCGCCGCGGGCCCGGTGGTCGCGGGGCCCGTCGTACCGGATCTGCTGGCCGCCACGCGGTCCGCGCAGGCCGCCGCGGCGGGGCTGAAGGCGTGTTCGGCCTGGCAGGACGCGCCACGGCCGGTGCTGGCGGACGATCTCCTGCCGGAGCGCGCGATCGCGGGTGATCCCAGCGCCCGCGAGCAGTTGGTGGAGGAGATCTACAGACCTCTGGAAGAGGCCGGGTCGGCGCTGCTGGAAACCTTGAGTGTCTATCTGGAGCAGGCGAGCAGCCTGGAGGGCGCGGCCCGGATGCTCTTCGTTCACCCGAATACCGTCCGCTACCGGCTCCGACGTGTGACAGACGTCACCGGTTGGTCGCCGTCGGATGTACGATCCGCGTTCACACTGCGGATTGCGCTCATCCTGGGGCGTCTGGCCGACGGCGAACCCCCGGCATAAGGTTTTGTGGGAGATCCACAAAAGCCCTTCGTGTTCTTCGTCCTTGTCCCCACGGGCGGCCTCGGCCGTCCCCAAGAGAGAGTGTGAGAGTGCTCGTACTCGTCGCTCCCGGCCAGGGCGCCCAGACGCCCGGCTTCCTGACTCCCTGGCTCGAACTGCCCGGCGCCGCGGACCGTGTCGCCGCCTGGTCGGACGCCATCGGCCTGGACCTGGTGCACTACGGCACCCAGGCCGACGCCGACGCCATCCGGGACACCGCGGTGGCCCAGCCGCTGCTGGTCGCCGCCGGCATCCTGTCCGCCGCGGCACTCGGTGCCATCCACCCGGGTGCGGTCGCCGGTCACAGCGTCGGTGAGATCACCGCCGCCGCCTTCGCGGGCGTGCTGGACGACACCGCCGCGCTGGGCCTGGTCCGCAAGCGGGGTCTGGCGATGGCCGACGCCGCCGCGATCACCGAGACGGGCATGTCGGCACTGCTCGGCGGCGACCCCGAGACCTCCGTGGCCCACCTGGAGAAGCTGGGCCTGACCCCGGCGAACATCAACGGCGCGGGCCAGATCGTCGCCGCGGGCACGCTGGAGCAGTTGGCCGCGCTGAACGAGGACAGGCCCGAGGGCGTCCGCAAGGTGGTCCCGCTGAAGGTCGCCGGCGCCTTCCACACCCACCACATGGCTCCCGCCGTCGAGACGCTGGCCAAGGCCGCCGCGGAGCTGAACCCGGCCGACCCCGAGGTGACCTACGTCTCCAACAAGGACGGCCAGGCGGTCGCGAGCGGCGCCGAGGTGCTGGAGCGGCTGGTCGGCCAGGTCGCCAATCCCGTGCGCTGGGACCTGTGCATGGAGACCTTCAAGGAGCTGGGCGTCACCGCGCTCATCGAGGTGTGCCCGGGCGGCACGCTCACCGGACTGGCCAAGCGCGCGCTGCCCGGCGTCGCCACGCTGGCCCTGAAGACCCCCGACGACCTCGACGCGGCCCGCGCGCTCCTCGCAGAGCACGCCGGCGCCTAAGGAGCCGTACATGGCGAAGATCAAGCCCAGCAAGGGTGCCCCGTATGCGCGCATCCTCGGTGTCGGCGGCTACCGGCCGACCCGGGTCGTGCCCAACGAGGTGATCCTGGAGAAGATCGACTCGTCCGACGAGTGGATCCGCTCCCGCTCCGGCATCGAGACCCGGCACTGGGCCGGTCCCGAGGAGACCGTGGCCGCGATGTCCGTCGAGGCCGCCGGCAAGGCGATCGCGGACGCCGGCATCGGCGCCGAGCAGATCGGCGCCGTGGTCGTCTCGACGGTCTCGCACTTCAGCCAGACCCCGGCCGTGGCCACCGAGATCGCCGACAAGCTGGGCACGAACAAGGCCGCCGCCTTCGACATCTCGGCGGGCTGCGCGGGCTTCGGCTACGGCCTGACCCTCGCCAAGGGCATGGTGGTGGAAGGTTCCGCCGAGTACGTGCTCGTCATCGGCGTGGAGCGGCTCAGCGACCTCACCGACCTGGAGGACCGGGCCACCGCCTTCCTGTTCGGCGACGGCGCCGGGGCGGTCGTCGTCGGCCCCTCGCAGGAACCGGCCATCGGCCCGACCGTGTGGGGCTCCGAGGGCGACAAGTCGGAGACGATCAAGCAGACCATCCCCTGGACCCGGTTCCGCATCGGTGACGTGTCCGAACTGCCGCTCGACAGCGACGGCAACGTCAAGTTCCCCGCCATCACGCAGGAGGGCCAGGCGGTGTTCCGCTGGGCCGTGTTCGAGATGGCGAAGGTCGCCCAGCAGGCGCTGGACGCGGCCGGGATCAGCCCGCAGGAGCTGGACGTCTTCATCCCGCACCAGGCCAACGTGCGGATCATCGACTCGATGGTGAAGACCCTCAAACTGCCGGAGCACGTCACGGTCGCCCGTGACATCCGCACCACCGGCAACACCTCGGCCGCCTCGATTCCGCTCGCGATGGAGCGGCTCCTGGCGACCGGGGAGGCGAAGAGCGGCGACACCGCGCTCGTCATCGGATTCGGGGCGGGTCTCGTCTACGCCGCCACGGTCGTTACCCTCCCCTAGGCACTCCGTGCCCGATCATGTGATCGGGCACGGCAGAAATCGCCACCAACCGTCTGGAACATCGAAGAAGGAGCGCCTGACATGGCCGCCACTCAGGAAGAGATCGTCGCCGGTCTCGCCGAGATCGTGAACGAGATCGCCGGGATCCCCACCGAGGACGTCCAGCTGGACAAGTCCTTCACCGACGACCTGGACGTCGACTCGCTGTCCATGGTCGAGGTCGTCGTCGCCGCCGAGGAGCGCTTCGACGTGAAGATCCCGGACGAGGACGTCAAGAACCTCAAGACCGTCGGCGACGCGACCGACTACATCCTCAAGCACCAGGCCTGAGTCACCTCTCAGGCCCAGGGCTGAAGGCCCCGCCACCCGGCGGTGGCGCCGTTGATTCCCGCATCCGTTGGAGAAAGAATTCCCGTGAGCCCGACCAATCGCACCGTGGTCGTCACCGGTATCGGCGCAACCACACCGCTGGGTGGCGACGTAGCCTCGTTCTGGAAGGCCCTGGTCGCCGGCACGTCCGGCGTAGGCCCTCTGGAGCAGGAGTGGGCGGCCGACCTGCCGGTCCGCATCGCCGCGCAGATCGCCGTGGAACCCGGCGAGATCATCCCCCGGCCGCAGGCCCGCAGGCTGGACCGCTCGGCGCAGTTCGCGCTGATCGCCGCTCAGGAGGCCTGGAAGGACGCAGGGTTCACCGCCAGGGCCGGCGAGGACGCGTCCGTGAACCCCGACCGCCTCGGTGCGGTCATCGCCTCCGGCATCGGCGGCGTGACGACCCTCCTGGACCAGTACGACGTGCTCAAGGAGAAGGGCGTCCGCCGCGTCTCCCCGCACACCGTGCCGATGCTGATGCCCAACTCCCCGGCCGCCAACGTCGGCATCGAGCTGGGCGCCTGCGCCGGTGTGCACACCCCGGTCTCGGCCTGCGCCTCGGGCGCGGAGGCCATCGGGTACGCGATCGAGATGATCCGCACCGGGCGTGCGGACGTCGTCGTGGCCGGTGGTACCGAGGCCGCCATCCATCCGCTGCCGATCGCCGCGTTCGGCAACATGATGGCGATGTCCAAGAACAACGACGACCCGCAGGGCGCCTCCCGTCCCTACGACGCCGGCCGTGACGGCTTCGTGCTCGGGGAGGGCGCCGGTGTGATCGTCCTGGAGTCCGAGGAGCACGCGAAGGCCCGCGGCGCCCGGATCTACGTCGAGGCGGTCGGTCAGGGCATCTCCGCCGACAGCCACCACATCACACAGCCGGAGCCGTCCGGCAACGGCATCGCACACGCGCTGCAGAACCTGCTCGACAACACGGACCTGAAGCCGGCCGAGGTCGTGCACGTGAACGCGCACGCGACGTCGACGCCGCAGGGCGACGTCGCCGAGATCAAGGCGCTGCGCAAGGTGTTCGGCGACGACGTCGACCACATGGCGATCTCCGCGACGAAGTCGATGACCGGTCATCTGCTGGGTGGCGCGGGTGGTATCGAGACCGTCGCGTCGATCCTGGCGCTGGTCAACCGCACGGCTCCGCCGACGATCAACATCGACGAGCTCGACCCCGAGGTCAACGCGGACATCGTCCGCGGCGAGGCCCGTCAGCTGCCCGAGGGCCGCATCGCCGCGCTGAACGACTCGTTCGGCTTCGGCGGCCACAACGTGGTGCTGGCGTTCCGGACGATCTGAGAACGTGAGTGAGGGCCCCTGCCGAGCGGCAGGGGCCCTCACTCTTGCTCGACCACGGGGAACGGAACCTCAGACCACCTGGTGCAGCCAGCGCACCGGTGCTCCCTCGCCGGCGTATCTGAAGGGCTCGAGTTCGTCGTCCCACGGCTTGCCCAGGAGCTTGGCGATCTCGGCCTCCAGCTCGGTCTCGCCGCGCTGGGAGCGGGTCAGGGCCGCACGGAGGCGGTCCTCGGGGATGAGGATGTCGCCGTGGATGCCGGTGACGGCGTGGAAGATGCCGAGGTCGGGGGTGCAGCTGTAGCGCTCCCCCTCGGCCGTCGGGCAGGGCTCGGCGGTGACCTCGAAGCGCAGCAGGTGCCATCCGCGCAGCGCGGAGGCCAGCTTGGAGGCCGTACCGGCCTCACCCTGCCAGGAGAACTCCGAGCGCCAGGTCCCGGGGGCAGCGGGCTGCCGGATCCAGTCGAGGCCGACGCGCGTGCCGAGCACCCCGGCGACGGCCCACTCGACGTGCGGGCACAGCGCGCGCGGCGCGGAGTGCACGTACAGAACTCCACGTGTCGTCACCGGAACCTCCGGGCAGAGCGGGACATCTTGCGGACTGGCTGGCGGCAGTGGCTCGACGGCCGCGTTGATGGCGAGGCTACCCTGCGGCGGTGCAAGGAGTGTGACGTACCGTCGGTCCCGGCGCCAGGAAACCCCCGCCATTCACCCAGGGGGACGCTTGTGCGGGGGTGCACCGTTCCAGGCCGCCCGCTCGGGAACCCCCGCGCGTTGTCATGGGAGGGAGACACACACGTTCACCCGGGGCACCGGGTCCGGCGACGAGGGGACCGGCAGGATGCGCAAGCCGAGCAGCCGTACGCGAGCCGCTCTCGCCGTCGTGGCGGTCGCGGTGCTGGGCCTCGCCGGATGCGACACCACGGGCGGCCGTGCGCCCGCGTCGCAGGGCACCAAGGCGCGCGCGGCCGCACCGGCGCCGGTGTGGAACCGCAGTCCGGGCTCGATCGCCGCGGTCGGCGACTCCATCACCCGCGGCTTCGACGCGTGCACGGTGCTGTCGGACTGCCCCGAGGTGTCGTGGGCGACGGGCAGCGACACCGAGGTGGACAGCCTGGCGGTGCGGCTGCTCGGCCCCGCGGGCGCGGCGAAGCGCAGCTGGAACTACGCGGCGACCGGCGCCCGGATGGCGGACCTGCCCGAGCAGATGTCCCAGGCGGCCGCGCACACCCCCGCGCTGGTGACGGTGATGGTGGGTGCGAACGACGCCTGCCGGTCCTCTGCGCGGGCCATGACCTCGGTGGCCGACTTCCGTGCGGACTTCGAGGAGGCGCTGCACACCCTGCGCGCGGCGTCGCCGAAGACGCAGGTCTACGTGGCGAGCGTGCCGAACCTGAAGCGGCTGTGGTGGGCGGGCCGGACCAGTCCGCTGGGCAGGGAGGTGTGGAAGCTCGGCATCTGCCCGTCGATGCTGTCGGACGCGGACGACCTGACCGGCGCGGCGATGCTGCGCCGGGACCGGGTGCAGCAGCGGGTGGTGGAGTACAACGACGTGCTGAGGGAGGTCTGCGCCAGGGACCGCCGCTGCCGCTTCGACGGGAACGCGGTCTACGACTACCGGTTCGGCACCGGCCAGCTCAGCCACTGGGACTGGTTCCACCCCAGCAAGGACGGCCAGGCGCGGCTCGCCGCGATCGCGTACCGGACGATCACCGCCGCCGATCCGGTTGCCTAGGACACGTATCGCATACTGTTTTCCACATGAGCGAACTTTTCGGCACGGTTTCCGACGGCACCCCGGTCCACCGCTGGACCCTGGAGCGCGCCGGGACCCGGGTGGAGGTCCTGACCTACGGCGGGATCGTGCAGTCGGTGCGGGTGCCGGACCGGGAGGGCCGGACGGCGGACGTGGTGCTGGGCTTCCCCGACCTGGACGGCTATCTCTCCCATCCGGAGCCGTTCCTCGGCGCCGTGATCGGCCGGTACGCCAACCGGATCGGGCACGCCCGCTTCCCGCTGGACGGCGCGGTCTACGCGCTGGAGCCGAACGAGGGCGCGAACTCCCTGCACGGCGGCGCGCACGGCTTCGACAAGCGGGTGTGGGACGCGGAGCCCGTCGAGCACGGGGTCCGGCTGTCCCGGGTGAGTCCGCACGGCGAGGAGGGCTTTCCGGGCCGGCTCGAGGTGTCGGCGACGTACACCCTGGACGCGTCGGGCGCGCTGCACGTCGCGTACGAGGCGGTCACCGACGCGCCGACCGTGCTCAACCTCACCAACCACAGCTACTTCAACCTGGCCGGCGCCGGCCACGCGGGCGGGCACGAGCTGTGGCTCGCCGCGTCCCGAATCACCCCGGCGGACGCGGACCTGATCCCGACGGGCGCCCTGGAGGAGGTGACCGGCTCCCGCTTCGACTTCCGAACGGCCCGCAAGGTCGGCTCCGGTTACGACCACAACTTCGTGCTGGACAAGGGCGTGACAGCCGCTCCGGAGCAGGTCGCCGAGCTGCACGACCCGGGCTCCGGCCGCATCCTGACCGTGTCGACGACCGAACCGGGCCTCCAGCTCTACACCGCCGACCACCTGGGCGAGCCGTTCGCTCCCGGCGACGGCATCGCCCTGGAGACCCAGCACTTCCCGGACTCCCCGAACCGGCCCGGCTTCCCGAGCACGGTGCTCAGGCCGGGCGAGGTGTTCCGGTCCGAGACGGTGTACGGGTTCGGGGTCC
>NZ_JCAJZW010000027.1:0-108644 GCF_059510455.1 Streptomyces sp. NTD91
ACTTTCGAAACACGCCCTAGACGCACCCTCACGCCCCGCCCGGGACCGCGACCTGTCACCTGCCCGGGCGAGGTGTCCGGAAGGCATCGATCAACACCGGCCGCTTGTGAAGGAGCCCGAATGGCAGGCCATTTGAGAAGCGTGACGGACGAGACCTTCGCGAAGGAGGTGCTCAAGAGCGGCACATCTGTGCTTGTCGATTTCTGGGCCGAGTGGTGCAGGCCCTGGCGCCTTGCAGCGCCGGTCCTTGAGACGCTCGCTGCCGAGCACAGTGACAAGATGGCCAGCCCTGAGCCCCAGGGGCGCCTTCACCACTCGGCCGGAGCCGGTGGCCGCCCGCCCAGGCGACTATGGCGGATAGACGCCTCGTCGACATCGGGCCGCTTGAATGGCGTTGTCCCGCCGGGCTGGCACCGAGGCGCCGGCACCGTGAGGTCGCGGGGATCCGATGGCATGGAGGCCGTAATGACTTCACCAGACAATGTCCCGCCCTACGAATACCTGGCCGACTCCAACCCCCTGCGTTCGCAGGAGGAGTACGACGAGGACGAACTGGGAGAGGATGTCCTGAACCGGGGTTACTCACCCGCCAATACACCCCTCGCCGTGAACGACTGGGGCGTCACTGCGAGGGAGGGCGCCTCCCACGAGGACCTCGCGCATCGGCTCAGGCGCGAGGTGCCGGAAGTCAGTGCATCGGACGAGGGCGACGGGCTGGGCGACACGATCGGCACGGACGGAGAGCTCATCGACGACCAGGTCGGCGACGAGCGTGCCGGACGCCTCCTCGGCTGGGACACGGACGTTCTCGCCGCAGGCTACGACGGCGACGACTACTGGGCGCGGGACGTGGGCATCGACAACGGTGCCGCTTCCGCCGAGGAGGCGGCTGTCCATGTGGTGCCTGACGCTCAAGAGGACTCCTGAGCGCGCGCCCCTCCGGCCGGACCAGCGAGCGCGGGCGAGTCCGAGATGCCCGGACGAAGGGGCGATGAGCTGGGGAGGACTTCCTGCCCCTCCGTAGTGGGTCCGGCAGGCTGTATGCCGGCCCGCCCAGGACGGGCGCATCACGGAAGACCGCCGTCGCCGGGACGGTATACGCCCTTCACCGCACTCTCGGCCCGGCAGCGGCTGCCAGATCATACGCCTCAAGCAGCCTCGGTAGGCGTTGAGGTCGGTCGGACCCACCCGCTCACCCAGACCAGTCACCAGGCCCGCCGGCGGAGGAGCCGGGCCGGTGCCAAGCCCTGGACTGTCCGAAGCGGGCTGAGACCGCACGCCGGGCGCAGCCGGCGTGGTCTGGGTGCTGAGAGAGGAAGCGACCGTGAAAACGATGCATTTCCCACCGGAACCGGGCACCAGCAGCCAGCGGGAGAGCCCCGCCCAGCGCCGTGCGAGATTCGAAGAGGAAGCCCTCCCGCATCGTCGCACCCTCTACGCCGCCGCCTGGCACATGACCCGCCACGCAGCAGACGCTGAAGACCTGGTCCAGGAAGCGTACGCGCGGGCGTACGCATCGTTCGACCAGTTTCGACCAGGCACGAACTTCGCGGCCTGGATGAAGAAGATCATCGTCAATCAGTACATATCCACCCGTCGTAGACAGCAGTGCAGACCGCACCTGTGTCTCTCCTCCGAAGTCGAAGACGAGCAACTGGCGCGTCTTGGCGCCGGTACTTCCGGGGCCCCGAAGTCGGCCGAGGCAGAAGCGCTGGAGAACATCGTGAATCCCGACCTCCAAGCAGCCTTCCGTCAGATCTCCCCGCCGCGCCGCCTCACTGTGTACCTCGCAGACGTCGAGGGTCTCTCCTACCGCGAGATCGCGGAAACGATGGGGACCCCTGTGGGCACGGTGATGTCGCGCATCTACAGGGGGCGGCGGCAGCTGCGGCGGCTGCTGCAGCCGCACATGCCCCGGCTGCACACAGCGTGACCGTCCGCCGTCGGCGTGGAGGGTCGCGGGCCTGCGTGGACCGGCCTGCTCACCAGCCGGCCGCGACAGTACGGGAAGGCGCGCCCCAGGACGCGTCCGAGTTGCTCGTCGAAATACGCCGGAAAGCCGCGCCCGCGAAATCTCGGAATGCGCGCACGGCGAAGGGGAAACAGCGACTTCGCGTAGACGGCCTGTAGATGAGTCTCGTGGTTGGCTTGTCCGCACGAGATGACCTGAGGATTGAAGTCCATGCATTCTGCGGATGTCAGAAGAACGTGCCACTCGGCTCCCGACGGACGTGCCGGGAGCAGCGGCAGCGCCCCGGCAGCACGGCTCGCCGAGGGCCGATGGCAACTCGACCCGGAATCCGCCGCCTGGGTGGACGCGCTCGAGGACGGTCGTGGGCCGCAGTACGAGCAGGCGTGCACGCGGCTGCACGAAATGCTGGTGCGGATTGCCATGGACGAAGTGTTTCGCCGGGGTCCGCGTTACCGGATTACCGGGCCCGAACTGAACGATCTCGCTCACCAGGCGGCCGCCGACGCACTGATGAGGATCACCCGCAAAATCCGGGAATTTCGAGGGGACGCCAGATTCACCACATGGGCGTTCCGATTCGTCGTACTTGAGGTGTCCAGCAAGCTTGGCCGCCATTTCTGGCGTGTTTCAAATGCCCGGGTCGACTTGGACGAATGGGCGCAAGTGCCCGACCGCTCCGGTATCGACCCCGTCAGCCACTGGCAGGCGCGAGAGCTGGTCGAAGCCGTGCGTGACGCGATCGAGACACTGAGCGCCCGCCAGCGGAAGGTGTTCACCGCCGTCGTCAACGGCGTCCCCCTGGAAGCGCTGGCCAGTGAGTTGAAGACGAACCGCAACGCGCTCTACAAGACGATGTTCGACGCCCGTAAGAAGCTGCGAGCTCAGCTGATAGCCGGCGGACATCTCAGCGCCGCGGGCTGATGCAGCGGCGACTACGTCGGCTCGGGCAGCGCTGACCAGGCGGTTCGCACCGCGGCCGCACACGCCCCGGGGAGCCGGGCAGTCGTCCCCCTGGGCGGACGAGAAGGACTGCGCCCCCAGGTACTCACCTTCCCGAGGCGCTGGGTCGTCGGCGGGCTAGGGTCTGGTCGCTGACGCGGATGGAGTCCAAAAGGGTCCTTGGATGTCCGAGGCGTCACGGGCGACTGGAGCCGTGACAGGCTATGGTCGGCGGTTTCTGCTCAGCGATTCCGCGGCGGTGATCAGGGAAGCACCCAGCAGCACCACGTCCTTGATGAGAAATTGGCCGGCCGGGGAGAGCTTCGGCTCTCGGCCCCGCTGGTGCCACGCCTCCGGGGTGCTGATCAGAAAACTGAGCGTGACGGTGAACATCCCGGCCGCGAGCAGGCTGCCGGCTGCCGAGACTCTGGGCGCCCACCTTCCGGTGGAGATCATCCCGGCGATCGTGATCTCAGTGATCCCGATGGCTCTGGCCAGTCTCGTCTCCCCCAGCCCTCTCAGTGGCCGTCGCAGCAGTGGGCTCGAGACGACCACAGGACGGATGTTCTCCACCTCGTAGTCCTCGAATTTGAGCCGTCCGATGCTGGCGAGGTTCAGCGCGAGTCCGAATCGGCTGGCCGTGATCCCCCCGGAGTGCAACCTGGCGATGGCGGTGCGCGCGGCCATGGCGATCTCCTCCTCTTCGCACGGGGCTGCCCCGACGGCCGGTCCGTGGTGGCGTCTGCGCTTCCCGGCGCAGTTGCAGGCCCGAGGCGGACTCTGCCCGAGTATCGTGTGTGTACCGGCCTCGACCCGTGCCCCTCAACTCGGCCGGCGGGGGGACGTTTTCTCGGCACTTCTCCCATCATGTCAAGGGCCTGCGCCGCCGGCATCCCAGGGTCGGCCGGCGCGGCTGCAGGGCATCACGGTCACTCGAGGAGAGGACGTCGGCCCCAGCGTGCCAGCGCCAGCTTCGCCCGGGGCGCCGGTCGCGCCGACGTGCCTGGGCTGTGGTCTCCGAACACCAAACACAACACACGGTGAGGCACCCGACTGCGTCAAAGGGGCGGTTTCGTGGCACAGTGGCCGGCTTCGGCTCGTGTCCGCAGGGCAATGGTGTGGTGACCGAAGGGAGTTGGCGGCCGCGCTCTGAGCGAGCGCTCGCCCAGTACCGCGCGCGAGGCAGGCAGGAGGCACTGCGCCTGAGCGTCGACTTTCCGGTGTGCCGGTGGGGGTCTCGGAGGAGCAGGAACCGGGCTCCGTCGCCGGTTTCCGAGAAACGGAGGCTGTGTCCACATCCGTGCCCGGCCTGTCGAGGGCGACCTGCAACGCAGCGTCGCCGCTACGGGCCGGGCACGAGCGAGGGGGCAGATCGGGCAACCCTTCCTCGCCCTCCCGTCCCGGTCGTCAGGGGAGGCAGCCGGGCTTGCGACGGGCGGCCGCTTCTGACCACCACTTCAACGGTCGGCCCGTGGATCGCGCCCTGGGCAGGCCCTCACCCGCGGCCTCCGCACCCCTGCAACACGGTAAGAGTCGGGCGATGCATGACGCGAACAGGGCAGAAGAGACACTTCAGCACCGTCTGGGAGGTAGACATGCCGGAGTACAGCAAGAGCCCACAGCGCATCTCACAGCTCACCGACCAGCAGTACCGTGTGACCCAGCGAGACGAGACGGAGCCCTCGTTCTCCAACGCCTACTGGGACAACAAGGAACCCGGTATCTATGTGGACATCGTGTCCGGGGAGCCCCTCTTCGCCTCGGTCGACAAGTACGACAGCAGGACCGGCTGGCCCAGCTTCACGAGGCCTCTGGAGTCCGGCCACGTCGTCGGGAGGCCCGATACCAGCCACGGCATGGTCCGTGTCGAAGTACGGTCGGTGCAAGGGGACAGCCACCTCGGGCACCTGTTCCAGGACGGGCCCAGCGACCGCGGAGGACTGAGGTACTGCATCAACTCCGCCTCGCTGCGCTTCGTCCCCCTGGAGGATCTGGAGCAGGAGGGCTACGGCCAGTACCTGAGCGTCTTCGAGACGACGGATGAGGACGCCGCCGAGAGCTGATGACCGGCAACCAGGGCAGGGCCCCGGAGCTCGAACGGCATGGCGGCTCGGCGCCCCGTGCTGCGGCTCGGGGCCCGGCAGGGCCCCAGCCGATACCCGTGTTGAGCAGTACGGAAAGCGCTCATGTGCTGCGGCGTCCAAGGGGGTGAGTCCCCTCCACGGAGCGGAGGCGGCCAAGACAACAGCGCAGACCCCCTCCAACGGGATCATCTTCGCCGCGTTGAGCCAGAAGACGCCCGCCGGACCTCACGAGAAACGGAACCGTCGGGCCAGGGAGAAGGACAGCACAGTGACCAGGAACATCGACAACCTGCACCCGGAAAACGGTGCCATCGTGCCGCCCGAGCAGATCCACACCGCCGTCACCGCGGGCCGCCTGGCCTACGGTGATGGCACGACCCAGACCTTCCAACCCGACGGGAGCACCTGTTACTTCGAGACAGGACGCCAGACGGAGGGCACCTGGTCCGTCGACGAGAATGGGCGCTTCTGCTCCTTCTGGCCGCCCTCCTACCAAGCGTCCTACGATCTGCGCTGGGTGGTGCAAGGGGGAGCAGTCGTCGGCCTTCGGTTCTCCGACCTGAGGAGCGGGACCTGCTTCGACGGCCGTTTCCAGTAGTCCCAGGTTTGAGGTGACGATCCGAGCGGTGGCCCACCAGCTTCCGGCGGCTCCACCTTCCGGTCGTGGCGTGCACCACCGAGCTTGCCGCGCCGACCGCGTGCCATCCGCAGGGGAGGCCATGGGTGGCTCAGTCGGCGCCGACGGGAATCGACAGTACCGTGATGCCGCTCATGTCCAGCCAGACCGTCTCCGGTGCGCGCACCACACGTAGCAAGACTTGTCCACACTGCTGGCAGCGGGCTACCAGTCCTGGTGCCTGCCGGTATACGTGCAGGCGTGCGACGGGCCCTGTATTGCTGCAGTGCGCGCACTGGCTGGTCGCTGCTGTCAGGTCGACCGCGAAGAGTTCGGCCAGAGGGCCGGCCAGCGCGTTGCCGTCGACGTAGCCGCCCTCTGCGTCGCGTGGAATACCGGTGTCTGCCGGTGTGCCTGCCGTCATCTCAGTCTTCTCCTCCGCCGAAGCGCTCTGTGCGGACTCGCTCGGGGTCGTGTCCGAGGAGTACCAGGTAGGCAGCTGCCTTCTCGACGAATGCCGTGGGTCCGCAGACGTAGCACGTGGGCGCGAAGTCCGGTGGCCATCCGTGGCGTGTCAGGTCGTCGGGTGTGATGCGGCCCGGGGGGCGCGCGAACTGCTGTGGCGCTTCCCGGGTGTAGATGCGTGTGACGTCGACCCCTGGTGTTCCTTGGCGGATTTCTGGCCCGTACAGCAACTCGGCCGGCGATCGGAGGGAGTACAGGGCCCGGAAGGGAACCCGGCTGTCGGCTGCACGCCGCGAGCGGATCATGCACATCAGCGGCACAAGCCCGGAGCCTCCGGCCACGAGCAGGACCGGTTCTTGCTGTTCCGGCTGCCAGACGAACCAGCCTCCGACCGGTCCCCGCAGTTCCAGTTGGTCTCCGGGCCTGAGCTCGTCGACCAGGTAGGGCGAGACCTCGCCCTCAGAGACGCGCTGTACCGTCAGTTCCAGGCGCGTTCCGTCCGGGGCCGAGGCGATGGAGTAACTGCGCTGTGTGCTGTAACCGTCTTCCGCGGTCAGCCGGATGTCCACATGCTGGCCTGCCAGATGGCCGGCCCATTCCGGCACCTCCAGCACCAGTGTGACGGCCGTCGCGGACTCAGCCCGACGTTCTGTCACCTCGGCGACCCTCCACCTGAGCCGGTCGCCTAGTCTCCTTGATACCGCTGCTCTTGCCACGGGTCTCCGTAGTTGTGGTAGCCGGCGCTCTCCCAGAACCCCGGGGTGTCGTTCTCCCGCAACTCCAGTCCACGCACCCACTTCGCCGACTTCCAGAGGTAGAGGTGCGGGACGAGCAGTCGGGCCGGACCGCCATGCTCGGGGGCGAGCGGCCGACCGTCGTAGCCGTACGCGATCCAGGCCTTGCCGTCCAGAAGATCCTCCAGCGGGAGGTTCGTGGTGTAGCCCCCGTAGGAGGAGACGAGGACGTACTCGGCCGCCGTCTCGACATCGGCAAGCAGGACGTCCAAGGACACCCCCTGCCACCGGGTGCCGAACTTCGACCACTTGGTTACGCAGTGGAGGTCTGCCGTCGGGGTTTCCGACGGCAGCTTCGTGAGGGCGGCCCAGTCCCAGTTGTGCCGCCTCCCGGTCTCGGTGGTGACGGACAGTTCCCACTTGTCCGTGCTCATCCACGGCGTGGGCCCGGCCGAGAGGACCGGAAAGCCCGTGGTCTCGTACTGTCCGGGTGGTAGCTTCGTGCCCGCAGGCGGCCGTCGGCCGTGGAAACCGCGCGAGATGATCGCCATGCTGGCCGTCCAATCGGCATGTCGTGAGTAGGGGCCAGGCCCCCTTGAAAAGTATCAGCGACGGGGCACACGCGCCTCTTGTCTTCCTTGCCTCCTACGGCCTCAGCCGCACCTTCGGCCTTCGGCGTGCCGTCGGTCCGGACAAGGCGCAGTCAGCCGAAGTGTCCGGCCGCCACCCATTGAGGGCGCAGCTTCCTGCGCGCATCGAAGATGGTCTTGACCCCGCCCTTGTGCTGCAGGGCGCCTGACCACGCGGCGGATTCCGGGTCCGATCGTCGCCTTACGACTCCGCTCTCCGCCTCTCAAGACCCGCAGCAACCCTCGGACAGGCCATGTGGAACGGCGTTTCGCGTCATTTCGGCTTCGGTGGTGTGCGCGCAGCCACTCCCGAGGAACGAGCGGGTGCACCTGCCGGTGAATTTCAGTTACGGGGCACCCGTATTGGCCGGTCAGGGCGGCGAGCGACACTGGCGCCCATCCCGCCCGGGCCCGGAGCCGAGCTGCCTCCGACCGGCGTCGGCGTCGGCCCCCCAGAACGCGAGGATGCGTCTGCCACGCGATGACTGCCAGGACGAAACTGCGTCGCCTGCCCGTTGGCTGTGTGCGTGCGACGACGCATCCGAGCTTCCGTTGTGCCTTCCGTGTTTCACACGCCCTCTCAAATTGGGCTTGACAGCCCATAACCGAGTAGCGTTGACTGCGGAAGCGAGTGGGCTGGCAAGCCCAAAAAATGGCGGTGCTCACGGCCGCGACGAGGACCGGGCCCTGAAGCAGTAAGAACCGACTTCGGCTCGACGCTGACCATTCACACACTCACCGGAGGTTGATGTGCCATGTCACGACTGAACGTCCTTGCTCCTGACGACGTCCCAGACGGAACGAAGGGCATCCTCGACCACGTCGGCGCACAGCTCGGCTTCGTCTCGAACATGTTCGCGACTCTCGCGTCGAACCCGACCGTTCGTGAGGTCGTCACGACCCTGCAAAGCACCTTGGGCCGGGTTCTGGACGCGAAGACGCGGCACACCATCGCACTCGCCGTGTCGCAGGCCAACGGTTGTGATTACTGCCTGGCGATACACACGTACGTATCGTCCGAACTCGGTGGCATGTCGAGCGATGACATCGCCTTGGCCCGGGCCGGGAGCTCGATCGATCCCAAGCGCGCAGCGGTCGCTCGTTTCGCTCAGCAGGTGGTGGCGAGCCGCGGTCGGGTGAGCGACGCGGACCTCGCGGCTGTGCGAGGCGCCGGGGACACCGATCCGCAGACACCGATCCGCAGATCCTGGCGATCGTCACGGTGGCGGTGCAGGTCCTGCTGACCAACTTCATCAACAACGTCAACCAGACCGACATCGACATCCCCGCCGTCAGTTCGGCCGGTACGCCCGGCTGATCGCCGGAACCCCGTGAACCCCGCACGGGAACCAGGACCCACAACACATGGAGCGCGCAACACGATCTCGTTGAGGTTGCCGGCGTGCGGGCGCCGCCGTTCGTGGCGGCCATGTGGGAGACGCCACCTTGGGCCTTGACCGCGGGGTCAGGGCACTCGGACCGATAAGGGAGTTGATCACCTTGGACGGACAGGAACTGCAGAAGATCGCGGGCGTCTGCACTGTCGGACTGCCCGGCGTCGACCTGGAGCATCGTTTCGGCCCCGACTGGAAGGTCTACAAGGTGCGCGGCAAGGTCTTCATGCTCATGACCGACATGCCGGGGCGGCCCGTCGTGATCCTTAAAGCTGATCCGGACGACGCCGCAGCGCTGCGTGAGCAGTACGCAGACATTACCCGCGGCTATCACATGAACAAGAAGCACTGGATCACGGCGGAAGGCGGGGGCACCATCGACGAGAAGCTGGTGAAGGAGCTTGTGATCGACTCCTACCGTCTCGTGGTCGGCGGGCTTCCCAAGTCCGAGCGGCCTGTGGATCCGCACACCTACGGCCGTCGCGCCTGACCTTGGCCATACCCATCAGCGGCGAGAAGCTCCAGGACAGAGCGCGCGACACACCCGCGGCTCATCCGCCTGCGGCCTCATCTCGTGGAGTTGGCTGGAGAAACACAGCTCGTGATCGTGTTACGAGCTCATACGAGGAAGGCGACAATCTCGATGAAAGCCATTGTGGTAACCGACCAGGCAGCGGGAGCGGCCGGGATGACGCTCACGGAGCGACCTGAGCCGCCCGCAGCGATCAACGACGTCATTGTTCAGGTTTATGCATCGGGCTTCGTCCCGACTGAGATGGAGTGGCCGTCGACCTGGACCGATCGCGCCGGCCGTGACAGGACACCGTCGATCCCCGGCCACGAACTGGCCGGAGTGGTCACCGCCCTCGGCTACGGCACGACGGGGCTGTCGGTCGGGCAGCGGGTGTTCGGCCTCGCCGACTGGCACCGCGACGGCACCCTTGCGGAGTACGTGGCGATCGAGGCACGCAACCTCGCACCGCTGCCCGGCGACGTCGACTTCACGGTAGGCGCGTCCCTGCCGATCTCAGGTATGACCGCGTGGCAGGGGCTGTTCCAGCACGGCCGCCTTCAGGCCGGCCAGACCGTCCTCGCCCATGGCGCGGCCGGGGCAGTCGGGACGATGGTGACCCAGCTCGCACGTGAGGCCGGCGCCTACGTCATCGGCACCGGACGCGCCGGCGACCGTGAGAAGGCACTCGACTTCGGCGCGCATGAGTTTGTCGACCTTGAGAACGACGCGCTGAAAGACGTCGGGGGCGTCGATCTGGTCTTCGACGTCATCGGCGGCGACGTTCAGAGGCGGTCCGCTGCCCTGATCAAGGCCGGAGGAACGCTGGTGTCCGTCGTCGGCCCAGTCGAGGCGCGGCCCACGAACGGCCTGGCGGTGGACTTCGTCGTCGAGGCCGATCGCACCGAACTGGGTGAGATCGTGCAGCGGGTGCGGGACGGACGGCTGCGGACGAACATCGGTGACGTCGCGAGTTTCGATGATGCCATTGGTGCCCTCAACCCGACCACGCGACGCAGCGGGAAGACAGTCATCCGCGTACGCCCGTAAGGAATGGATGGCCACGGTCCGACTGGCGGGTCATCCTCACGGTGCACGAGACGAAGCGGCGGCTCGGCCACGACGCCGCCGAACTCACCGCGCTCGCCGACCACCTGTTCGCCCACGGCCTGGGCGGCCCCGGCCGTTTCCAAAAATGGCCGTCAAAGGGCTTACACCAAAAACGTTCACAGCGTTCGTCGGGGAGGCCGCAACCCGCAGGGCTCGGACTGTCTCGTGCGGCGAGGGAACCGCCGCCCCGGTATGCGCCGGACCTGCGGTCATTGTTTCGGGCGAGTCAGCAGTTGCGCACTGAGGGCTCGAGTCGAGCAGCCGCGCGCACGGAGGAGAACTGCCGGTAGGTCGTGTCCTGTTCTCCCCCTACGCCATCGAATACCCCGACGGGGCCGGCCACCCCGACGGGAAAGGCACGCTCGGCCAGGACCGGACCGTCCTCGTCGACGAGGCGATCGGTGATCCCGACGCCCCTGCGTTCGACTTCTACGTAGTCAACGACGAGAAAACCGGCATCTACGAGGCCATCGTCGGCGACACCGAGATCGCGGGCCTGCCGTACGACGTCGCCAGCGACGACCGACTCGTGCTCATGGCCATCTCGGTGTTCCCCGAGTACCGCAGACAGGGCATCGCCACCGAGCTGATCCGACGCGTCCTCGATGACGTGCGCACGCGAGGGACGACCGTCACCATCGTGTGTCCGATGGTGCGCACCTTCATCGAGCGCAACCCTGAGTATGCGGACCTCATCGACCCCGAGCACCCGGGGGCGACCAGAGGACCGCACCAGCCCTGAACCGACCCGCTGGACTCCGCTGACAGAAGGTGTCCGACAATGACGACCAACGTCGAGGCCGAGGCGGCCTTTCGTGAACAGAACAACACGGCCCTCATCGCTGCTCTGGACGAGACCGGTCTCCGTGAGGCCGAGTCCGCCTGGGAACTCGATATCGCCAACGACGCGGAGCGCGGCCGCTGGACCGCGTCCCTCGGTCCCGAAGCGATCGCAGAACTCCAATATCGGTTCGTCGGCGGCCGCGTCGTACTGTTGACGACCTGGGTCGACCCCGCCTACCGCCAAAATCGGGTAGCCACAGAGCTCATCGCCCGCGTGCTGGACGAGATCCGCGAGAGCGGAAAGAAGATCACCGTCATCTGCCCGGTTGTGGGCAAGTTCATTGCCCGCCACCCGCAATATCTGGATCTCGTCGACAAGGTGCATCCGGGCTCCGGCGCCCACCCACAGCATGAACCCGCAGACGGGCCAGACCGTCAGCACGGTCCCGCGGGCGGGCCGGACGACGAGAAGCAGATCGCCGCGCTCGAGCAGGACTGGATGTAGCTGTCCGTCCGTCTTTCAAACGTGCTTCGAGTCGTCCAGCGAGTCCGGAGACGGGCCGGCGCGGACAGGCATCGCAGCGCCTCGCCCTCGCCGATGCCGTCGGCGCCTTCGACCCGACCGAACGGGACAGGGGCAAGGACGACCATCCGGGTTCGTCCATCTGGACGCGGAGAGAGCAGAGATCCCCGTTATCTCGTGCAGGAGGTAAACGAGGGCTGTTACGGAGAGAGGTTTTCAGATGAAAGCGATCGTGGTGACGGACCGTGCCGCGGGAACGGCAGGGATGAAGCTGGTGGAGCGACCCGATCCGGACACGGCGGTGCTCGCAAGTCTTGAAGGCGCGAACTACGGCGATGTCGTCGTGGAAGTTCATGCGTCAGGATTCACTGGGGATGAGCTGGAGTGGCCCTCGACCTGGATCGATCGCCTCGGCCGTGACCGCACGCCGTCAATTCCGGGCCACGAGGTGGCTGGTGTAGTCACCGCCCTCAGCTACGGAACGGCGGGGCTGTCGGTCGGACAGCGGGTGTTCGGCCTCACCGACTGGACCCGCGACGGCACCCTTGCGGAGTTCGTCGTCGTCGAGGCGCGCAACCTTGCGCCGTTGCCCGGCGACGTTGACTTCACGGCAGCGGCGGGCGTCGCGATGACTGGCCTGACCGCGTGGCAGGGGCTGTTCGAGCACGGCCACCTCGGGGTGGGGCAGAGCGTCCTTGTGCACGGTGCGGCCGGCGCGGTCGGCTCGATGGCGACACAACTCGCCCGTGAGGTCGGCGCCTATGTCATCGGAACCGGACGCGCTGCCCATCGTCAGCCGGCGCTCGACTTCGGCGCACAGGAGTTCGTCGACCTTGAGAACGACGCGCTGGAAGACGTCGGCGGCGTCGATCTGGTATTCGATCTCTTCGGCGGTGCCATCGGGAGGCGGTCCGCGGGTCTGGTTCGAGCCGGAGGAATGCTGGTGACCGTCGCCGGGCCGCCCGAGGCGCGGCCGACCAACGGCCGGGCGATCGATTTCGTTGTCGTGCCCGATCGCGCGCAACTCAGTGAGATCGCGCGGCGCGTGAAGGACGGACGGCTACGGACGAACATCGGCCAAGTCGCAACCCTCGAGGATGCCGTGGCCGCCTTCAACCCTACCGACCGGATCAACGGGAAGACGATCATCCGCGTTCGTCCGTAAGGAGGGCCCGGGGACGGTCCTTCCTCAGGTATGCCGCTTCTGTGATCTCCCCTGCGTGCCCGCTCGAAGGGGTGACCGCGCAAGTACTCGCTCCGGGCGTGGGGGAGGGGGCGAGCGCGCGGCAGCGCGGCAGGGTGCGCTTCTCGATCCGTAGGTGCTCGGGGGAGGGCGAGAGCCAGAAGTCGTTCGGCTCCAGCCCATGGGAGGTACGCGCGTAGGAGTTCGTCCCGGCCGGGTTCCCTGTCATGTCGTGGAGCCGATCTTCACGTAGCCGTTCTATGTGCGGTGGCCGATGGCCTGTACGTAGCCGACACCGTCTGCGGCTGCACGGACACCCCGCGATGGGGGAGGAGCCGCCGAATGCTCGGACGCGGCGGCGGGGCGGTGATCAGTATGTACACGGTCCGATTCAACGCGGTGTTGGGCTGAGCCCTGCAGGCGGAACTGGCCGACCACCTCGGCTACGAGGCCGGCGATCCCGCCGGCCGGGGCTCGGGCAACTCCCGCGAGGGCACGTGCTCCAAGACGGTGTCCATGGTGACCGGGCCGGTCTCCATGGACGTGCCGTGCGATCGCAGGTCCGAGTTCGAGCCGGTGATCGTGCACGAGGGCAAGCATCCTGCCCCAGGTCGACGACATGATCGCGCGGGGATCGAGGGGGGCGCCCTCATCGATCCCGGCTTCACAGCGGGGACGGGAGGTCTTGGTCGGCCCAGACGAGCTTGCCGCCCGTTGCGGAGCGGAAGCCCCATCTGCTGGACAACTGCGCGATCAGGAAAAGTCCCCGGCCGTTCTCGTCGACGATGCGGGCATGGCGCAGGCGCGGGTAACACTTTCCGCTGTCAAAGACTTCGCAGGTCAGGACTTCGTGCTGGATGAGCCGTAGTCGGATCGGGCCGGCACCGTGGTGGATGGCGTTGGTGACCAGTTCGCTGATGATCAGCTCCGTGGTGGGCACGAGATGTTGCAGTCCCCATTCGCTGAGTCGATGGGCGGCCAGGTGCCGGGCGGTGCTGACGACGGCCGGCTCGGTTGGCAGGTCCCAGGAGGCAATGTGGGCCGCGCTGAGTGTGCGGGTCCGGGCAAGGAGCAAGGTGACGTCGTCGGATGCTGCCTGAGTCGGCACGGTTTCCATCACTGAGGAGCACAGCTCCTCCAAGGACTGTTCGGGTTGTGCCAGGGCGGTGCGGAGGCGGTGCATGCCGACGTCGATGTCGTCGTCCCGGGATTCGACCAGGCCGTCGGTGTAGAACGCGAGCAGACTGCCTTCGGGCAGTTCCACTTCCACGGCGTCGAAGGGGACCAGCCCGAGGCCGAGGCCGAGTGGGGCCCCGGTGGGGAGGTCGGGGAAGGTGACCTGGCCTTGTGCGTCGACTATCGCGGGCGGGGGGTGCCCGGCCCGTGCCATCGTGCACTGCCGGGTGGCCGGGTCGTAGACGGCGTACAGGCAGGTCGCGCCCATGATCTCGGGGATCTGATCCGGGGCGTCGTCCTCTTCCCCGGTCAGCCGCCGGACGCTGTCATCGAGGTGGTTCAGCAGTTCATCGGGCGGCAGGTCCAGGTCCGCGAGCGTGCGGACGGCGGTGCGGAGCCTGCCCATGGTCACCGCGGCGTTGATGCCGTGTCCGACCACGTCACCGACGACGAGGGCCACCCGGGCGCAGGGCAGCGGGATCACATCGAACCAGTCGCCTCCGACGCCGGCGTCCGTGTCGGCCGGCAAGTAGCGCCCTGCCGTCTCGACGGCGACGCCGCCCCTCAGACGGTGCGGCAGCAGGTTGCGCTGGAGGGCGAGGGCCGTGCTGCGTTCGCGGGTGTACTGACGGGCATTGTCCAAGGCCAGCGCGGCCCGGGTGACCAGTTCCTCAGCCAGGAGCAGGTCATCGTCCTGGAATGGCATCGGGTCCTCGGTGCGTGCGAACACCACCACGCCCAACACGGAGCGCCGGGCACGGATGGGCACGATCATCAGGGAGTGCACCCCGTTCTCACGGATCTTTTGCCCCCGTACGGGGTCGTGGTCGATCCATGTCCCAGGGGTGGTGTCCAGTACCGGTTCCAGGTGGGACCTTCCCGTGCGCAGTGCGTTGGCCAGCGGAGAGTTCGGGGGGACGGAAATCGTCTCCCCTCGCGCAAACGTCGACTCTGGGACCCCTGGGCGGATCGAGGCCGAACCGGCACGTCGGAACACGCGGGGGCGACCGTACGTTGTCTCGATTCGGACAGGGGGCTCTTTGCCGAGTGGAACCGACTCTGCCAGGTCGACGGTGACGTAGTCGGCCAACAGGGGCACGGCGAGGCTGGCCAGTTCCTGTCCGGTCTGCATGACGTCCAGGGTGCTGCCGATACGCGTGCTGGCCTGGCTGAGGACGGCAAGGCGCTCGCGGGCCCGCTGGTTGCTGGTGACGTCCACGGTCAAGGTACAGACCCCCAGTGCCTGGCCGTCCGCGTCCTGGAGACAGAAGAACGAGGCCGAGAATGCGTGCTCCCGGCGCGGATCTTCCGGCGGCCACCCCCGGTGCTCGTGGACCGCGGAAGTGCCGCTGGCCAGCACCTGCCGCATCACCGCTTCAAGGGCCTCGGCCTCGAAGCCGGGCAGTGAATCCTTCAGGCGGCGTCCGATCCTCCGGTCAAGGGGAATACCGTCATAGCGCTCCATCGTGTCGTTCATCCAGGTACAGCGCAGTTGTAGGTCACGAATGGTGATCCCGACCGGCGCACGGGCAAGCAACGACTCCCGCACCGATCCGTTCACCATTCGCGAGGGGAGCGCGCCTGTGTCGGTCAGGGATACCAGCCACCGGTGGGTTGTGTCCTTTCCCCGCAGCAGCGAGAGGCGCAGGCTCAGTTTGAGCGTGCGGCCGTCGCGGTGACGGACCGCCGCCGTGCCCGACCAGCCACCCTGGGCACGGCACTGCTCGGTGAACGCTGATGCCCGCAGCGCCTCCTCGGAGGACGGCAGAACGATTGTGGCGGACCGGCCCACCACGTCCTCAGCGCAATACCCCACAAGGTGCTGAGCGGCTTGCGTCCACGCGACCACCGTACCTTGCTCGTCGATCATCGCTATCGCTGCGTCGGGTGTCTCGCGGAGCCCCAGCGGCTCCAAGAGTGCGGTCTGGTCAGTGCTCATCATCATGGTTCCCATCAGACGCGTCGCGACCCGACCGTATGCGCGCGTCTGCCCACACGTGCGGACCATTTTCTGCGCAAAAGACCGGACCACTTCGCGCCGAACGGCCGGGCAGGCCCCTGGGGGCCTGCTTCTGCCGCGCCGGCGCAGGGGCCGCGGCAGCTCGACGACGCCGGACGGAACCGCCGGGCTGGACGAAGTGCTCACTGCCTGACCTCGACTCGACTTCCTGAACAGCTCAAGGAGAGTGCGACTGCTGTCGTGCGCTCTTCCTCAGCGATGGGATCCCGGGACGGAGCGCACGGCCGGCAGATCCATGACCGCGTGTGGAGGCTGGTGGGGGATTGGTATGCCGCGGTCTCAGGAGCCGTGCGGGCGCTGAGCATCTGTCGCCGAGCGCGTTGCCACGGATGGGGCCGCGATCTTGCTGAACGAGCCCGGCAAGCCGCACATCCGCGCGGAGTTGCACGCGCCATGACGGTCTCGCGTGTCCGCCTCATGACGCGGATGCTCGACTGCCACCCGGGCCCGCGGTCGCGGATACCACCCTTCTCACGCTCGAGGGGCCGTCTCAGCCGTCGGCGGCTGGGCACGCTCGCCCACTCGCCGGACCGACCCCAGAGCCAAGTACGTCCATTACGAGGGCCTGGGGCCGACACGCCGGGAGCACGCACCTGACGCCGCGTTGCCGCCCTTCGGGCAACGACGTGAACGGTCGGACAGGCCGACGCCTGGCACGGCACCTCGCCGCGCTGTCGGATCGTCCACGTACGCCCGGTACGAGGACGACCCTCCGCCTTGCGATGCACCGCACCAGACGCCGCGGACCCCGCCCTCCGGGCGGACGACGCTACTTTCGAAACAAGCCCTAGCGAGCCTGGGGTACGTCGCCTTCGGGAGACCTCGCGAAGGTCTGCACGTAATCGATGGCTGCCTGCAACGCGTCCTTCAGCGGCGTGACGTCCCGAGCGACCTGAGCGAGGAGGCTGCCGCCCTGGAATGCGGAGAGAAGCAGATTGGCCAACTGCGCCGGATTCGCGTCGGTGCTGAGGCGGCCGAGTCGCTGCATGTGCTGGAGCCCGTCACGGAAGATGTCCCGCCACTGATCGAACGCACTCGCGAGCTCATCGTGAACGTCGAGGTCGGTCTTGATGATCTCGCTCGCGAGGGAGCCGAGGGTGCAGCCTTCCTGGTAGGCGCGCTCGTAGCCGGCGTAGAAATCCGCCCACACCCGAAATGCGTCGAGGTCGTCGAAGGAGGCGAATCGCTCACTGCGATGGAATGCGAGGACGCGATCGGCCTGCCATGCGATGACTGCCAGGACGAGACTCTCCTTGGTCGGGAAGTAGTGGTTGAGCTGTGAGCCGCTGACGCCGGCTGCGCGACGGAGCTGCTCGTTGTTCGTCGCGTGGACACCCTTCGTGTAGATGAGTTCCGCGGCATGCTCCAGGATCCGGGTACGCGTCGCCTGGCCCTTGTCCGTGAGCCTGCGAGGCACCCGGGCTCGTGTCGTCGCTTCCATACGTCGCACGATACCGCAGGGTGGGCTTGACAGCCCAGTCTTGGGCGGTGTTAGCTCCGAGGAGTGGGCTGTCAAGCCCAAAAAATGCTCGGCCTGGCCTGGGCTCGGCGACTACTCGCACACCTACCGGAGGTTGATGCGCTGTGTCACGACTGAACGTTCCCTCTTCCCGCGATGTCCCCGCGGCAGCGCAAGGCGTCCTCGACAACGTCGGCGCACAGCTCGGCTTCGTCCCGAACATGTTCAAGACCATCGCGGCGAACCCGACCGTTCTTGACGCCGTCGTGACGCTGCAGAGCACCATGAGTCGCGTTCTGGACGCGAAGACGCGGCACACCATCGCCCTCGCGGTCTCGGAGGCCAACGGTTGCGCCTACTGCCTGGCGATTCACACCTACGTATCATCCGAACTCGGCGGTATGTCGAGCAACGACATCGACCTGGCTCGCGCCGGTAGCTCGGTCGACCCCAAGCGCGCCGCAGTCGCTCGCTTCGCTCAACGGGTGGTCGAGAGCCGCGGGCGAGTCAGCGACGCGGACCTCGCGGCTGTGCGCGGCGCCGGCTACACCGACCCGCAGATCTTGGCGATCGTCACGGTCGCAGTGCAGGCCCTGTTGACCAATTTTCTCAACAACGTGAACCGGACCGACATCGACATCCCCTCCGTCGGCTCGGTCGGTGCGCCCGGTTGAGCGCCGAAACCCCGAAGTGAAGATGTGCGGCCGGCTCGTGCCTACCGTCGGCCGGACCGAGTGAAGGGATGAACCATGAAGGCAAGCGGAGTGTCCGGACCCGATGCGGACGTCGTCCTCCTGGAGGTGCCTGAGCCGCCTGACCCTGGCTCTGGTCAGCTTCTGCTGGAGGTGGAGGCGGCCGGTGTCGGTCCGTGGGATCGGTTGCTGAACGGCGCGGGCTGGGATGTGGGGCTGCGTCCGCCGGCGGCGCTGGGTGTAGAGGGCGTGGGCCGGGTTGTGGCAGTGGGTCCTGGTGTCGAGGGCTTTGCTGTCGGTGACCGGGTGCTTGCGCATGAGGTCCCGTTGCCCGGTGGCAGTGGCTTCTGGGCTGAGCGGGTGCTGATCACCGCAGCCAGTGCTGCGATCTGCCCGGCGGGGCTGGATCCGGTGCAGGCGGGGGCGCTGCCGGTTGCCGGGCTCACGGCGTACCAGTCGCTGGAGGCGCTGGGGCTCAGCCGGGGGCAGCGGCTTCTGATCACCAATGGTGGTGGGGCGACCGGTGTGCTGGCGTTGCAGATTGCTGCTGCTCGGGGGATCGAGGTGACGGTGACGGCGTCCGCTTCGGCTGCTGAACGCCTGCGTGGTCTGGGCGCGTTGGCGGTTGTCGACTACCACGACTCGGATTGGGCGGGTCGGGTTCGTGGTGGGTTCGACGGTGCACTGATCGCTGCTGCCGGTACGGCGCAGGCCGCGCTGTCGCTGGTGCGGGACGGTGGGCGTCTGGTGTCGCTGACCTCGGACGCGCCGGCGGGGGAGCGTGGTATCACCAGCACGGATCTCTACGTCCGGCCTGATGCCGCTCAGCTAGCCCATCTGGCGGAGGCGGTTGTGGAGGGGAAGCTGAAGCAGAACGTGGAAGCGCTCCCGTTGAGTGAGGGGCCGGCCGCTTTCGCCCGGGTGTCCGCCGGGCAGGCCGGTGGCGCGAAGATCGTGCTGACCTGAGCACATCCACGACGGGGTGTCTCCCGGTCCTGACACCGACTCATGGCACCCGCCGGACAGGGTACGGCCGCGTGCGGCCGTACCCACCAGGCGCGGCGCGCATCAGGCGGTCGGACCGGTTCACGGTGGCACCGTGGAGGCCGACCGCCGGTCGGGCTCCGGGACACGGTCGCCGGAACGGCCGTCGGCGCGGATGTCATCACTGACCGGGGTGTCGGCGGACAAGGGGCGTCCAACGCGATCGGGAAGCCCGCCCAACGGCCGCAGAGCGAGCGGCCGAGGCTTCGGCGGACCAGGCCATCGGCCTGTTGTGGCGCGCACTCGAAAAAGGCTGCGTCGTGACGTCCCAGGAGGGCGGGGCACGCAGAAGTGGCAGGAAAGGTTGAGGAGCGATGGGAATAATCACTGAGGACATGCGGCGCATCGTCACCAGCGCCAAGCTGGCGTTCGTTGCGACGGTCTGCGATGACGGATCCCCGAACCTCTCCCCGAAGGGGTCCGTGCGCGTCCACGACGACGATCACCTGGTATTCATGAACATGGCGTCGCCCCATACGGTGGAGAACCTGCGGCACAATCCGCGGGTCGAGGTCAACGTGACCGCTTCAAGGGAACAGCCGAGATCCGCGCCGTCTCAATCCCTGCACGTGTCGGTTGGGCCGCCAGCGAGGTGCCTGCTGAGCAAGGTTGTCGAGCAGCTCGGCCTGGAACTGCTGAGGCCGGGCGTCGACGAGATCCAGCCGCTCCGGGCTGCAAATCGGGACTGGCTGCCCATCGACGCCGGAAATCCCATGGTCGTCGAGACCGTGGTCCAGCCGGACGCCGAGAGCCGTGCGTCGGGAGTTTCACCGTCGCTTCGAGTACACGGACTGGAGTCCGCTTCTTCCCTTTCGGCTCCTGCGGGCAGCCGCCTGTTCGAATTCAAGGGCAGGGAGATGCCGGGTGTTGCAGGAGGGGTAGGACCGTGAGGAGACGATCGAGCGGGGGTCGGGACGATCGCCCGGCACCTGGGCATCTCGGAGAACACTGCGAGGCGTGTTCTGGCGCACTGCCGGCCGCCGAAGTACGAGCGTCCGCTGAAGGGCTCAGCGGTGGACGCGGTCGAGGTGCAACTCCGCAAGGTGTCGCGGGAGACGCCGACCATTCCGGCGACCGTGATTGCGGAGCCGACGATCCTCAAGGAACGTGGGTCGTGTTTGCCGGTGGACCCGATGTCCCGGACGACGTAGCGACCGGGCGAGCCGGCCCGGTGTGACCTGCGGTTCCCGGGGCGGACAGCCCGCTCGCACGGGCAGACGGGCCGGCCGCCGGTGCTGGTGATGGTGTCCGGCTGCTCGTGGGTGATCGCCGCGAGGAAGCTGCCCTCACGGGACCGGGACCGGGACCATGACCCCGGCCCCGGTGTGGGAACGGCTGGCGCTGGCCACCGCCGAGTACAACAATGGCAGCTACCGCCTCTGCGCCCACACCTGCATAGGGCACCGTGGCCGGGTCGACACCGGGGAACTGGAGCGTGCCCGCCACACGGAGTACGCCGACCCGCACACCGCACTGCTGGCACTGCCCCCCGCATTGCCCGTGGTCGCGGCCACATCGGCGAGACGCAGATCAAGGCTGCCCCGGCCGTGTGCGTCACCGACGCGGAGATCGCCGAGGTCGTGGGCACTCTGGCGTTGAACCTCCTCACGAACTACTGCACCGTCCTCGCCGATACCGACACCCAATGGCCGGTCGTCACTCCGCACACCCACGCCTGACCGACGCGTCATGGCCTGGTCGGGGAGCAGGCCGGTCCGGGCCCGACCGGCCGGCCCCACGGGCGGCGTCACCACCGCCTCGGCCGTCGTCAGTCACTCCCAGGAATGCGAGGAAGAACATGAGCGAATCGCGCGAATCCCGGACAGGCGCGCCTTACGACGTGGTCGTGCTGGGCGCAGGCCCGGTCGGTGCGAACGTCGCCGACCGCGCCCGTGCCGCCGGCCTCTCCGTGGCGGTCGTGGAACGGGAACTGGTCGGCGGTGAGTGCTCGTACTGGGCGTGCGTGCCCAGTAAGGCGATGCTGCGGCCGGTCATCGCCGTGGCCGACGCGCGGCGCGTGGACGGTGCCCGGCAGGCCGTCACCGGTCGGCTCGACGCCGATGGCGTCTTCGCACGTCGCAACCGCTATGTCTCCGACTGGGACGACTCCGGACAGGCTCTGTTCTTCAAGTCCATCGGAGCCGACCTCTTCCGTGGCCACGGCCGTCTCGACGGGCCCCGACGCGTCAGCGTCACCCGTGACGACGGCGCCCGGCAGACCCTCACGGCCCGGCACGCGGTGGCCATCGCCACCGGCAGCCGGCCGGCGTTGCCCGACATCCCGGGCATCGCCGAGGCCCGTGCCTGGACGAACCGGCACGGCACCGACTCCAGCACCGTGCCCACCCGCCTCGCGATCATCGGCGGCGGCGGAGTCGCCATCGAGATGGCAACTCTCTGGCAGGGCCTCGGCTCCCAGGTCACCCTGCTCGTCCGCCGTCGGCTGATCCCCCGCATGGAACCCTTTGCCGGCGAACTGGTCGCTCAGGGATTGAGCGAGGCGGGCGCGGATGTGCGGATCGGCATCCAGGTGACCGCCCTGCGCCGCCCGGACCCGGGGGGGCCGGTCACCCTCACCCTCGACGACGGCGGCGAGTTGGAGGCCGACGAAGTCCTGTTCGCCACCGGCCGCACGCCCGCCACCGACGACATCGGTCTGGAGACGGTCGGCCTCGCTCCCGGCTCCTGGCTGGACGTGGACACCACCTGCCTGGTGCAGGGTGTCGAAGGCGACTGGCTGTACGCCCTCGGCGACGTCAACCATCGTGCCCTGCTCACCCATCAGGGCAAATACCAAGCCCGGACCGCGGGCGACGCCATCGGCGCCCGCGCTGCCGACCGCCCGTTGGACGACACGCCCTGGGGCGACCATGCGACCACCGCCGACCAGCACGCCGTGGCGCAGGTCTTCTTCAGCGACCCCGAGGCGGCCGCGGTGGGCCTGAACGCCGAACAGGCGGAGCGCGCCGGGTACCGCATCAAGGTCGTCGACCTCGACTTCAACGCCGCCCAGGGTGCCAACCTCTACGCCGACGGCTACCGGGGCCACGCCCGGCTGGTCGTCGACCTCGACCGGGAAGTTCTTGTCGGAGTGACCTTCGTGGGCCCCGGCGTCAGCGAGCTCCTGCACTCGGCGACCATCGCGGTCGCCGGCGAGGTCCCACTCAAGCGGCTCAGGCACGCGATCGCTCCTTTCCCCACCGTCAGCGAGATCTGGCTCTTCCTCCTCGCGGCCTACCAGCACGATCAGGAGACGCCATAGACCACCGCCACCTGACGACCTCCCCGGTCCGGGGCCCTCGGCGCCGCCGCACGCGCAGGACCGGCCACCGGGCGGCCCGAACGACCTGACGAAAGGAGCAGTGATGAAAGCAAGCGGAGTCTCCACGCCCGGGGCGACGGAAGTCACCCTCCTCAACCTTCCCGAACCTCCGTCGCCCGGCACGGGCCAGGTACTCATCACGGTCGAGGCCGCCGGCGTAGGGCCGTGGGACAGGCTGCTGAACACCGGCGGCTGGGATGTCGGCCTGCGCCCCTCCGCCGCACTGGGCGTCGAGGGCGTTGGCCGGACACGTGCGGTCGGCCCCGGTGTCCAGGGGATCTCCGTCGGTGACCGTGTGGTGGCCCATGAGGCGCCGCTTCCGGGCGGCAGCGGCTTCTGGGCCGAGCAGGTCCTTGTCACCGCCGCCCACACAGCACCCGTCCCGAACGAACTGGAATCCGCTGCGGCGGCCGCGCTCCCGATCAACGGCCTCACCGCACTGCAGGCCCTGGAGGCGCTGGGGCTCACCGCAGGACAGCGCCTCCTGATCGTCAACGGAGGCGGCAACACCGGCTCCCTGGCCGTCCAACTGGCGGCGGTCACCGGAGTCGAGGTGACGACGACAGCCTCGCGGTCCGCCGAGGAGCGCCTCCGCGGTCTCGGAGCCGTCGAGGTCATCGACCACCACGACCCGGCATGGCCTGCACGAGCGCAAGGCGGGTTCGATGCGGCCCTGATCGCCGCGCCCGGCACGGCGGCGACTGCCTTGCCCCTCATCCGTGACCGCGGGCAACTCTGCTCTCTGACCTCGGACGCGCCCAACCCCGAGCGAGGGATCACCAGTACCAACCTCTATGTGCGGCCCGACCCTGCGCAACTCGCCCGACTCGCAACCGACCTCGCACAAGGGCTGCTCCGCCTCACCCCCGAACCTCTGCCACTGACAGAGGGGCCGGTCGCGTTCGAGCGAGTGACGGCCGGCCGGACATCAGGCCGGAAGCTGGTGCTCATACCCTGAGCCACGCGCATGAGGGCAGCGCCACCTGACCTTGACCGCGTGTTCAAGGAAGGCAGGGGCAGGGCCTGAGAGAGGGCGGCGCCGCCGCCCAGAGAGACGCGAGCCTCGGTCGGCCTGAACATCTCCACTTGGTGGTGCCCCGGGGCGAGGCAGCCGCTCCGGTTGTCCCTGGCCTACTGGTGCCACCGTTGACGCACGGCGTGTGCCGGGCCGCATGTTCCAGCTGGTCCGCCCGGCTGCAAAGGGCCACGCGGCCGACACACCGGCTCTCTGTCCGTCGGCCCGTAGTCCTGCCTCGACGAGAATCTGACCCATGCCCCGTGAACCGGACGCTTACACAGGCCAGACGGTGTGCGGCAGCACATCGCGTTCCCCGCTGCGTGCCTTCTTGCACACCGAGACCGGCGGCTCCGCCGTCCTGGTCGCCGCCGCGCTCGCCGCGCTCGTCTGGGCCAACGCGGCACCATCGGCATACACGTCGTTCTGGGACACCCATCTGTCCGTCCGCATCGGAACGTACGGGGTCTCGCTCGGCCTGCGTGAGTGGATCAACAGCGGACTGATGACACTCTTCTTCTTCGTCGTGGGTCTGGAGGCACGCCGTGAGTTCGACATGGGCGAACTGCGCGAACGCAAGCGGCTGGCGCTGCCGCTTGTCGCGGGGCTCAGCGGCATGATCGTGCCCATCGCCCTGTACCTCGCCGTCAACGCCGGACACGGCGGCGAACAGGGCTGGGGAGCGGCGATGTCCACGGACACTGCGTTCGCCCTGGGCGTGCTGGCCGTCGCGGGCCGCGGTATGCCGCCCGGGCTGCGGGTCTTCATCCTCCTGCTGAGCGTGGTCGATGACTTCCTCTCCCTCGGCGTCATCGCCTTCGCCTACAGCGACCGCATCACCGCGCCCGCACTGGTCGTCGCCATCGGCGCCCTCGCACTCGTCCTGCTTGTTCGGCGGCTCGGCGTACGCCACGGCAGCGTGTACGCCCTTCTGGGCTTGGTCGCCTGGGTCGCCCTGCTCGAGTCGGGGGTGGACCCGGTCGTGGTCGGTCTCGCCCTGGGGCTGCTCACCTACGCCTACCCTGCCTCGCGCGCCGACCTGGAGCACGCGAGCGGCCTCTTCCGGCTGTTCCGCGAGCAGCCCACCCCGGAACTCGAGCGGTCCGTCCGCGCCGGCATGGCCTCGGCGATCTCCCCCAACGACCGCCTGCAACGGATCTACCACCCTTGGACCAGCTACCTGGTCGTCCCGCTGTTCGCCCTGGCCAACGCCGGCATCGAGATCAGCGGCGACCAACTGGCGCGAGCGTTCACCTCGCCCGTCACCCTGGGCATCCTCATCGCCTACGTCCTGGGCAAGCCGCTGGGCATCGTCGGGGCCTGTGCCTTCGCCACCCTCGCCTCGCAAGGGCGGCTGCGCTTCCCGGTCGGCTGGGGAGCGGCATCTGTCGGCGGCACGCTGTGCGGGGTCGGATTCACCGTCTCCCTGCTCATCGCGGCCCTCGCCTTCCACGGCGCACACCTCGACGAGGCCAAGATCGGCATCCTCGCCACCCTGGTCTGTTCCTTCCTGACAGCCCGGCTCGTCGCCGCGGCGATCGAGCTTCTGCCGCCTCCCCTGCGGGCCCGGGCACTGCTCGGGAAGGCGGAGACACTCGTCGACCTGGCCGTGCCCGTCGACCCCGACCGCGATCACATCCGAGGGCCGCACCTGGCCGCCGTGACCGTAGTGGAGTACGGCGACTACGAATGCCCCTACTGCGGGCAGGCCGAGCCCGTCGTCCGCGAACTCCTCGCCGACTCCGGAGACGTACGCTACGTATGGCGCCACCTCCCCCTCACCGACGTGCACATCCACGCCCAACTCGCCGCTGAAGCCTCCGAAGCAGCCGCACGCCAGGGCCGCTTCTGGGACATGCACGACCTGCTGCTCAGCCACCAGGAAGCCCTCCGCATCGAAGACCTGCACGCCCACGCGGCCGCCATCGGACTGGACGCGGAACGCTTCGCACGAGACATGCGCGCCCACACCGGCGCGGCCCGCGTCGCCGAGAACGTTGAGTCGGCCGACCTCAGCAGCGTGGCCGGTACCCCCACCTTCTTCGTCAACGGCCGCAGACACCACGGCGCCTACAACCTCACCAGCCTCAGCGCCGCCGTCCGCGCAGCCCGCGAACGCGCCGCCGTCACCGCCTGACGGCCACGGCAGTGGGGACTCGCCGTAAGCCGTCGGGCAGGTGGAACGCGCCGACGCCCGGCCCGCGACTTGAGCGCCGTGTCGCCACGGAGTGTCTGGCAGGGGCGATGCCGATGTGGCCAGGTAGGTGTTGTGGGCCGAGGCGGAGGCGCAGGCGGCCACGGCTTTGGTTTCGGGGCCAGTGGCGGGCTGTCGGGTGGCGGGGGTGGGTGTGTGCCGAGTGGTTCGCGCGTTGCCCAGGAGGGGCCAGGGAGGGCTCCACCAGGGGCCGATGGCGGTGAGTGCCTGCTACGTACGGACGAGAGTGGTCCTGGTCCGCCGCCGGCCGTCCCGCCCACCGGGCATGGAACAGTGTGGGAAGCACTACCAGTGGATCCCCGATCGGGCGACGTCTTACCACAGCGGCGTGGGCTCGGGCCAACGACTCCTGCGGCGCGGCAGCCGGGAACGGACCACCGTGGTGCCGCGGGTGCCGTTATCCGACCAGCCAGGTCACATGGCGCTGACAGATCGGGTCGGCAGGGCCGAGCACCAGTACCACCGGCCCTCGCCGTGCACATCTCTCGCACCGCTGCGGTAAGACCGCTGATGTCCCGGAGGAGATCCCGATGACCCCGCCCCGACAGTCTGCCCCTGCATGCTCTCGAAGAAGACCACCTCTCCTCGCCTTCGCCGACGCCTGCACCGACCACTGACGTCACCAGGCACTCCATCGACCGGCGGCCTTCCCGAGGAGACCGGCCGGTTCGCGTGTCCCCCCGGCGCACGTGCATGCTCTGAACGGGCCGAGGCGCGGTCGGCTGCGATGTCCGCGCTGCCGAAGCAGGCCGGCGCCTTTGCTCTCCGGCAGCGCCGCGTAGGCGCCGACCGTTCGCATCCCCAGGGCTGCCATGGCGCCGATGCCCCGACTGACACGTCGACATGATCTCGCGCTGAGGGCATGGTGTGACGAGCCGCTACGCTCACTCGTGACGTCTGTCAGCCCCTGACCGGTGTTCCACCGTCGCCATGACGCCGTCGGAGCAGCGCGACTTGCGTCTGCCGCGCACGCCTGTGGAGGCCGGGTGCTCGGCCTTCGACGGATGCCGCCGACTGCGCCTGCTGCGCATGCCGAAGGGTCAGCAGGCGGGGAGTATGCGACGGAAGGCGGCGTAGTGATCGTCGCTGTAGTACTCCTCGCCGTGGCCGCCGGTCACGATGCGGCGGGCTCCGCGGTCCAGGACGCCGGGCGTCACGACGGTGTACTCGTGGTAGTAGCCGCTGGGCGCGTGGGGGAGGAAGTCCTCGAAGTTGCCGAAGACCGCCCCGTCCTGCGGGTACGGAAAGGCGCCGTGACGGCGGATGAGCCGGACGGTCGCGATCGCTTCGCGGGGCAGCCCTGACAGACAGACGACGGCACTGTGGACACCCGCCGTGGCGGGCGCGTGAGGCGGCCGGGGACCGGCCGGCCGGCATCCGGTGACACTGCCGGCCGGGGCGCAGTCGTCCGGGATGTCGTCCCGTACCCGGGACGCCGTCAGGGTGACTGCGGCGCCCGGCGGGGCGTATATTCCGCCGCCTTTGGCCGCGCGGTTCCCGATGATGCTGGACGAGCGGAGCGCCACGGACCCGAAGTTGCCGGACAGGCCGCCGCCGGTGGCTCCGGCGGTGTTGCCCCTGACGGTCGAATGGTTCAGGACGGCGGTGCCGGCGGACACGAACACACCTCCCGCACCGCCTCCGGACACGTTGCCGCTCAGGACCACGGACACGACGGTCAGCCTGCTGCGGCCGCCGGTGCTGTACAGGCCACCGCCCAGGACACGGGCCGTGTTGCCGCTTACCCGGCACCGGGTGAGGGCTGTCCTGCCGACACCGGTGACCGACGCGGTGTGGTCGGCGTTGAACAGCGCCCCTCCGACGACGGCCCTGTTGGCACCGAGGACGCATCCGTCCGCCGTGAGGGTGCCGAGATTCGTGACCCCGCCGCCTGCGACGGTGGCGTCGTTCGCCGTGACGGCGGTTCCTTCGATGGTGGCGTGGGCCTGCGGGCCGTTGTGCAGGCCCGCGCCCCGGTCGGCGGTGTTGCCGGTGAGGGTGCTGGAGCGCAGCACCAGGCGGCCGTCGTTGGCGATGCCGCCGCCGAGGGACTCCTGACCCCGGCGAGCGGCCGCCCTGCCTCCGCTGATGGTGGTGCTCACCAGGGTCAGACGACCGTGCACGGCCACCTTCAGGATGCGAAACGGGGCGGCCGTCGGCGCGCGGGTGATGGTCGAGGAGTTGCCGATGACGGCGACGTCGCCGGTGACGGCGGGCAGGCCGTCGGCGTCCGCATCCTGCGGGACTTCCAGGGTGTACGTGCAGTGGGGCGCGAGAATCACGGTGCCGGACCCGGCGGTGTTGACTGTCTCGACCGCGTTCACGAGTGCGGCGACGCCGGTTCGGCAGGGCACGGTGACGGTCGCCTGGGCACGGCCCGGCGCTGAGTGGGACGCGATGAGCATGCTCAACATGACAACTGTCGCCATCGCCGCTGCGGTCGGCGGAGCCTTCGCTGCCTGCGTCCGACGGGCACGGAACGCGCGCATGGGCACTCCAGGGAGGTGAGTCGTGGCTGTTCGACGGTGGGACAGGCGGCGGAGGCTCCCCACGGCGGTCCATCTCCTCGTCCTAGTACGCATCCCGGTGCTCATCTGCCATTGCAGCGTGACCCGGCGTGCGCCGCACTCCGATTCAGGATGAGACGGGGGCGGCCGCGCACGATCGCGTGCGGGCCGTGGAGGCTGCGGTGGCGTCGCCGTCGGCAGGCGGGCGCGCGGCAAGCACCGGTCGGCGGGCCCGCGCCTGCTTGGCGCGGTACTGGGCGGCGTCGGCCTGATGGAACAGTGCCTCCGCGGTGGTGCGCGGGTACAGCGTGTCGGGCGCGGAAGCCACGCCGCAGGCGACGCCGTCGCCGCGGCCCAGGCGCCGTGCCTCGCGGCAGATACGCTCGGCCACGGCCATGACGTCGCTCGTTCGCCGGCCACCGGCGATGACGCAGAACTCATCGCCGCCCACCCGTGCCGCGACGCAGCCGGGCAGGGTCCGGGCCGCCGACGTGAGCCGCGTGGCGAACTCCTTGAGCAGCCGGTCACCGGCTTCGTGTCCGTCAGTGTCGTTCACCCGCTTGAGACCGTTCAGGTCGCAGACGATGAGGGAGACGACCGTGCCGTCGCTCTGGTGCCGTTCGACGGCGTCCCGGAGCGCGAGATCGGCAGCCCGCCGGTTGGCGAGCCCGGTGAGGGCGTCGGTGAACGCCAGACGGCGGATGCGTTCCAGATGCGCCAGTTGTGTCAGGCCCGCGGAGAGCTGCAGGGCCAGGGCATGCGCGAAGGCGGCCTCACTGTGGGTGAACCGAGGCCGACCGTGGCCCCGGATCAGCAGGATCCGACCCCGGGTCCGTCCCTCCATGACCACAGGCACGGCCAGATGCCGGGTGCTCGCGATGGGGCCTTCTGGGACTTCCGTCTCCGTGCCTCCGTACACGGCAGGACCGTCCACGGCGGACATGTTCCGCTCGGCGTGGGTGTGACCGGCCGGGGAGGCGCCGTTGATCGTCTCCGGAGGGGCGGATACGACGGTGGCGCGGGCGCGCAGTGCCTGGCCCGCGGCTGCTGCGGCGGCTCGCAGAGCCTCTTCCGGATGCTGCTCCTCGACCATGATCTGCGCGATGCGGACCAGGGCCTGCAGCCGGGCCGCGTCCTCCGGGGCGCAGCCGGACCCGCAAGGAGCCGAGGCCGGGGCATCGTCCCCGCTCCGGGCCGGTGACCGGCCATGACGGTGCCGGAGGCGCGCGCCGACCAGCGTGGCCAGTACCGCCAGGGCCAGACAGCACACGCCCGCGACGAGGAACGCCGAGCGCGGACCGGCCGCGCGCACCACCGTTCCGGCGAGCGGGGCGCCGACGGCGGCACCGCCGAGCAGCACCACCACGTACAGTCCGCTGACCCGCCCCTGGACGTGGGGCTCGGCGCAGAGTTGCACGCTCGAATTGGCCGTGGTGCTGAACGCCAGGGCGCACGCGCCGATCGGCACCAGCAGGGCACCGAACGCCCACAGATCCGTGCACAGTGACGCCGCTGCCTCCAGTACTCCCAGTGCCAGCGCCGAGCCGGCCAGCACCCGCAGTACCTCGCCGCGCAGTCGGGCCGCCACCAGTGCGCCGCCGAACGAACCCGCGGCCAGCAGGGTGCTGAGCAGCCCGAATCCCGACGGATCCGCCTGCAGACCCAGCGCGGAGAAGGACGGGAGCAGCACCGCGAAGTTTGAACCGAGCAGGCCCATCAGGCCCACCAGGACGAGTGTCCACAGCAGTTGCGGCCGGGCCTTGACGTAGCGCACGGCCTCCAGGCGGCGGCCCCGGCGCCGTTCTGCCGACGGAACTGCCCTGGGAGCCGACGTCCGTACGAACAGCAACGCTGCCAGACACAGCAGGGACGTCAGCGCGCACAGCAGGAACGTCCATCCGGTGCCGCAGACGCCGATGAGTACCCCGGCCAGCGCGGGGCCGGCCAGGCGGCCCAGCTGGTAACCCGCGGAGTTCACGCTCACGGCGCTGCGCAGCAGATGACGGTCGACCAGTTCCGGTACGAAGGCCTGCCGGGCAGGGGTCTCGACGACGGACACCAGCCCCAGGAACACAGCGACGGCGTAGACGGACCACAGGGGCGTGCAGTGGCCGAGCACCGCTACGGCCAGGGCGAGGGCCAGCAGGGCGGTCACCACGGGGCAGGCCATCAGTATCCGGCGACGCGGGTACCGGTCGGCGACCGAGCCGCCCCACAGCCCGAACAGCAGAGCGGGCATGCATTGCAGGGCGACCGCCACCGCGACGGCCACGGCACTGCCGGTGAGCTCCAGCACCAGCCAGTCCTGTGCCGTGCGCTGGATCCAGGTACCGGTGTTGGCCGCGGCCTGCGTCGCGGCGAACAGCCGGAAGTTCGGCACCCGCAGGGCGCTCGTCCCGCCGTCGGCGTGGGCGGTGTTGCGCACAGAGAGGGGAATGTGTGTGGTCGCCATGTCTCGAGCGTCCGCCGCTCGCGTGCCCCGGACCGTCGGCCGGTCGGCTGCTGTACCGGACGACACGCGATCCTCCGATCGGGGGAGGGCAGAGGAAGCAGGTCGCAGGTGTCGGCCCGGCTGTGGTGCTTCCTGGGCCAGGCCCCTTCCTGGCGGCCCGCGGTCCACGGTCGGGGGATACTTGACAGGAAGAGGGGCAGGTGCCGGGAGGCACTCATGGAGACGGACATCGCACGCCGGACTCAGGAATGCCGGGCCGCACGGATGCAGGCTCTGCTGCGGACCGTGGTGGTGGCGGCGCTGGTCGCCGAACTGGTCGTCTTCCCGCCGCTGCGCAACGCCGAGGCCTCTCTCGCCCTCCTCGTCGTCTACGGAGCGGGCAGCCTTCTCCTCCTGACGGTTCTGGCCGCACCGTGGGCCGCTCCTGCGGCACCGGCCATCATGGTGGCGTCCCCGGCCGTCGACCTGGTGTCTCTCACCGCTTTCCTGGCCGTCTCGGGACACTTCTCCGACCCCACCTGGGCGTCGCCGTTCGTCGACGACGCGTTCTTCCTCGTTCCGATACTCGCCGCGTTCCAGCCCCACCCCCGCGTCACGCTGTGTGCCGGCGCCGCTGCCGCGCTCTGCTATGTCGCCGGTGTCGGCATCGGCCACCGTCAAGGCATTCCGTACTGGCACTGGACACTGATCCACGCGCTGTTCGTGATCGTGGTGGGGACGGGCTGCGCGCTCATTTCCTGGATCCAGCAGTCCAGAATGGGACTCATCGCCTCCCTGGCGCGGCACCGGACATGGCTGCTGGCTCGCACCATGGCCATCGAGGAACACGAGCGGGAGGAGCTTGCGGAGATCGTCCACGACGGGGCCCTGCAGAGCGTCCTTGCCGCACGCCAGGACATCAAGGAAGCGGCTCATGAGCGTCCGTCCCCCTCCCTCGACCGAGCGGCCCTCGCCCTGAACGAGGCGACGGCGCAGATGCGTTCCTCGATCATGGGACTGCACCCCGGCGTCCTCGAAACCGCGGGCCTGCAGTCGGCACTGACGGTCCTCGCCGAGCAGGCGTCCCAGCGCACCGGGATGACCGTCGTCGTCCACTGCGACGCACCGACCACAGGCCCGGCAGACCGCCTGCTGTACCGGGTCGCCCGGGAGCTGCTCACCAACGTCGTCAAGCACGCGCACGCCAGGAACGCCGAGATCCGGCTCCACGTCGGTGCGGACCTCGCCCGGCTGCAGGTGATCGACGACGGCGTCGGAACGGCGGTGGAACCCCAGGCCGTCGCCATGGCGGGCGGTCACATCGGCATCGCCTCCCACCGGGTCCGCGTCGAGGAGGCGGGCGGCAGCCTGACCATCCGCCCCCGCCACCCCACCGGCACCATCGCGGAGGCCACCCTGCCGCTCTCCACGGACGACGGTCCCCCCGCCCGGCCGGCACGCACAGCCATCGATCGGACATAGCGCCGACGGGGACGCAGGTGGATGGCACCCGCAACAATACGGTGACACCGCCTTCCCGGCAGACGCGCTCCTGCCGCGCGTGCGGGCGATGAGCGGAGACCCGTCCCAGCGCGAACGGCGCTCTGCAGGACCTCGGGCACCCTGGTTCCGTCCGGGCTGGATGGCGCTCAGCGCGCCGTCGGCACAGGCCGCGGTGTACGACGAAGCACTGCAGGTGTCCGCGGAGACGCGTCCGTGCGCAATGTGCCCGGCCACGGGCGATGACCGCGGCACTCGGCCGACCCTCGAGGAGCTGAGCCGGTCGATCGGGCGGTTGCTCGAGCAGCGCCATCACGGGGCGGAGGCACTGGCCGTCATCCCGGGCGTGACATGCCTCAGACCGCGGGGCGCGCTGCACGCCCCCTCACGCCGGATCCCTAGGTCACCCGGTCTGCGAGGACGAGAAGGCTCCTGGAACCGCTGACTCAGTGGCGGCTCCGATCGCGCCGGGACCGTCTTCGGCTGGCGGGCGCCCCGTCAGCCCTCGCCTGCCCGCCGCAGTACACGGGCGGCCGCGAGCCCTCCCGCAGGTGGCCGACGAGGATGCCCGCCCGGGACACCGGGCCTGCATGCCTCCCGCGGCCTGCCGTCGTGGTCGGCTCCTCCTGTCGGAGGAGCTTTCCTCATCCTCCGTACCGTGCGATGGGAGGTCGAGGTCGTGGGGTCCGCGCCGCAGAGTCGAGGAGTAGCCAGGTCGCGGAGGTACGGCAATGTTCTCCTTCTACCCCGACGTGAACGAGCTCCTCTCCGTGGCAGGCATCTTCGCTTTCGGCGTGCTGGGCGCCTTGACGGCCGTAGGCCGACACCTCAACGCAGTGCTCGTGGCATTCTGCGCCGAGACAACCGCGCTTGGCGGCGGCCTGGTCCGTGACCTGATCATCGGCGCCCCGCCTGTGGCCTTCCACCGACCCGACTATTGCCTGACCCCGCTGGTCGCCACCCTCGTAGTGCTCACGACACGGGCCCGTATCCAGCGGTGTCTGTGGCGACTGCAGGTTGTCGACTCGATGGGCATAGGCGTGTTCTGCGTGGCAGGAACCGAGAGGGCCCTGGCCTACGGGCAAGCCCCCTTCGCGGCGGCCGTGCTGGGCGCCTTCACCGCAGTCGGCGGTGGCATCATCACCGACCTGATGTGCGGACGGGTGCCAAGGACGCTGCGACGCGGTCACGGCTTCTACGCCGAGCCGGCTGCCGCAGGGGCGTTGGTGGCCGCCCTGCTCATCCCCCAGCACGGGTCCGACCCGCTCACAGGATCCGCGATCACCCTCGGCGTGTTCATCCTTCGACTGGTCAGGATGCGGTTCAGTGAGCTGCAGGCCGTTGGGGCCGGCTCGTGGCAGACGTCGTGGGCCGTGCCCGGTCGGCAGAATCGGATGCCACGGATGCACCTGGAGAACCGGTTGGGCCATCGGTCACACGCCGGTGCGGCGGCAGTGCCGTCGCTGCGACCCAGAAGGTGACCCGGCCTTTGCTCGGCCTATGCGCAGCCCGTGGCTGGTGCAGTCACTGGGCGCCGCAACCGTCTCCTCGCCCTCCGCACCGTGGTGCCGTACCTGATCGCCCATACGGTCGTCGTCCGCCGTGACCTCACCGACCGGATCCTCGGGGTTCCACGCATCACCCAGACGGGCCGACACGGGACGTCGGCCCCGCGGCCACGGCAGACCGGCACATCGACGCGCGCACCGGAATCACTCGAGGATGCCCCGGCGCATGGCCTCGGCGACAGCGGCACCGCGGTCGGAGACACGGAGCTTCTCGTACAGGTGCTGCACGTGAGTCTTCACCGTCGTGGGCGACAGGAACAGCTTGCTGGCCATGGAGGGCACGGACTCGCCCTGGGCAATCATCCGAAGCACCTGCGTCTCGCGCTCGGTCAGGACGGGAGCCTCGGAGCGCGCACGCTGCCTGATCTCCCCGGCCAGCCCGGCGGCAAGCTCGGCAGGGAGGACATTCTCACCCCGGGAGCAGGCCAACACGCCTTCGACGATCTGGTCGCGGTCGGCCTCCTTGGTCAGAAAGCCGGCCGCACCCTCCTGCAGTGCCTGGTACACCATGGCACTCTCAGTGAACGCGGACAGCACCAGCACACGGGTGGGAAGCTGATCACGGACCACCGCACGGGCCACTCCCACCCCGTCGATCTCAGGCATGCGATAGTCGAGGAGCGCCACGTCAGGCCGGTGCTCATGGATGGCTTCCAACGCTGCCCGGCCATCCCCGACCTCGGCAACCACCTCGGCATAGCCGCTGTTGTTCAAAGCGCGCACCACGCCCTCACGGAAGAGCGGATGATCATCACCCACCACGACGCGTACGCGTACGCGTGAGTCCCTCATGTGGCGGCCTCCTCAGGTGTTGCTCCCTGCAAGGCGACGGAGATCCACCTCAATCCCGATGCTACGGCCGGGCGCCCGTGCCTGTCGCATGCCGCGGCGTCCCGCCCGTTCCGACTGCCGCCGTGGGGAGAGGGGCTCTCCTTGGTCGGAAGGGGAAGGATCATGGCCTCAGCTCCGTAAACCGGGCAGAAGAGGAGTCGAAACGTCCTTCGAAGGCCGGGTAGTGGGGCGCGGGCACCGCCCGGCTGCTGCCGCGGCTGCTCAGCGGCCGAAGAAGTCCCGGCGCTCGTCGCCCACGGCAAGCCCCGTGCACGCAGTCACCCTGCCGACCAGAATCGCCGAGTGCAGGACCAGCGACTCGACCCATGCGGCGCGACCGTGGACCGGCGTCGGACGAATTGTGGCCGCTTGTGCGTGCTGCCGGAACACGGGCCGTAGCTGTTGTGGTGTCAGGCAGGCCACCGCACGACAATCGGGTGGGCGCGTCACCGCGAAACCGTCCGGCTTTCGTCCAGGGACGGAATCCCGTGCTACCAAGAGGTGATGGACCGAAGGCCTCCTGCCGCCGGGCGAGTCGTTCGCACTGAGGAAGACGATTACGTCTCCGCCTCTCGATTGTTCGCCCTGACCGACGGCGTGGCGGCCATTGCCCTCACGCTGCTCGCCTTGGAGATCAAACTGCCTGCAGGCCTGCGGGGCACCGCACTGGGCCACGCGCTCGACGAGACCTGGGCCGAGCTGGGAGCCTTCACGCTGAGCGCCGTCGTCATCGGCCTCTTCTGGAGGGCCCATCACGCCGTTATGCGCCGGGTCATCGATGTCGACCCCGTTCTGTTCTGGCTCAACATGGCCTTCCTGGCGCTGCTGTCTCTGATCCCCTTCCCTACCTCCGCGCTTCAGGACTACGGCGACCGACCACTCGGTCCCGCCCTGTACGGGGCGGTGGTCGGTATGGCGGCGCTGCTGCTGTACTTCATCGCCCTGCGCCTTTGCCGTCAGGCAGGCGCGCGGCTGGACACCGTTCCGTTGCCCTCACAGGCGTTCGTGTTCCTCGCCTCCGTGGGCATCGCCCAACTCTCACCGACTGCGGCGATGTGCTCCTGGGCTGCGGCTGTGCCGCTGTCCGTTGTCGCGGACCGCCTCGCCCACCGGCGGGGCCGTTGAAGCCCCCGGCCGCGCCTGCCCGGTGCTCCAGGGCGGCAGCCGGGGGCATCGGCCATTGGGGGCACCCGCGGGCGTCGTGCGGCAGGCCGGGCGGAGCTCCGGCATACATTCGGCAGCCATGAGTCACGTTCCGCCACATCAGGTCCTCGGCCCAGGACGGCGCGGCGCCCTCTCAGGGCTTGTCGGCGTTGCGGGGGCCGCGCTGCTGGCCGCGGGCTGTACCAGTACGGAGGCCTCCTCCGAGCAGGTTCCCGCCTCGGGGACAGCCTCCCCCTCCGCAGGCGGGCCCACGCCCGGGGCGATGACACTGTTCAGCAATCCGGAGCTCAATTTCAACGGCCTCTTGGCGCTCGGCGGGTCCGACCAGGGCAGCAGCGACGTGGGCGAGGTGCTCACGGCTGTGAACGCGATCAACAAGGCCGGCCCGTCCGCACAGGCGTACGTCGAGACCTTCAGGAAGCTCGGCGACCGTCTGATGAAAGCGCCCGAGGGCCGGAAACCCGACCGGGAGACCGCGCGCTTCCGGGCGCTGAGAGCTTCGCAGTACTACTCCCAGGCGCTCTTCTTCGTCCTCGGCTCCGAGGCGCCGGGCAGCGAGGAACAGCTGTACAAGGCCTGCCGTGCCGCCTGGGACACCTTCTGCACACTGTGCGACCCGGCACCGGTGACAGCAAGTGTTCCGTACGGGAGGACTCCGCTGCCCGTATGGCTGTTCCGCCCCGACGCATCAGGACACCGGCGCCCCACCGTGATCCTCACCAACGGCAGTGACGGACAGAATGTCGATATGTGGACGTACGGTGTCTCCGCCGCGCTGGGCCGGGGCTGGAATGCCCTCGTCTACGAGGGGCCTGGCCAGGGACAGATGATCTTCGTGGACCAGGTGGTGTTCAGCACTCGCTGGGAGACGGTTGTGACGCCGCTCGTCGACTGGCTGACCGCCCGTTCCGACGTGGACGGGGAGAAGATCGCTCTCACCGGGCTGAGCATGGGAGGCGACCTGGCTCCCCGGGCCGCGGCCTTCGAACAGAGGATCGCAGCAGTGGTCGCGATGCCCGGCTGCCTGGATCCGTGGCGGGGCTTCGGGGAGCTCCGGAAGATTCTCACTCCGGACAGGCGAGAGACCAACAACGTCTGGAACAAGGAAGTCGCCCCACATCTGTCGCCCGCTGAGGCGGCGACTGTGAAGAAACGCTTCGAACCCTTCTCCGCGCCGGCGATGCTGGCCGCTCGCCAAGGCCGGCTCTTCACCGATTTCTACACCCCCGCCCAGCTCATCAAGTCGCTGGACATCACGGACGTCGTGGGCCGCATCAAGGCACCCACGCTGGTCCTCGACTACGACTTCGAACAGTTCTACCCCGGCCAGCCGCACGAGATGTTCGGCAAGCTGACGGCTCCGAAGGAATACGTGAAGCTCACCGCAGCGACCGGCGCCCAACTGCACTGCTCGCCGATGGCGCCCAGGCAGCACTGCGAGGTCGTCTTCGACTGGCTGAAGGAGACAATTCAGGGCGGCTGATCCCACCGGTACTTCAGTCGGACTCCTGTATTTCGCCTTGTCGAAGGCTTGGCGGTGGGGAGCGCAGCGGGGGGCTCTGCGCGCGAGAAACGGGCCGTCCACCAACGTGTGGCCGATCCGCCTGCAACAGCACGCAGAGCAGCGGCGACTGATGCCTGGCGGTTCGCGGCGGCGGGCTGGGCGTGGAAGTCACCGCTGTCGTGGATTCCCGCGTGGGCCGCGGCGTACCGGCGACAGTGAGTTCGGCGGTCTTGACGAGCTTCCCAGCCGGGCGGGTCGTCCACGGGCATGGCCTGGATCCCTCTCGTGCGCGGCGAACGCATCGCGGAACCGGTCGGTGCAGGTGCGGGCGTAGCACTGAAACCTCGAGGACGTGGGCGATCACATGCCTTCGCTGCCTTCGTACGTCCCTTCGCCGGGCGCCGCCCGCGCGGCCTTCCATGCCGATGTCCTTGGCGAGCACCAGCCTTGTCCGGCGCTTCAGTCCCCATCCCGGCCGGCCCGTCCCGGAACGTTCGGCGCAGCGTCACCCCCAGTCCCACCCGACCGTCCCACCCGCGTGCCCGGCCATGCCCACGCGATGCCCGGCTCAGCGCGTCCGGGGCCCTGTCGAAGGCTTGCGGCGCAACCGCTTCGACCGGTCAGGTGGGGGCGCCGGCCAGGATATCCACCTTGCCGGTGTCGAGGGAGTAGTAGGCACCGACCACGGCGAGCGCGCCCTTTCCCACGAGCGGGGCGAGGTCCTGGTTGGAACGCAGGTCAGCTGCGGTCAACGTGACCTGGGCTCTGGCCATGGTCTCGACCGGGTCGGTGCCACCCTCGCGGCGTGCCCGCTCGTACGCCGGCTTCAGGGCCTCGACGATCGCCTGCAGGTTGCCGGGCAGTGTCTTGCCGTCACGAAGGGACTTGTACGCCGCCTTGACAGCGCCGCAGCGCTGATGCCCGAGGACCACGATGAGGGGGGTGTTGCTCGTCATGGGCCCGTACTCGACAGAACCAGTCACCACCGGGCTGACCGCCTCCCCACCCGTGCGCATGACGTAAAGGTCACCCAGGCCGGTGTCGAAGAGGAGTTCGGGTGGCACGCGCGAGTCGATACACGAGAGGACCGCCCCAAAAGGCTCCTGCTCCTGGGCCAGGAGCTGACGTCGGCTGGGATCCCGGTCGGGGTGTTGGAGGCGCCCGCTCACCCAGCGCTCGTTTCCTTCCATCAGCCTCGCGAATGCCGCCGCGGGCGTCGTGGGCCGTGCTTGCGACGAGGCGCTGGTCGCCGGCGAGGCTGCGCTCCTCGACGAGCACCCCGCGAGCACGACCGCGGCACCCGCAAGCAGCGCCCTACGACCCGGACACCCGGCTCTTTCCATCGGTTGTTCCCTTCGACACCGCTCAGACCTGTCCCTGTGTCCTGACCAGGCCCATGGTCGGCGTTGTGCGAGTGTCCTGACAGCAGGCGCAAGCGGGCGCGGGCCACATTGCGGCAGACGGCCCACCGAATCTGCCGGGGCGGCGGCGTCGATCCCGATACCGAGTGATCGCATCATGCCGCGCCCACAGCAGGGTGGTCGCGTCGCGGACGGGCCACGACGCCTCATCGAACTCGGAAGCCGGGCCAGAACCCGAGAACCACAGACGAGTTCGGGGAGCGTCGGCGGAGGCTCCGGAAAAACCCTGTTGGCGGACGAGGGGCGAGCGCTGCTACATTTCCGGAGGCCGTGCGAGAGATCGAGGAGGTGGTACCCGTGAACGCAGTATCGACATGGGTGCTCCCCTCCGGGGTCACGGTCGGGCGATAGACAGGTCGTCCGGGAGCGCCGTTCCAGTGCACTCCCGAAAGGCACGACCATGCATTTCACTTCCGAGCAGCGCCTCGACGACGGCGTCCTCGAACGCGAATTCACCCTCGGTGAGATCCCCGGCATCCTGTGGACACCCGCATCCGCATCCGCTCCGGTGCCGCTGATCCTGCTCGGCCCCCCTCCCCTCGGGCTGCGCAAGATGTACCCCCGGCTGGTGGCCCGGGCCCAGCACGCCGCGGCGGATGGCATCGCCACGGCCACCATCGAGCTCCCTGGAAGCGGCGACCGGCCCCGTTGGCCCGCCGCCGAGCAGGCCCGCGCCGATCTGCGCCGGGCGACGGAGGCCGGCGGGCCGGTCAGCGACGAGATCGTCGACGCCCTCGTTCTCCCGCTGGTCGAAAAGGCAGTCCCGGAATGGCGGGCCGCCTTGGACGCCCTCCTATCGTTGCCCGACATCGGTGGCCCGGTCGGGTACTCGGGGGGAGTGATCTCCATTGGGATCCGGCTTGCGGTGGTCGAGCCGCGTATCTCGGCCGCCGTTCTGTTCGCCGGGAGCCTCGTGCCCGCCGCCGTGTTCGAAGAGGCACGGCAGGTCACCATCCCGTTGCACGTCCTGCTGCAGTGGGACGACGAAGGGAACGACCGGCAGGCGGCCCTGGACTTGTTCGACGCCTTCGGCTCCAAGGAGAAGACCCTGCATGCCAACATGGGCGGGCACACCGGCGTTCCGCAGTTCGCGGGAGACGCCGCGGCCCAGTTCCTGACCCGGCATCTGAAGTGAGGCCGGGCTGTCAGGCCGCCGGCGGACGGTGAGCCGTGTTGGTCAGGATGCTGCTCATCGAGTGCAGTCACCGGCGCTCCTCCGACACCGATCACAACCCGGAGCCGGAGCGCCTGCCGGTCGACCGCCTGGCTGTCAACGCGCGATCGTCCGGACCGGCACCGAGTCGCAGCGCCTGGCCCACACCAAGACCCCGGCCGAACAGGCCGCCGCGGGCTGAGCCCGGGAGCCGGATGCTCGCGCGGTCCTTCCGACCGCGCGAGCACGTCTCATGCGCGGGTCACTCCGTCGATCTGCTCGCGGATCAGGCCGGCATGACCGTTGTGCAGTGCGTATTCCTCGATCATGCGCACCATGATCCAGCGCAGGGAGACTCCCTGATCGCCGACGTGACCCGCTTCCTGTTCGGACGGACGGCCCGAATCGTCCAGCGATGCTTCAGCGATCAGCTCACGGCCTCGAGCGACCTCCGCCGCCACGCGGCCGTCGCCTCGCCGAGCCCTCGTCCCGGCTGAAGGACAAAGCCGGCGACGTTGTTCTCTTCGAAGACCGGCGGCACGTCCTGACCTGCGCACACGCCCTGGAACCAGGCGCTCCACCTCGGCCATGTGCTGCACGAGACCGAGCCAACGCATGCCCGTGAGGGCCTCGCCGCGCAGGTCGGCGAGAACTACGGTGCTGGGATGACCGATCTTGAAATAGTGGCACGTGGGCTGGTTGGCGGCGAAGGCTCTTTCGAACGGCTGAGATGCCATCCGCGGCTTCCGCTCGTGGCCTGCTGTGACTCCGAGCGTCCGGCAGTCCGCATCTGGGACTGCGGCGCGGGGCAGCTACGCGAACTCGGCTCGGTGGGCCTCACGGCGAACGTCTATGGAGACGCCATTGGGTGGGAGCGGGCAGAGCGGACGCCGGCAGCGGCGTGGCATCCGGACCAGCCACTGCTTGTCGTGGCGGGGGAAGACGGACTGCGGCAATGGACTCCGTCCGGCGTCTCCCAACCGGACGGCGCTCCGGCTTCGGCCTGCTACCGCAGTCTGGCTTTCAGCCCGGACGGGCAGACCCTGTGGGGTTCGCCGTCGTTTCGCGACGAAGGCGGCGGGTGGGAGAGCTCGGACGTCCTTGACCTCGCCTCCGGAACCATCAGTGCCGGACCCCGGTGGGACACAGGAGTGGCGGAGCATCCCGGGGGCGGACTTGTCGCCACCCTCGCCAGCGACCAGGGGGCCACGCACTGCCTTTTCGCGCGCGTCGATCAGGGGACCGTGCCTTCCGTGATGCGGCCGCTCCGCCGGGCGCTGATCCTGGACTGCGACGGCTACGAAACTCCGCTCTTCAGCGCGGACGGGCGTTACATGGCGATTCGTGGCAACGCGTACGACAACTCGGTTGAGGTGTTCGAGTTTCCGTCGTTGCACCGGGTTCTGGCCACAACCCTCGGCGACCCCAGCCCTGGTTATCCGTACCCGCAGGAATGGCTTGACCAGATGGAAGCCTGGTCGCGCCACAACATCGCCTTCGCATCGCGGCCGGGCGTGCTGTGGATCGCAACGCCCGCGGGGACACTGGTAGAGGTGGACCTCGAAACCCGACGAGCGGTCGAGCACGATGTGCTGACCGGGTCGCGCTTGTCCGCGTTGGCCGCCACGGCGACGGGCGAGCTTCTCGTCGCCGGCAGTGGGGGAGACCTGGTGCTCCTGTCCGTGCTCTCCGGCTCTACGCAGACCTGCACCACGAGCAGGGACGGTTCGAGGGCCGCAGCGACAGCGTTCTTGGAGGCCACCGCCGAGATTCCGGACGACGGCGACGACCTGGAGGCGCACCTTGTCCTGACCGACGGAACACGCACATGGGAAGCAGAGGATCTGGCAACGGTGACCGCGGCCGGCCCGACAGATCCGACCTGGCTTCGCCTTCAAGCCGCCATCAACAAGGCACAGGTGCAGAGCGAGTGAGCCGTGGAACGCGCCGCACCGCCTGCGACGGCGGCGCAGCGGCCACAAGGGGCACCAACTCCCCTCCGGTCGCCGGCACCCGCTTGTGATCTGGGACCGGTGATGATCTGGTGGACGACTCGTCGAGCTGAGCCGACATGATCGACGGCGTGAGGGATGAAGATGGCCGATTCCGAGGGGTCATGCGGTCGTAGGTGGTCAGAGCGCGCACGACCGGTCGGCCGCGCATGAACCTGGCTTCCACTCGTCGGGCCCCCTCGGGAATCGATCATCTAGGCTGGCGCGGTGACTGATGAGCAGGAGCGGGTGCAGCCGTCGGGAGTGTGGGCCACGGCGGTGGGGGTGGCCAGGGTGCGGGCGCTGGAGACCGAGCGGGAGAACGCGCTGTTCCGCGACCCGCTGGCACAGGCCTTCGCCGCCGCCGGTGGCGTGTGGCCTTCCTCGCCGTCGCTGCCCGGTGACGAGGCCGCGCGACGCCGCCGGCTGGGCCTTGCGTTCTCCATCGTCATCAGGACGAAGTTCCTCGACGACCTGTTGCAGCAGGCCTCCGCGTCCGGGATCCGGCAGGTCGTGCTGCTTGGCGCCGGCATGGACAGCAGGGCCTTCCGGATGGACTGGCCCGAGGGCACGCGACTGTTCGAGGTCGACACCGCCGTGCCACTGGACTTCAAGGCTTCGGTGCTGCGCCAGGAGCGGGCCGTCGCACGCTGCGAGCGGATCACCGTCGCGGTGGATCTGCGTGAGGACTGGCCGGCCGCGCTGGCCACCGCAGGGCATGATCCGGCGGAGCCGACCGTGTGGATCGCCGAAGGACTGCTGATCTATCTGCCGGAGGACGCGGTGGACTTGCTGCTGGCCCGGATCAGCGCGCAGTCGGCGGCAGGCAGTCGGATGGGGCTGACGTTGGGCTCGCGCGGCGTGATCGAACGCTTCGGCGCGGACGCCGTGCCGGGATCGGCGGCGTCCTTGTGGGTTTCGGAGATGCCCGAGGACCCGGTGGGCTGGCTGGCCGGGTACGGCTGGGAGGCCCGCTGCCACACCCTGCGTGAGTGTGCTGCCGCCTACGGCCGCCCGATCAGCACCCCGCAGCGGCGCGAGGAGCGGCCCGGCGGACTGATCTCGGCGGTCCGCCGGTAGAGCGCCTCCGGGTTCCCTCCCGTGGTCTGGCCGCGCAGGCCATCTCCAGGCGCTCGACACCGTGGCCGGTGTGCCCCAACCGCGACGCGGAGGCACCTCGCCCGCAGCGCCACGTGTCGTGGTCGCTCGGACGACCCAGCCGGACGAGGACCAGCGTTTCGCTGTGGGCCTTGTCGGGGAGGTGGCCGCACGCGCCTGGCTCCAGCGCCTCTGCACCGACGTGGAGTGGACCTCGGGTTCCGCGGCTGTCGTCGACGACGACCCGGAGGCGTCCGACAGGCTGGGCTACGACTTCGAGGTCGCCTGGCGGGACACCACACGGCTGTACGAGGTCAAGGCTCTGAGCGGACCGTGCGCCGACCGCGTGGAGTTCGAACTGGGACCGTCCGAGGTGGATGCGGCCCGCCGCCATCCACGGGGCGACCGCTACCGCGTCCTGCTGATCACCTCCGCCCTTGCCCCCGAGGACCAGCACGTCTTCGATCTGCCGAATCCCTTCTCGGTGCAAGGACGTGACCGCTTCAGGATCGCGAGCCGGGGGTTGCGTTACCAGTGCTCGCCGCTGGGGAGGCAGTAGCACCGGCCTGTACCGGCCGACGGCCTGCCTACCAGCGTTCGACCGCCCGGCCCGGACCCCCGGCCCACCGCCGCGGTTCCCCGGCGCTGCACCACGAACAGCGCCACGATGATCACCGTGGTGATGGGTACGACCGCGCCGCACAGCGAGGGCTGGACAAGCGTACGTGGTGCTCGGGTCAGGTCAGGAGAGTCCCGACGCCCGGAGGACCGCTTGCAGCGCATCGTCGTCGATACGGTGGCCCAGCCGTTCCAGGACGTCGGCTCCCTGGCGCAAGGTGCCGCGTTCCGTGGAGCGGCGGACGCCCGTGTCGAGTTCGTGCCAGAGCAGGGGGTTGGCGGTGAGGACGCGGGGGTCGAGTTCCAGGCGGTTGCCGTGTACGTCTCGCAGGACCAGGTGCGAGGAGACGCCGTCGTACTGCCGTACTGCCGTCAGCGCGTCGGTGCGGACCATGTGCCGGCGCCAGGGTGTGCGGACCGCGAGCCAGCCGGGCCCCGCGCTCACCCGCTGGGGAAGCAGGACGGCGCACACTGCGGCCGACAGGGTGCCCCAGAGCAGGGCGCGCAGGGGTGTCAGGCTTCCGGCGTCCCAGTCGACCAGGAGACTCAGGGCGCAGAACAGCAGGGCGCAGCTCATCGCGAGCCGGGCGCCGCCACGCCAGTGGCGGTCGCCGGTCGAGCCTGGCGGTCCGCTCCGTCGCATGACGCCGACGCTAGGCGCCCGCACCCGGTGCGGCGACCGGTGCTTACGGGCTCCTAACGCGTACGGGCGAATCTTGACGGGATCCTGACGACTCTCACGCGGAGCCGGTCCTCAGCCGGTGTGGACGCGGGGGCGGCGGGCACGGTTCGGCTCCGCCTCGCGCAGGACCTCGCGGGTGACCGGGGCGACCTCTCCCTGGCCGAAGAGGAAGAAGCGGAGGAAGTTGGCGAAGGGGTTGCCCTCGGTCCACTCGAAGTAGATGTGCGGGGTGCAGCCCGTCATGTCCCGGACGTGGAGGAGGAGCGCGGCGAGGGCGTTGGGGATGGAGGAGGACTCCACCGTCAGGACGCGGTAGCGGTTGTGCAGGACCTCGCCACGTACGGTCAGGCCGGCCTCGAACTCGGAGGGGTCGGTGACCGTGACCTCGACGAAGACGAAGTCCTCCTGCTCCGGCATGTCGTTGTCGGCGCGGATCTGCTCGACCTTGTCGCGGTACTGGGCCTTGTCCCGTACTCCGGGCTCGTTGGCGATGAACCGGATCTTGCGGCTGGACATGTCGCGGATGAATCGTTCCGCCATGTCGTCCAGTTCGACGTGCGTGACGCGCAGCTCGAAGGCACGGGCCAGCCGGGACGCCAAGGAGATGAGGACGATGCCGACGATGAAGCAGGCACCGATCTTCACACCGTCGGGGCGTTCGATGACGTTGGCGACGGTGACGTAGAGCAGGACGGCCGAGACGATCGCGAAGCCGATGGTCCAGCCGCGCTGTGCGGCGCGGCGGGCGGCGATGGTCACCGCGATGGCCGCGGACGACATCAGGACCAGCACGCCGGTGGCGTAGGCGCCGCCCTGGGCGTCGACGTTGGCGTCGAAGATCCAGGTGACCAGGAAGGCGACGAGGGTGAAGACGATGACCATCGGGCGCACCGCCCGCGCCCAGTGCGGGGCCATGCCGTAGCGGGGCAGATAGCGCGGCATGAGGTTGAGGAGGCCCGCCATGGCCGAGGCGCCGGCGAACCACAGGATGGCGATCGTCGAGAGGTCGTAGACCGTGCCGAAGGCGTTGCCGAGGTACTCGTGGGCGAGATAGGCGAGTGCACGGCCGTTGGCCTGGCCGCCGGTCTTGAACTCGTTCGCCGGGATCAGCACCGTGGTGATGAAGGCGGTGGCGATGAGGAACACGCTCATGATGAGCGCGGCGGCCGTCAGCAGCTTCTTGGTGTCACGGATGCGGCCGGTGGGCTTGTCCTCGGTGTCGTCCGGGTCGCCCTGGACGTGGGGCATGACGGCGACGCCGGTCTCGAAGCCGGACAGGCCGAGGGCGAGCTTGGGGAAGACGAGCAGGGAGACGCCGATCATGGCGAAGGCGTTGCCGTGCTGGGTGGTCAGGGCGCTGGCCCAGTCGGTGACCACGTGGCCGGCGGTCAGGACGTGCCAGAAGCCGACGACCACGACCACGGCGTTCAGGCCGAGATAGACCACGACCAAGCCGACGGCGACGCCGATCGCCTCCAGGAAGCCCTTGAGGAACACTGCGCCCAGCAGGGCCACCAGCAGCAGGGTGATCAGCATCTGCTGGCCGTGCAGCACGTGGGTCAGGTGGGGGTTCTCGATGAGGTGGGTGGAGGCGTCGGCGGCCGAGAGGGTGATGGTGATCAGGAAGTCGGTGGCGGCGAAGCCGAGCAGTGTCAGGACGAAGAGTTTGCCCTTCCAGAAGGACAGCAGCCTCTCCAGCATGGCGATGGAGCCCTCGCCGTGCGGGCTCTCCTCCGCCACGCGGCGGTACACAGGGAGAGCGCCCGCAAGGGTGACGACGACGAGGACGAGGGTGGCTATGGGGGAGAGCAGACCGGCCGCCAGGGCGGCGATGCCGGGCTGGTAGCCGAGGGTGGAGAAGTAGTCGACGCCGGTCAGGCACATCACCCGGTACCAGCGCTGGCCCTTGTGCGGGGGCTCGGGCTCGGCGTGCGGACCGGTGTGGCCTCCGGCCTTGCCCATGTCGGACAGGCCCTCCAGCATCCACGTGCGCAGGCGGCTGGTACTGGGAGGGTGTTCGGTGGTGGCCATGGACGTGCTCTGCTGATGTGCGGCTCAGCGTGGGGTTCCGGCCATCACACGGACGGCGGCACCAGCGTAAGCAAGGAGTGACGCGTGGGCCTACGTGTATGTCCTCCTCACGCGTCAAGACCGCGTTAAGGCCGAGCACGTCGCGTGGCGTGCGCCTTCACCGGACACCCAGCGTCATGTCGTACGACGTCTCCCTGCCGCCCTGCCGCCCTGCAGCCAGGTGATGCGGACCCGCAGGATGCTCGCGTCCGGATGCAGGGACGGACGTCCACTGAGGCTCCCATCGGTGCAGGTGCCGTCCGGATGGGTGCCGTAGGCGCCACCGCGGTCGTCCTCCTTTTCGGGGTGATCGCTAGGTGTTCTGTCCACGGAGGTTGGTGACAACGATCACTGACGTGTGATCTTGAAATGGGTGAGGGCCTACTGGCTCGGTGTGGATCGCCACATCTGCACCGGCGACCAGAAAGGCCCTCATGCCGCACCGCAACGCACCGCTGACCGAGACCGGACGGCTGCGTCTGGCCCGCTGCATCGTCGAGGACAACTGGCCCCTGCGGCGGGCCGCGGAACGCTTCCAGGTCTCTGTGGGCACGCCGGGAAGCTCGTTTCCTGTCGTGCCCGTCCGTCAGGTGTTTGTCTGCGGCACCGGCTGGCGACCGGCCACAGGGTGGCCGGTGGGCTGGGAGGGGCGGCGGGGGGAAGCCATGAGCGTGGCGACGGCGACGGCGGCCAGGGCTGCGGCCGTCGCCCCGCCGAGCAGGGCGGTGTGCATGCCGTCGATGAAGGCACCGCGTGCCTTCTCGGCGACGGAGCCGCCGATGGCGTGGGCGGCAGCCAGAGAGGACTGGGCTGCCCGGGCCACGGGTTCCGGGGAGCGGGAGAGGTGGAGGTGGCTGCGGTATGAAGCGGTGAGCATGCTGCCGAGGACGGCGATGCCCAAGGCGCCGCCGAGTTCGCGGGAGAGGTCGTTCATCGCCGAGCCGATGCTTTGCAATGAGCGCGGCAGGGCGTCCGTGATCGCTGTGGTCGCCGGCGTCATGGCCAGTCCCATTCCGGCACCGAGCAGGAACAGCCCGGTAGCGATCAGCCAGTAGGAGCTTGTCTCGTCCAACTGGGCCAGCACGCCCATGGCGACGGCGACAGCAAGCAGGCCCAGGGTCCAGGGGGCGCGGAAACCGAACCGCGTCACCAGCCGTGGTGTCAGCCGGGAGGCCGGCATCATGGCCAGGGCCATGGGGATCATGGACGTGGCAGCCATGAGGGCGCTGTCTCCCCGCACCAGCTGCAGATACTGCATTGTCACGAAGATGAAGCCGAAGAACACGAAGAACTGCAGCGTGATCGACAGGGAGCCCGCGGCGAAGGGGCGGTTGCCGAACAGGCGCGGGTCCAGCAGCGGGTACGGGCGGCGCAGCTCGTAGAGCACGAATCCGGCCAGCACCATGAGGCCGAGGCCGATGCCACCGAGGGTGGCGGGGGCGGCCCAGCCGCGCGTCGGCGCCTCGATCACGGAGTAGACCAGGGCAACCAGCCCGGCAACCGAGAGGAGCGCCCCGACAGCGTCCAGCCGCGGCTGGTCCGCTTCGGCCGACTCCGGTACGCACCGTAGCGTTCCCACCAGCGCCAGGCCGGCCAACCCCGCATTCAGCCAGAAGACCGAGCGCCACGACCACTGCTCCAGCAGAGCTCCGGTGGCGAAAATGCCGAGCAACGCGCTGGCACCGGCCACGGCGGCCCAGACACTTACGGCACGTGCGCGCTGGGCGCCTGGAAACGAGCTGGTGATGGTGGACAGGGTGGCTGGCATGACCAGTGCGGCGCCGATGCCGAGCACACCGCGCAGGCATATCAGCGCAGAGGGGCTGGTGGTGAAGACGGCCGCCGCGGAACCGCTACCGAAGACGGTAAGCCCGGCCAGCAATGCCTTGCGCCGGCCGAAACGGTCGCCGAGCGAACCCGCCGGCAGCAGGAGCGAGGCGAAGACGAGACCGTAGGCGTCGACGATCCAGGACAGGTGGGTCTGTGTGGCGTGGGTCTCGCGGGCGAGATCGGGAAGGGCCACGTTGAGCGATGCCATGGCCGCAATCACGGTGCCCAGGGCGAGGCAGGTGACGAGGAGCACCAGATTGTGGCGCATCGCCGGCGGTGACCCGGCGGCAGTGGGCGAGGGCATGGTGTTTCTTCTTTCATCGGCCCGAACACGGCAGCTCGGGCGACCGCTGTCAGACTCGCCGGGAGGCAACGGTCATCACCATCCTGATGAAATAAGTGAAGCGTCGATGTCGCTGCCGTTCACCACGTCACCGCACCACATCTGGCCGACCAAGGTCCCGTTCCCTCTCCGCAAGATGACGGCGCGACTTGCGGTGAGCCCGCCAGAGCGGGCGTCCGAACCGCTGAGCGTGGTGGTCCCTCGATGAATTACTGTGGAGGCCGCACGCCACAGGCCGGGTATCGATCCGGGATTGCTGGGGCCGCGACGGCGTCGAGCATCGTCAGTCGCCCTTGGCGGCAGCTGCTCGGGCCTCGACGTCATGCGGGGCCGGTCACTCTTTCGACAGCGAGGAACACCATGTCACAGCGTGGACGGAGGCCCGGGAAACCGGACACACGCAGGGTGATCCTGACCATCGCTCGCCGGCGGTTCCTGGAGGACGGGTACCACGCGGTGACGATGCGCTCGATCGCCGACGAGGCCGATGTCGACCTGGCTCTGCTCAGCTACTACTTCGGCTCCAAGAAGGGCCTGTTCGGTGCTGCCCTCGCTCTCTCCGCCAATCCCGCGGAGTTGGCGGCACAACTGCTGAGCGAAGGCGATCTGGACACATTCCCCGAGCGTGCCCTCAGACAGGTGATCGCAGCGTGGGACGCCCCCGAATCCGGCAATGCGCTCCTGGCCATGCTCAAGAAGGCAGCCCAGGACGACGCCGTCGCGGCCTTGGTCAAAGAGGCACTGGAAGGTGAGATTCTGGCCCGGCTTGCAGAAGCCCTGGGCGGCCGCCATGCACGCAAGCGCGCTGCGGTCTTCGCGTCTGTGCTGGCCGGACTGATCTCCACGCGCTACCTGCTCCGGCTGGAGCCGATCAGCTCCATGGCCCCTGAAGAGCTGATCCGCCTTTTCGGTCCACAACTACGGCTGACCATAGGGATGCCGCCGGTTCGCAGGCCGCTGTCGCCGTCGCACTACGCCTAGAAGATCCGGTCGATGGCCCTGCGCAGCGCGTACGTGGCATCCGCGGCCGGATCACGCCATTGCGTTCCGTTGTCCGCGTAGGCACATCAGCCTTGTGCGCTACGCCCCGGGCCGGGACGACAGCTGCACCCATTCGGGGAACCGGGAGAGGGTGGACATGAGCAAGTCGATCCGCCGGGCGGGCAACCCCGGTTGTTGGTCGGGTCGTTGGCGCGTGCTCGCGGGGGCTGCACCGCTCCGCGGCGTTGCGTGGGAGCTTCCGGGATTATGGGCGGGTGCCGGCCGTGGAAGGGGGTACCGAGCGCGCCGGGTCCGTCGAAGGCTCCACCGTGCGCCGTGGGGTGGGGGCGGGGGGCGGGGGTCCTGTCGGGGTGGTCGAGGGGGCGGCGGAGGGTGAGGCGGTGCCGGCCGGGGGGCGGGTGGGAATGGCCGTCCTCCCCGTCGAGGGGCGGGGGCCGGGGCGAGGGGTGACACTCGTGGGAGTCGGCTCGGTCGGGGTCGGTAGTGCCGTGGGGCTGCTTGCGGGGGGCGGAGCGAGAGGGACCGTCGGGGAGGCGGGGTCCTGGTGGGGGGCATGCAGCAACGGTATGCCGAGGAGTGCGGCGACCGCGCAGGTGGCGCCGGCCGTGACGGCAGCGCGCAGGGTGCGTCGGCGGGCCGCGCCACGGCGGATATCCTCGTACCGGCCGGGAGGCGGGGCGAGCTGCTTGGCGGGCGGCCGCATGATGACGGTGAGGGGGTCGTCGGGTTCGAATTCCGGACCCTCGTCATTGTATGTGATCAAGGCTTCTCCTCAGGTGGGCGCGGAGCAGTTCGCGGGCCGCGTGCAGGTCGGCCTTGACGGTTCCTTCCTTGCGTCCGGTCAGCACGGCCACCTCCCGGATCGGCATGTCAGCGTAGTAGTGCAGGAGCGTCGGTATGCGCAGTCGTTCGGGGAGCGCCTGGACGAGCAGGCGGACCGAGGGGTCGGTCTGCTCGGTCGGTGGACGGACAGACGCCTCCACGGCGGCGCGCTGCACCGCTCGTCGCTCGCGCTCCAGGCGGCGCCAGTGGTCCCGGACGATGTTGGCGGCCGTGACGTAGAGGAACCCTCGGGGCTCCGAGACGGACGTCCAGCGGGCCCACAGGCGGGTGAACGCCTCCGAGGCGATCTCGTGGGCGGTCTCGTCGTCGTCGACCAGACGGCGGCACCAGCCGGCCAGGCGCGGGTAGAGAGCGGCGAACAACTCTGCTGCCGCCTTCTCACGGGACCGTTTCAACGCTCTCCATAGGGGGTGAGGGCCTCGTCGCGCTCGGCGCGCGTCGGCGCCCGTGGGAAAGAGCCCGGACCGACGGCGTACGTTCCATCGGCCCGGGATCGGGGCGCGCGGAGGCCGGTCAGTGGCTCGTGGTCCGCAACGCGGCAAAGACGATCACGTTGTCGAGGTAACCGTCGCCGGTATGCGGTCCGCCGCACGTGATGAGCCGCAGCTCGGGCCGGTCGACGTCGCCGTAGACCGCTTTCGTCGGAAAGTGGGCCTTGGCGACGGTCCGTACGGAGGTGACGGTGAACTCGGCCGACGTGCCGTTCTCCAGACGCACCGTGATTCCGTCGCCCCGTCGCAGCCGGTCGAGGTGGCGGAAGACGCCGTCCCCGTAAGTGCCGACCGTGACATGACCGAGGATCACCGACGGACCCGTCTGGCCCGGCGTCGGAGAAAGCTGGTACCAGCCCGCCTGGTCATGGGCGGTGATCGGGGGCACCTGCACGCTGCCGTCCGGCGCCAGCCCGAGTCGCATGACCGGCGTGTCGACACCGATCTCTGGGATCCTCAGCCGCGTCGGGACCGAACGTGCCAACGCGTGCGGTCCGTTTGCCGGGTCCGCGGAGGACCGGAAGGACGGGTGAGTGTCGCCGGGACGGGAGGCCGACGCCCCGCCGCCAGGGCCGGCGCAGCTCACGAGCAGTGAGACCGACGCCGCGGTGACGAACACGCGCCTGGAGAGGTGAGTCATGCCCCGGTCGCCCGCCGGCGCCGCACGAGGAGGACCACCGCGCCACCCACCGCGAGGGCCCCGGCGGTGCCGCCGCCGATCAGCATGCCGTCCGAGTCGGGGTCGTTGGAGCCGGTGGCCACGCCGGTGTTCGGTGCACCACTCGGCACGACGCCGACCTGGCCCCGTGCTCGGCTCGGCGCGGTGGTCGGCACGGGGGTTGCTGCACGGCTGGGTTCCCGGGTGGGGACCGCGCTCGGCTCCGCGCCGCCCGGCACGCTCGGCCCGGGCGACGGTTCGGAAGTGGCAGTGGGACGGGGGGTCGCGGAGGCGCTCGCCCCGTGGGCGAACGCGGGTCCCGTGCTCGCCAGCACGGCGACGCATGCGGCTGCCGTGGCGGTGAGGACTGTTCGGCGCATGTGTGGCTCTCTTTCGTCGGCAGGCCCGGCGGCCGGCCGGGCGGGCTGCGTGATGGATCGAGCACAGAGACGAGAGAGGACCAGCACAGGTTGCAAAGGATCGGTAAAGTCGCGCGGTGCACGGGCTGGGCGCGGTCGGTCCCCGGGCGGCGCATGCTCAGTGCGCGTCGGCTGCACGACCGCTCCAGCCGCCCCGACCACAGCCCGTGCCAGAGGTCCGCCGTACTTCCTGGTCTTCATTCCAGGGCCATTCCGTGCCGCCGATGTCGTCCGCTTTCCTTTGTTCCGGCCAGGCGGCTGCGGACGGCTGGCGTTTGACGCGCGGGTGGCGCTGAGCGTGTGGTCGATGTGCCGCGCCTGCCCTTTCCGAGCGGGTCATGTGGGATCTGCGACGGTGGGGGAGGTGGGGCGGGGGATGCCAACCGCGGGGGCGTACTGGGCGGCCTGCGCGTCGAACATGGAGGCGTAGCGCCCCTGGGCGGCCATGAGTTCGTCGTGGCCGCCGCGCTCGATGAGCCGCCCGTGGTGCAGGACGTAGATGCGGTCGGCGTGGCGTACGCCGGACATGCGGTGGGTGACCAGGACGACGGCCCGGTTCGGGGAGGCCAGCCTGCGGATGCGGTCGAAGGCGGCGATCTCGGCCTCAGGGTCGAGCGCGGAGGTGGGCTCGTCCACGATGAGCACTCCGTCGGCGTCCGAGGTGGAGCTGCGCCAGTGGGTCCGGGCGAGGCCGATCTTCTGCCACTCGCCGCCGGACAGTTCACTGGCGCCGCGGAACATCCGGGCCAGCAGGCTGTTCAGGCCGTCGGGAAGTTTCGCGATGACCGGCCCGGCCCCCGCGTACTGCACGGAGGGCTGCAGTTCCTCGCGACCGGCTGCCTGGGCAGGCCGGCCGATCCGGATGTTCAACGCGGCGGTCACGGGCCAGCGTTGGAAGTCCTGGGTGAGCAGCGTGATGCGGTCGAAGACCTCGAAGCGGTCCAGGGAAGCGATGTCGGCCTCGCCCCACAGAACGGTCCCGCTCTGCGGCAGCAGCAGACCCGACAGCACCTTCATCAGCGTGCTCTTGCCGGAGCCGTTCTCGCCGACCACGGCGGTGACCGAGCCCATGGGCAGCGTGAGGGACACCTGGTCCAGGGCGGGGGCTTCACGGTCCGGATAGCGGTAGCTCACCCGGTCGAGGACGACCTGCTTCACCTGTGCCGGAACCGGATCGCCCCCGCTGGGGATGGTGCGTCGTGCCGCTTCGTCAAGGAAACGGGCGTGGTCGCGGACGTAGAGGGACTCCTCGTGCAGCTGGTTGACGTTCATCACCAGCGCGCCCAGGCTCGCCGAGCCGGCCCGGACGGCGATGACGGCGGTCCCGGCCACGGCCAGACTCATGTGCCCACTCGTGATCAGCACGAACATGGCCGCGTACGTCGCCGCCATGGCGAGGCCGGACAGCGCGGCGGCCACCCACTCGGTGACGGCTTTGCCCGTGGCCAGCCGCTCCTGCTCGGTCTCGGCGCTCTCGGCCATCCGCTCGTAGCGGCTGAGCAGGAACGGCCCGACGGCATGGAGGCGCACCTCCTGCGCGGCGGTGCGCTCGGTGAGCAGGTTGCCGATGAGGCGGCCGGCCCGAACGTGCTCGACCCAGGTCATGACCGACACGTACCGTTCCTGCGCCACCCGCATCGCGCCCCAGGCGCGCGGCGCCGCGATCAGGATCAGCATCGGCAGCAGGACCGGGTGGAGGACGGTGAGCACGCCGGCCGTGGAGATCAGGGAGATGGTCCCGTTCAGCGCGGCCACGCAGGCGCTGATCATGCGGCGGGCGGATCCGGCGCCGTACTGGGCGACGTCGATCAGCCGCCGGAACTCCGGGTCCTCGATGGCCTCCAGCTCCACGGACGCCGCGGCGGCCAGGTACTGGGTCGTGGCGATCCGTTCCACCAGCGGCTCCAGCCGGCCGGCGCGCGAGGTCGACCACCCTGCCAGGCCCGAGTTGGCCACGGCGGCTCCGGCGGCGGCGAGCAACCCGGGCAGAACTGCGTGCAGCCGCTGCCCGGGGGTGCCCGAGCCGAGCAGCGCATGCATGACGGCGTTGACCGCGAGCAACCCGACCGCCGCGGCGGCACCCTGACCCGTCTCGCTGACGGCGACCGTGAGCAGCGCACGACGGTCCGCCTGCCACGCCATCCGCAAGGTCGTCCCGACCAGCCTCGGCATGGAGCGCAGAGCCGACACAATCGTCAGGTCGAGCCGGGCGTTCTCGTGTTCCGACCAGCCGAAGTCGTAGCGCAAAGGACCGCCGAAGAGTTCCTGCTCGGCGTCGGAGGCCTCCGGCTCGGCCATCCGCACGCGTCCGAAGAACCTCGTCACCGTGCGCCTCCCGGACCGGACCGGCTCAGCGCCCGGAGAGCCGGCGTGGGCAGCCACCGCTCCGTGGCGACAGTGGTGATCCACACGGAGGCCCTGGGGCTGGACTCGCCGCGACACGAGCAGCCCTCGCGCCGTGCCGCGTTACGGGAAGCCGCATGTGTTTGTGTCCTGGCCGAAGTCAACGTGGTCCCCCTTGGCGGTCAGCGGCTGCTCATGCGGCTCAACGAGTCAGGCGGAATTTCGAACACATGTGTTTCGGCCGTGTTGTAGGCCTGGCTTCGAGCGCGTGCTGGAGCGTGCGGGTTGCATCGATCCTTGCGACGCCTGGGCCAGGGGCTGTTGCGGCGGTGGCCGGAATTTGAGCGTGCGGCTGTTCCTGCGTCCGGGGCTGGAGCGTGATCGGGTGGAAGCCTGCGAGCACAGCGCCGGATTGAACTGCGCAAGCGGTCGAGGCCCTGTTGCCCGTGCCGGAGGAGCCGAGCGTGATGGCCGGATCGCCACAGGCCGCTCGGGGCGTGCCCGCCCAGAGCAATGTGATCCGTGCGCCACTGCCCGCCTACACCGTCAGCGGCCCTCTCGGCCTGACCCCGGCCCGGATGCCGACATCGTCCGCGCCTGGGCCGCCGAGCACGGCTGCCCTCCGAACCGGGGCCGCGGCGGCCGCGTACCGGCCTCCATCCGCGACGCGTGTGCCGATGGCACCGGTAGGCGCTCCGGCTGAGGTCGGAACGGGATCACCAAGGGTTTCCGTCCTCAGTGCGAGGTTGCCGGGTGCAGGGTCGGGCGCGCATCGAACGTGCCCGGTGAGGATGACGGAGGGCGCATGGTGATCCAGTATGAATGGATGGTCACGCTCGAGACTCCCCGTTTGATCCTTCGTCGCTGGCGCGAGGAAGACGTTGCGCCCATGGCCGCCGTGAATGCCGACCCCGAGGTCATGCGGTGGATCCGTGATGGCAGCGTCCTTGACGAACAGCAGACTCGCGACCGGGTCCAGGCATGGGAGAGAGAGTGGGACTCGGAGGGCTTCGGCCTGTTCGCCGTGGAGATCCGGTCCACCGGCGAACTGGCCGGATTCACCGGCCTTTCGGTGCCCGACTTCCTGCCCGAGGTACTGCCGGCGGTTGAGGTCGGCTGGCGGCTGGGACGTTCCCACTGGGGGCAGGGCCTGGCCACCGAGGCCGCTGTGGCCGCTGTACGGTTCGGGTTCGAGGAACGAGGGCTGGAGCGGATCGTCAGCATCACTCAAGTGGGCAACGACGCCTCGGAACGGATCATGGCCAAACTGGGGATGCGTCCGGTTCGTGAGACCGTGAATCCCACCGGCGGTCGGCGAGTACGGGTGTTCGAGTTGTCGTCGGACCGGTACGTCACCACTCGTCGATAGCGGCAGCGAGGGCCGTAGCCTCGTGGCGGATCGCGAGTGTGTCGTACCCGGTGGCCACGGGCCGATGTCTCTTGGGGCGATGGATGCCGCACTCGACCGCGTGTCGGGCCTTGTCGTGGTCCTCCGGGCCGGACTTCGGTGGCCGGCCGGCGGAGGACCCGCGCTTCTCGCGGGACGCGTACGCAGACTCCCCTCGGGCACGACCTGCTGGCGGCGCCTGCCCGCCTGGAAACAGGCGGGCGTGCGGGACCATGTGCACACGAAGTGGCCTCTCACGCAGAGGTGATGTCCGCGACCACGGCGTTCGGCGGGATCTGCACGATGTTCGCCGCCTGCGCCTCCACGGTGCGGTCCGGCCGTCCACTCCCGAAGAGCACTCGGCCCATCCGGGGCACCGCGGCGTCGAAAACCACGGTGACGTCCGGTGCGCCGCAGATGGGGCCGACTCCGCCGCGTTCCATGTCCAGCTTTCGCAGCGCCGCCTCGTCGGCGGATTTCAAAGCTGAGCGCGACACCCCCAAGACAGCCGCGAGCCGACCGTAACGGATTCGCGCCGGGCCCGGAACGGTCGCCAGAACAAGGCGGTCCGGTTCGACGGAGAAAGCCACCGTCTTCAACGAGTTCTGGATGTTCTCCTCTGTGAACCCGGTTCGGTTCCGGATGTCCGCGCCCGTGCGGATCTCCTCGTGCTCGTGCACCTTGAAGGCCACCCCGGCAGCGGTGAGGAGCAAGGCGGCGGGTGGAAGCGAAGTCGGTGCGTTCTCCATGCTTCTCCCATCACAACGGGGCAGGAATCGAGCCTGGTTCCAGGGTCCGTCTTCGAACGGATCTCGCCCAGAGCGGGAATGACGCGAGCGTGACCGCCGCTTCGTACGAGGTGGCGGTCTTCCCGTTCTGGTGGCGATGCCGCGGAACCCTTTGAGCCGGTCGAATCAGCGCTCGATCATGTTGCGCCGGCGGTGGAACGCCCGGTCGCATCCTGGTGGCCTGCCGTCGTGGCGGCCGCGGTCGGGCCGGTGCCGCCGCTGGTCTGTCTTCTCGGGAATGACATGCGTGATGCCCCGTCCACACAGGTGGGCGCGGAAGCCGCGGGAGTGGTGGGCCTTGTCTGCAACGACCTGGTCGGCGTGGTGGGCGAAGGCAGGTTGCGTTCGATTCGGCTGGTCGCAGGCATTGCGATCACCTCAGGCTTCGGCGCCGGTGACGAGGCGCTCGCGGTGGAACAGAGCGGACACCAGGCGCCAGGCGAGCGAGTCGATGAGCAGGAGAGTGGCGCCGAGGGTCACGGCGAGGGTGAGAGTGGGCTGGTGGATGACGTTGAAGCCGATCAGCGCCGTCACCGCGAGCGGTGGCAGGCTGGCGAGGGAGCTGAGTTGCTGGGCGACGCGGACGTCGCCGGTGCGGGTGGAGATTGCGACGGCCGGCCGGGGTCTTTCGGCTCGTACGGCGCCGCGGCGGTCGGGTGGTCCAGGAGGACCGTGATCGCAGCCACTACGCGGCCTGCGGACCGTGCGGGGCGGCGCCCAGGCGCTTCAGCGGAGCCCGGGCCTTCGCCTCGGCCTCCGGGCTCGGCACGCTGCCCGGGGCGCGGCGAGCTCGGCCCGCTCGGCGTACTCGGCGTGGGTCGGAGTGCTGTGCGCGAGGTCCTCCACAGACAGCGAATGGTGGTGCCGTGCTCGCCTGCCGGCTGGGCGAGCCGGTTCCACGTGGCACGCAGGGGGACGCCTTCGTCGCCCGCGCCGGTACGGGGGGCTGTGGCGAAGGACTGCTGACAGGCGTTCCGATGATCGCCGTGTCGCAGGCCGCCGAACTTCGTGGACGTCGACCAGTCCGTCGGACGTCGTTCAGGCGATATGCACCAGGCCGGCCCGCCGTCGGCGGTCACGTGGGAAGGTCGCCGTTCGCGGCCGGATCCATCGTGCCCGGCGCCGCCTCATCAAGGCCAGTGGGTGCCTTCACGCCCGCCGGGTGAACCGTTTCCTCCACTGCCTGCCGGGGCGATTTCCTCCCCACGGCCATCGCGGCAGCCGCACGAGCCAACTGTGCTTGCACCTGATCGAACGCTCGCGATCGTGACCGCTTCCGTCTGTGACTTCCGCTCATACACGTTCAACGCCCCACCGCGCTTCCCGTCACCGCAGTTCCGCCAAATGGAGCACGTGACTTCGGCTCCGGGCAACGTCATCCGACGACCCTTGAGAGCCGGGCCCACCCCGCATCGACCGGGGCCGAGGTGATCCACACGTCGACGCCGAGCCCGCTGATCGGCGCTGCCCGGGCCGGGTCGGGCGGGGCGCCGGGCAAGCGCCTGCGCAGGCGAACGCGCCGGCCGGTTGCGCTGCCGGGGCACCCTTTGACCATGCCTCTTCGAGCCGGCGGTCGACACCGCCTCCGCGAGGCGAGAGCCGCCGCGTTCGACGTCATGAAGGCAGCAACACCACCGGACGGCGACCTGGCGACGCACACCGAACTGCGCATCACCACAGCACATCCCCGAGCCCGCACCAGCCCGGCCCTGGGGCGAGAGGCAGGCCCGCACCGTCTCCCGCCGGAACGGCAGCACGCTCTGCCGGTGGTGCTGCGTCTTCTTCCCTATGGGCCGCGCCGGGCCGACGGCAGTCTGCTGCAAAACACGGCTGGGAGGCTCACAGTGACGACAGGCCCGGCCCCTGACGGGGCACCGAACGACGTGGACACCGCTGCGGCATCCTTCGCGCAGCGTCGGCTGTGGTTCCTGGACCAGCTGGCGGGCTCCTCCACCGGATCGATGCTCCCGCTGGTGCTGCGGCTGCGCGGCCCACTGGACACGGGTCGGCTGGAGCGGTCGCTGTCCGGGATCGTGGACCGGCACGAGGTGCTGCGCACCCGGTTCACCGCCGTCGACGGCGAGCCGGTGCCGGTGGTGGACCCGCCGGCGGGCGTGGTGCTGGAACACACCGACGCCACCGGCCCGGCCGACCTGTTCGAGCGCCGTCTCGGCCGTCCCGTGGACCTGTCGGCGCAGCATCCGGTCCGGGCGACGCTGGCGCGGGTGACGTCCGAGGAGCACCTGCTGCTCGTCGAGGTCCATCACATCGCGGTCGACGGCTGGTCATGGGGCGTCCTGCTGGACGAACTCGCCGCCGGCTACCGCGGCGAACCGGTCGTCCCGCCCGCCGTGCAGTACGCCGACCTAGCCCGCAAGCAGACCGAACACCTTTCGGGCGAGCGCCTGGAGCGCCTGCTCGCCCACTGGCGGGACCGGCTCGACGCCCTGCCTCCGCTCGACCTGCCCACCGACCGGCCGCGCCCCCGCGTCTGGGACGGCTCCGGCGACGTCGTCCGGTTCGGGCTGCCCGCCGACCTGGTCGCCGCCGTCGACGCCCTGGCCCGCTCCCGACGTGCCACCCGCTACATGGTGCTGCTCGCCGCCTACCAGGCGCTGCTCGGCCACTGGTCGGGCCGTACCGACGTCGCCGTGTGCAGCACTCTCGCCGACCGCGTGCAGCGCGGCGCCGACGGGTTGATCGGACCTCTGGTGAACACCGTCGTGCTGCGCACGGACCTGTCCGGCAGGCCCGGGTTCGCCGCGCTCCTGGACCGGGTGCGCGGCCGGGTCCCGACCGACCTCGCACACGCCGAGGCGCCCTTCGACCTGGTGGTGGGCGCGCTCGGCGGCTCCCGCGACCTGTCCCGGCACCCACTCGCCCAGGCGTCGTTCACCCTGCTCAACTCCCCGATCCGCCCGATCCGGATGCCCGGCCTGGACGTGAGCCTCGTCGAGCCACCGCTCACCGAGGCCCCCCTGGACGTCTTCCTGGACCTGACCCTGCGCCACGACGGGAGCATCGCCGCCGTCCTGCAGTACGCCACCGCCCTGTTCGACGCCGGCACCATGCGCGCGTTCGCCCGCGCCTACCCGGCGCTGCTGCGCGCCGTCCTCTCCGATCCCGACACATCCGTACAGGACCTGGTGCGTGCGCTCCCCACCGGGCCCGGGGCGCCGGTCCGCCCCCGCCCCGAGTGGCATCGGGCGGCCGACCGGCCCTCGGGGCCGGTGCCGCGGGTCGCCTTCCAGGGACGTCCGGACGCGACCGCCCTGCGCTGCGGCGCCGACAGCGCCACCTATGCAGAACTGGACGCCATGACCGGCGGACTCGCCGCCGCGCTGCGCGGGGCCGGGATCAGCACGGGCAGCCCGGTGGGCGTGCTGCTGCGCCGCGGGATGTGGTCGGTCGCCGCCATCGAGGGGATCTGGCGGGCGGGCGGCGCGTACGTCCCGCTCGATCCCGAACTCCCCCTCGAGCGGCTGCGTTTCATGGCGGAGGAGGCGGGGCTCGCCTGCGTGGTCACCGACCCGGCGACCTCCGGCGCCGCGACCGGCCTCGCCCCCGTCACGGTCGACGTCACCGCCGTCGCCCCGGCCGTGGACGGACCCCGCCACCAGCCCGACCCCCGGGAACTGGCCCACGTCATCTTCACGTCCGGGTCCACGGGCCGGCCCAAGGCGGTCGGCGTGGAACACGCGGCGCTCGCCTCGCACGTCACCGCCGCCCGGAAGCGCCTCGGCATCACCGCAGCCGACCGGGTGCTCGCCTTCGCCTCCTTCTCCTTCGACGCCTCCCTCGACCAGGTGCTGCCCGCCCTCACCACCGGCGCCACCGTCGTCATGCGTCCCGACGAGCCCTGGCTGCCCACCCAGGTCCCCGAAATCGTCCAGCGGCACCGCCTGACCGTCGTCAACGTGCCGCCCACCTACTGGTCGGAGCTGACGCTCTGCCTCGACCGCCGGCAGGCCGCGGCCCTCGCCTCCCTGCGGCTGCTGGTCCTCGGCGGTGAAGCCGTCCCCGCCGACACCCTCGCCGCCTGGCGCGCCGCCGTTCCCTGGGCCCGCGTGTGCAACGCCTACGGACCGACCGAGACCACCGTCACCGCCACCACGTACGACGCCGAGGAGCCCCCGGCGGGCAACCTGCCCATCGGCAGGCCGCTCGGCGACCGGCGCGCGTACGTGGTCGACGCCGACGACGAACCGGTGCCCGTCGGGGTGTGCGGTGAACTGCTCATCGGCGGCACAGAGGTGGCACGCGGCTATCTGAACCGGCCCGCGCTGACCGCGGAACGCTTCGTGCCCGACCCCTACGGGCCGCCCGGTGCCCGCGTGTACCGCACCGGCGACCTCGTCCGCTGGCAGCCCGGCGGAGACCTGGAGTTCGTGGGCCGCCGCGACGACCAGGTCAAGATCCGCGGCTTCCGGATCGAACTCGGCGAGGTCGAGACCGTGCTGCGCGCCTGCCCGCTCGTCGGCGCCGCAGCCGCCCGCCCCGACCGCGCCACCGGGCGCAGCCTGACCGGCTACGTCGTACCGGCGCCGGACGCGCCCCGCGCGCCGGACCGGGCGGAACTGCGCGCCTGGTGCGCACGCCGGCTGCCGCACTACGCCGTCCCCTCCGACTACGTCGTCCTGGACGCGCTGCCGGTCGGCGTCTCCGGCAAACTCGACCGTTCCGCCCTGCCCGACCCGGACCGCACCCGCAGTGCCGACGACCCCGGACACACCGCGCCCCGCGATGAGACGGAGCGGCTCGTCGCCGAGGTCTGGGCCGACGTCCTCGGCCTGGACCGGATCGGCATCGACGACAGCTTCTTCGACCTCGGCGGACACTCCCTGCTCGCCACCATGGCGGTCTCCCGGATCGCCCAGCGGCTGGGCCGCGACATCGAGCTGCGCACCGTCTTCGAGCACCCCACCGTCCGCGGCTTCGCCCCCCAGGTGAGCGCGGCACGCGTCTGCGGGGCCGGCGAGGTGGCGCCGGTCGGCCGCGACCGGCCGCTGCCCTTGTCCTTCGCCCAGGAACGCCTGTGGTTCCTCGACCGCACTTCCGACCGTGGCGACTCCTACCTGCTGTGGTACTGCTGGCGGGTGCGCGGCGGTCTGGAGCGCGCCGCCTGGCAGCAGGCCCTGGACGACCTGGTGGTACGGCACGAGGTGCTGCGCACCGCATTGGTCGAGGCCGACGGTCGCCCCGTGCAGCAGGTCTGCGACCCGGTGGCAGTGCCGCTCCACTGGGAGCCGGCCCCCGAGGCCCCGGACGAACCGTCCCGCCTGGAGGCGGTGCGCCGAGCCGCCACCGCCCTCGCCACACGCCGCTTCGACCTCGCCCGGCCGCCCCTGCTGCGGGCCGGAGTGTGGGAACTCGCCGGCGACGACCACGTCGTCCTGCTCGCCCTGCACCACGCCGTCACCGACGGCTGGTCCAAGGGCGTCCTGCTGGACGAGCTCGCCCGGCACTACGCGGCCCGCCGCACCGGCCGGAGCGCGGGGCTGCCGCCGCTGCCCGTCCAGTACGCCGACTTCGCCGTCTGGCAGCGCGACCGCGCGGAAGGCGGCGCCCTGGAACCCCAACTGGCCTACTGGGAAAGCACCTTGGACGGCGCGCCCGTGCTGGAGCTGCCCACCGACCGGCCCCGCCCGGGCGCGTTCACCGGCCGGGGAGGCGCCGTCGAGGTCGACCTGCCTGCCGCTCTCGTGGACCGCGTGGACGCCTGGGCCCGCCGGCGCGGCGCGAGCCGCTTCATGGTGCTGCTGGCCGCCGCCCAGGCCGTACTCGCCCGCTGGACGGGACAGCAGGACGTGTCCGTGGGCACACCCGTCGCCGGGCGCGGCCGGCTCGAACTCGAGCCGCTCGTCGGCTTCTTCGTCAACACCGTCGTCCTGCGCACCGACCTGTCCGGGCGGCCGACCTTCGCCGCCCTCGTCGACCGGGTGCGGGACGTCGTCCTGGGCGCGTTCGACCACCAGGAGGTGCCGTTCGAACGGGTGGTGGAGCGGCTGCGCCCGGAACGCGACCTGTCCCGCAACCCCCTGTTCCAGGTCATGGTGGACGTTCAGGACGCCTCCAGCGGCGGCTCCGGCCTGCCGGGACTGGAGACGACCGACTTCACCCTGCCCTGGGGCTCGGCCAAGTTCGACCTGACCGCGTCCTTCGTGATCCGCCCGGACCGGTTCGCCCTCAACGTCGAGTACGCCGCCGACCTGTTCGACCCGGCCACCGTCACCCGGTTCGCCCAGCACGTCGGCCGCCTGTTGGAGACGCTCCTCGTCGACCCGGGCATCCGCGTCGACGAGGCGCCCCTGCTCACGCCCGGCGAGCGCGAGCGGCTCCTGGCCGCGGCCGGGGCGGACGCAGCGCCCGCGCCGAGGTTCCGCGTCGCGGGCCGTGCGGACGCGACCGCCGTCGTCTGCGAGGGCACCACCCTCGACCACGCGCGTCTGGACGCCCTGACCGGCGGGCTCGCCGCCGCGCTGGCCGGCGCGGGGGTGGGCACGGGCGACGCCGTGGGCGTGTGCGTCGGCCGGGGCGTGTGGTCGGTGGCCGCGATGCTCGCCGTGTGGCGGGCGGGCGGCGTCTACGTACCGCTCGACCCCCGGCTGCCCGATGAGCGGCTGCGGTACATGCTGCAGGAGGCCGGAGTACGTCACGTGGTCTGCGACGCGCGCACCCGGGACACCGTGACGGCGCTCGGGGCGGCCGCGGTCGACGTCCGTGACCTGCGACCGGACCCCGACGGCCCCGACCGTACCCCAGGCCCCGACGACCTCGCCTACGTCATCTTCACCTCCGGCTCCACCGGCCGGCCCAAGGCGGTCGGCGTCGAACACCACGCGCTGGACGCCCATGTGGCCGCCGCCCGCGAGAAGTTCGCGCTCACCCCGCACGACCGGGTGCTCACCTTCGCCTCGACGTCCTTCGACGCCTCCCTGGAGCAGACACTCCCGGCGCTGAGCGCCGGCGCCACGGTGATCGTCCGCCCGGACGAGACATGGACCCCCGAGCAGCTCGCCGCCCGCGTCGCACAGGAGCGGGTCACCGTCATGGAACTCACCCCCTCCTACTGGGCGGAACTGGTGGCCTGCCTGGACGAGTCGGCGCCGCTCCTGGCCTCCCTGCGGCTGCTGGTCACCGGAGGCGAGGCCCTGCCCGCCGACCCGCTGGAGCGCTGGTTCGCCCACCTGCCCTCGGTCCCCGTGGTCAACACCTACGGGCCCACCGAGGCGGTGATCTCCGCGACCGCGCACACCGTCGACTCCCCGCCGCGGGGCCGGGTGCCCATCGGCCGCGCCCTGGGCAGCCGCCGCACCTACGTGGTCGACACCCTCGGCGAGCCGGTCCCGGACGGCGTGCCCGGCGAACTCCTCATCGGCGGAGCGGAGTTGGCGCGGGGATACCTGGGCCGGCCGGGACTGACCGCCGAACGGTTCGTGCCGGACTCCTTCGGCCGGCCCGGCGGACGCCTGTACCGCACCGGCGACGTCGTACGCCGACTGCCCTCGGGAGACCTGGAGTTCCTCGGCCGCAATGACGACCAGATCAAGATCCGCGGCTTCCGCGTCGAACCGGCGGAGGCCGAGGCGGCGCTGCGCCGCCACCCCGGAGTCACCGGCGCGGTGGTCGTCGTGCGCACCCTGCACGGTGAGCCCGCCCTGGTGGGCTACGCCGCGGGCGGCGGACTGTCGGAGGACTCCCTGGCCGCACACTGCCGGGCCCACCTGCCGCACTACCTGGTCCCCTCCGCGTTCGTCCTGCTCGACGCCCTGCCGCTGACCGTGCAGGGCAAGCTGGACACCGCCGCCCTCCCCGAGCCCGCCGGCCGCCCCCCGCGCGTCCTCGTCGCGCCGCGCACCCCCGCCGAGACCGTCGTCGCACAGGTGTGGTGCGAGGTGCTCGACCTGCCCCGGGTCGGCGTCCACGACGACTTCTTCGCCCTGGGCGGCCACTCCCTGCGCGCGGTCGCGGTCGCCTCCCGCCTGCGCACCGCGTTCGACTGCCCGCTCGTGGTCCGCGACCTCTTCGAGCACCCCACCGTCGAGCGGCTGGCCGCCGAAGTGGAGCGCAGACTGCTGGAACTGATCTCCCAGATGAGCGACGACGAGATCGACCTGTCGCTCACCGCCGACTTCTGAGGGCGCCACCGCCCTGCCCCGGCTGTTCCCGAGAGACCCGAGATCGGAGTGCCCGCATGACCACATCCGACGTACGACCCGGCCCGCCCGCCTCACCGGACACCCTGCCCCCGGCCGCCCGACGGTTGCTGGAGCGGCGGCTGTGCGGCCGGAGCGCCGTACGGGACGCGGGGCCGGCCCGGGTCCGGCCCCGCCCCGTCCGGATCCCGCTGTCCGCGGCCCAGCAGCGCCTGTACTTCCTCGACCGGCTCGACCCCGGCGCCCCCACCTATCTGCTGCCGGCCGCCTGGCGGTTCACCGGGTCGCTGAACATACCGGCCCTGCGCGCCGCCGTCGGCGACCTCGTCGCCCGGCACGAGCAGCTGCGGGTCGTCTTCCCCGAGCACGAGGGCGTCCCGTACCAGCGCGCCCTGTACCCCGGCGGAACAGAGGTGGACGTGGTGCAGGCGACCGGGCCGGCAGGCGACGACCGCGAGCGGCGCCTGGCCGCCGCCGTGCACTCCGCCGCCCTCCGCCCCTTCGACCTGGCCCGCGAACCCGCCTTCCGGGCCACCCTGGTCCGCGCCGCCGACGACGACCACGTTCTCGTCCTCGCGATGCACCACATCGTCTCCGACGGCTGGTCCCTCGGCCTGATCGTGCGCGACCTCACCGAGCTGTACCGGGCCCGTACCGAGGGACGCGCCGCCCGGCTGCCGGAACTGGCCCTCGACTACACCGACTACGCGATCTGGCAGCGGCAGAGCGACCAGTCCGCCGCCCTCGACCACTGGCGCACGCGGCTGGCCGGCCTCACCCCGCTGGACCTGCCCGCCGACCACCCGCGCCCCGACACTCCTGGCAGCCTCGGCGCCACCCACACCCTCAGCCTGCCGCCCGACCTGTCCGGCGCGCTCGCCGACCTCGGCCGACAGGCGGGCACGACGCCGTACATGACGGTGCTGGCCGCCTTCCAGGCCGCGCTGGCCTTCCACAGCGGGCAGCGCGACATCGCCGTCGGGACCGTCGTCGCCAACCGCGAACGGGCCGAGACCGAGCAGCTCGTGGGCTTCTTCGTCAACACCCTCGTGCTGCGCGCGGACCTCTCCGACGACCCGACCCCGGCGAAGTTGCTCGCGCGGACCCGGGAGCGCGTCCTGGAGGCGTTCTCCCACCAGTCGCTGCCGTTCGAGCAGGTCGTCGACGCGCTCAGTCCGGACCGGGACCTGGCCCGCAACCCGCTCGTCCAGGTCCTGTACACCCAGACCGACACGACCGGCTCCGACCCGGCCCTGGGGGAGGCGCACGGGACGCCGTACCGGATCGACCTCACCACGGCCAAGTTCGACCTCACCCTCGATCTGCGCGACGGCGACGGGCGCACCGATCTCGTCTTCGTCTACCGGCCCGACCTGTTCGCCGAGTCCTCCGTCGCCGCCCTGGCCCGGCACACCCTCGCCCTGCTGGAGGCGTTCCGCGCCACCCCCGACCTGCCGCTGAGCGCCATCGACCCCCTCACCCCGGCCGAACGCGCCCACCTCCTCGGCCCCGACGGCCCCGCCAACGCCGGCCACCGGCCCGCACCCACCGGGTGCACCGCCCCGGACCGGCTCGCCGGGCACATCCGGCGCACCCCGCACGCCACCGCCGTGAGCGGCGCGGGACGCATCCTGACCTATGCCCAACTCGACGCCGCCGCCGGCATCCTGGCGCGTCGGCTGCGCGCCGCCGGGGTCCGGCCCGGCTCCCTCGTCGGCGTCTGCCTGGACCGCACCCCCGACCTGGCCGTCGCCCTGCTCGCCGTGTGGCGTGCCGGCGCCGCCTATCTCCCGCTCGACCCCTCCCACCCCCCGGCGCGCCGCGCCTTCACCGTCACCGACTCCGGCATCGACTGGGTCGTCACCGACACCGCCACCCGTCCGGCCGTGGAGCAACTGCCGGTCCGGCTCGTCGTCCTGGACGCGGAGCCGTCGGACCCGCCCGTGCAGGACGACGACATCCTGCCGGGCCCCGACGACCTCGCCTACGTCATCTACACCTCCGGCTCCACCGGCCGCCCCAAGGGCGTCGAGCTGACCCACGCCAACCTGGCCTGGCTGCTTGACGCCGCCGACCACCACTTCGACTTCGGGCCCGACGACGTGTGGACGCTGATGCACTCGCCCGCCTTCGACTTCTCCGTGTGGGAACTGTGGGCGCCGCTCACCAGCGGCGGACGCGTCGTCGTCCTCACCGGCGACGAGGTGCGCGACCCGGACGCCGTGCACCGGGTGCTGCGCGAGGAGCGGGTCACCGTCCTCAACCAGACCCCGGCCGCCTTCAAGGGCCTGCGCGCACACCTGAGGGACACCGGCGCCTCCTTCGCGGACCTGGCGCTGCGCACGGTGGTGTTCGGCGGCGACGCCTTCGACGTCCGCGACTACCGCGACTGGTTCACCGCGTCCGGGCACCGGCCCGCCCTGGTGAACATGTACGGCATCACCGAGACCACCGTGCACGTCACCTTCCGCCTGCTCACCGAGGAGGACGTCGACGGCCCGGTCCGCTCGCCCATCGGCCGGCCGCTGGCCGGGCAGCACGGTTACGTCCTGGACGCCTGGGGCCGGCTCGTGCCCCCCGGCAGCATCGGTGAGCTGTACGTCGCAGGCGGCGGCGTGGCCCGCGGCTACCGCAACCGGCCCGAGCTGACCGCCGAACGCTTCCTCGACGACCCCTTCGGCGCGCCCGGAGCCCGTATGTACCGCACCGGCGACCTGGTCCGGGTACTGCCCGACGGAGAACTCGCCTACGTCGGCCGCGCCGACCACCAGGTGAAGATCCGCGGCTACCGCATCGAACCCGGGGAGATCGAGACCGCCCTGCGCGCCCTGCCCGGTGTCGCCGACGTCGCCGTGGTGGCCCGCCGCGACGGCGACACCACCCGTCTGGTCGCCCACGTCGTCACCCCCGAGGGCCGCCCGCTCGACCCGCCCGCCCTGCGCGCGGGCCTCGCGCTGACCCTGCCCGACTACATGGTCCCGGCCCTGTTCGTCCGCCACGAGCGGCTGCCGCTCACCGCCAACGACAAGGTGGACCGGGCCGCGCTGACCGCCGTCGCCCCCGCCTCGACGGGACGGCGCGCGCACGTGCCGCCCCGGGGGCCGGCGGAGCAGGCCCTGGCCGGCGTGTGGAGCCAGGTGCTCGGTGCCGAGCACGTCAGCCGCACCGACAACTTCTTCGAGCTGGGCGGGGACAGCATTCTCGCGCTGCGCCTGGTCGGGCTGGGCCGCCTCGCCGGGCTCGGCTTCACCGTCGCCGACGTGTTCCGCGCCCGCACCCTCGCCGACCTGGCCGCCCTCGTCACCGACGCGGACGACACCCCCGCCCCGGTCGCGCCCTTCTCCCAGCTCGACCCCGCCGACGCCGGCCGCCTGCCCGACGGGCTCGCGGACGCCTACCCGCTCACCATGCTCCAGGCGGGCATGCTGCACGAGATGCTCGCCGACCCCCACCGCGGCGCGTACCACAACGTCACCGACCTGAGGATCACCGTCCCCGAAGGCTTCGACCTCGGCGCCTTCCAGGCCGCCGTGGACGCGATGGTCGCCGGGCACCCCATCCTGCGCACCTCCGTGGACCTCGTCTCCTACCGCGAACCCCTCCAGCTCGTCCACCGCACCGCCCACCTGCCCGTCGGCTACACCGACCTGCGGGGCCTGCCCCGCGAGGAACAGCGCGGGCGTCTGCGCCGGTTCGTCGACGCGGAGTTCGAGCGCCGCTTCGACCTCGCCACCGCACCCCTGGTCCGCATCCACCTGCACCGCATCAGCGACCACGACCTGCGGCTCGTCCTCACCGACTGCCATGTCGTCCTGGACGGCTGGAGCCTGACCTCCCTCGTCGCCGACCTCCTCGCGCTGCACCGCGAGGCCGTCGCCCACCGCACAGCCCCGCAGCCGCCCGACGCCCCCGCCTTCGCCGAGTACGTCGCCCTCGAACGTGCTGCCCTGAACAGCGAGGAGTCCCTGCGCTACTGGCGAGAACGGCTCGCCGACCTGCGTCCGGTGACCTTCCGCCGGCGTCCCGCGGGCGAGGGCACCGGGCCGGCGCCGGTGCACGAGGTCCGCCGCTCCTACGCCCACCTCGCCGAACGCATCGGCCGGCTGGCGAAAGAGGCCGGCGTGCCCCGCCGCACCGTGCTCGTCGCGGCCTTCCACCACACCATGAGCCTGTTCGCCGACCGCGACGACAGCGTGTCCGGGCACAGCATCGGCCTGGTCACCAACGGGCGTCCCGAGGTTCCCGGCGCCGACCGGATGCGCGGACTGTTCCTGAACACCGTGCCGTTCGGCGTCACCCGGCCGTGCGGCAGCTGGCTCGCCTACCTGCGGGACGTCTTCGCCGCTGAGCAGGAGATGCTCCCGCACCGCAGGGTGCCGCTGGTGCGCATCGCCCAACTGCGGCCCACCGAGCCGAATCTGACCGACGCGGTGTTCAACTACGTCAACTTCCACCGGCTTTCGCACGACTCCTGGGACGACTCCCTGGAGATCGCCCGGACCATGTTCCCGCTGCTCGTGAACGCGAGCGTCAACGCCTTCACCCTGGACGTGGACCCCGCGTTCGTCGCTCCCGCCACCGCCGAACAACTGGCGGACGTGTACTGCGCCCAGCTGGAGGCCATGACCACGGACCCGCACGCCCGGGTCACCCGCCCCGCGCTCACCGGAGCCGCCCGCGCCACCGCCCTCGAGGTCTGGGCGCGCGGACCGGAGATCCCCTCCTCGCCCCTGCTGTTCCACCAGCACATCGCGGCACACGCCGCCCGCACCCCGCACGCCGTCGCCGTCGAGCACCGCGGACAGCGGCTGACGTATGCGGAACTGCACGAGCAGGCCGAGCAGTTGGCGCGCCGACTGCGGCGGCTCGGGGTCGGCCCGGAGACGGTGGTGGGCATCTGCGCCGAACGCGGACCCGACCTGGTGCGAGCGGCCCTCGGCGTGCTCCGCTCGGGCGGTGCGTTCCTGCCCCTCGACCCTCAACACCCCACCGAGCGGCTGACGTTCATGGCCGAGGACAGCGGCATGCGGGTGCTGCTGACCCAGCGGGCGCTGGCCGGGACCGTGCCCTTCGGCGGCCCCGTGATGCACCTGGACACCTCCGCGGAGCCGGTGGACCCCGTCCCCGGCAGGGAGCCCGACGCCGACACCCTCGCCTACATCATCTACACCTCAGGCTCCACCGGCACCCCCAAGGGCGTCGCCATCCCGCACCGCGGCCTGTCCAACATGATCGAAGGCCAGCGCGATGTGGTGCGGCCCACCCCCGACGACAGGGTGCTGCAGTTCGCCTCCTTCGGCTTCGACGCCTCGATCCTGGAGATGACCTGGTCCCTCGCCAACGGCGGCAGCCTGGTCACCGCGCCCAAGGAGGCGCTGCGTCCCGGCCCCGACCTCTCCCGCAGCCTGCGCGAGGCACACGTCACCTGCGCGATGCTGCCGCCCAGCGCCCTCGCCGTGCTCGGCGACGACGACCTCCCCGAGCTGCGGGTGCTCCAGGTGGCCGGCGAGGCCTGCCCGGCCGAACTGGCCGACGTCTGGGCGCGCGACCGGCGCTTCCACAACGTCTACGGCCTCACCGAGACCTCCGTGTGGTCCGTCGCCGCCGAGCTGGCCCCCGGCCAGGGCACACCGCCCATCGGCACACCGATCCGCAACACCCGCATCCACGTCCTGAACGACGACCTCCAGCCGGTCCCGGCCGGCGTCCCCGGCGAGATCTACCTCGGTGGACAGGCCGTCGGCCGCGGTTACCTCGGCCGTCCCGCGCTCACCGCCGCCACCTACGTCCCCGACCCCTACGGCGCCCCCGGCGAACGGCTGTGCCGCACCGGCGACCTCGCCACCCACCGGCCCGACGGCTCGGTGGAGTGGCTCGGGCGCCGCGACTCGCAGGTGAAGCTGCGCGGCTTCCGCATCGAGCTCGGCGAGATCGAGCACGCGCTGCGGCAACTCCCCGAGGTGCGTCAGGCCGTCGTACTGCACCGCACCGACCTGCCCGGCGAACCGGCTCTCGTCGCCTACCTCGTCGTACACGGCACGGACCGGGCCGCCCCCGAGGAGCTGCGCCGGGCCCTGCGCTCCTCGCTGCCCGCCTACATGGTGCCCGCCCGGTTCGTGGTCCTCGACGAGCTGCCGGTCAACCGCAGCGGCAAGGTCGACAAGCGGGCCCTGCCGCTCCCGCCGGCCGAACTCGCCCGGCGCGACACCGAGTACGTCGCCCCGACCACACCCGCGGAGAAGATCCTCGCCGAGATCTGGCGCGAGGTTCTCGGACTTTCCCGTGTCGGCGTCCACGACGACTTCTTCCGTATCGGCGGCAGTTCGCTGTCCACCGTCCGCGTCTCCCTGATGGCCGCCGGACGCGGCCTCACGCTCTCGGTCGGCGACCTCATCGAGCACCCCACCGTCGCCCAGCTGGCCGCGCACGCCAGCCGGAGCGCGGGGGAGGCTCTTTTGACCACCGTCACCTCCGAGGTACGGCTGCGCGAGGGTGCGGGAGAGCCGCTGTGGTGCGTGCACCCCACCGGCGGCAGCGCCGCCTGGTTCGTGCCGCTCGCCCGCGCCCTGCCGCCCGGCAGGCCCGTGCACGCCTTCCAGGCGCGCGGGCTGCTGGGCGGCGTCGACCCGAGCACGGTGACCGGCATCGCCGCCAACTACGTCGCCGAGATCACCGACCGGGAGGAGAAGGGCCCGCACGCCCTCCTCGGCTGGTCCATGGGCGCCGACATCGCCCTGGAGATGGCCATCCAGCTGAACGAGGCCGGGCACGAGACGGCACCGCTAATCCTGATCGAGCCGTACCTGCCCAACAGCGCCGCCCGCGCGCGGCTGGACGGCGTCACCCGGGACCTGCGCACGGCGCTGCGCCTGCGCGACCGGCTGCGCGAGATGCCGCCGTCCCCGCAACGCGACCGGGCCACGGACGAACTGACCGCGACCCTGCTCGGCGCCGGCATGAGCCCCGCCGAGGCGGCCCTGGTCGAGGGCGCGCCGATCGAGGTGTGGCACTCCCTGCTCGCCGCGCTCGCCGCCTACGAGGTCCGCCCGTACCCGGGCCACATCCACCTCGTCGTCGGGAGCGAGGCCGCCGGACTGCCGCGCGGCCGCACGATGCCGGGGCTGGACGTCGACTACGACACGTATGTCGAACGCTGGCGCGAGGCGGCCGGCGGCGGCCTCACCCTGCACATCAGCGACGGCGACCACATGTCGATGATGGCCGTGCCGAGGGTGGCCGGCATCGCCGAAGTGCTCGTCGCCATCGACACGGAGGCCACCCGATGACCACCACCGCACCCACGACCGTCGCCGGACGCGCGTGCTCCGCCGGGCCGACGGCCAACACGGCCCCGGCGCCCCCTGCCGCCCCCGCCTTCACCGAACGCCACCTGCTCTCCCCGGACATGGTCGCCGACCCCTACGGCTACCTCGACGCCCTGCGTGAGCACGCGCCGGTGCACTGGAGCCCGATGCACCACGCCTGGCTCGTCACCGGCTACGACCAGGTGATGCGCTGCCTGCGCGACCCCGCCGTCTCCGCCGACCGGGTACGGCCCCTGATGGACGCGGTACCGCAGGGCGCCCGAGAGGACGCCGAACGAGCCTTCGGCATCCTGTCCCGCTGGATGGTCTTCAACGACCCGCCGCAGCACCGCAGGCTGCGCCAGGTCTTCCAGGAGGCCTTCGCGGCGCGGGCGGTGGCCCGCTACCGCGCCTTCACCGAGAAGGCCACCCGCGCCGTCCTGGCCCGAAAGGCGATCCCCGGACACAGCGGCGACCTGATGGCCGACGTGGCCAAGCCCCTGCCCGCGCTGGTCTTCGCCCGCTGGCTCGGCATCCCGCGCACGGACGCCCCCTCCTTCTGGTACTGGAACGCCCGCGTCGCCGACCTCGTCCTGGGCACCGCCCAGGAGGAGAGCGAGTACCGGGCCTGCCTGCAGGCGCTGGTGAGCCTGGAGGACTACCTCGTCGGCCTCGTCGCCCGGCGCCGGGCCGAACCCGCCGACGACCTGATCAGCCAGGTGCTGCGGGAGGGGCGGGTGGGGGACTCGGTCACCGAGGCGGAGTTCGTCGGCATGCTCACCCAGATGGCGTTCGCCGGCGGGGAGACCACCAGCAATCTGATCGCGAACACCGTCCTGGCCCTGCACACCCGCCCGGGCCGGTTCGCCGCCGTCCGCGAGGACCCCGCGCTGGCGCAGGCCGCCGTGGAGGAGGCCCTGCGCCTGGACGGACCGTCGAAGATGTCCATCCGCACCGCCGCCCGCGACCTCGACCTCGACGGCCACACCCTGCGCGCCGGTGACCGCGTCTTCCTGGTCACGGCCGCCGCCAACCGCGACCCGGCCCGCTTCTCCGATCCCGGCCGGTTCGACCTCCGCCGCACCGGCCCCACCCACCTCGGCTTCGGTTTCGGCGCCCACTTCTGCATCGGCGCCGCGCTGGCCCGGCTGGTCGCCGTGACCGCCGTGGAAACCCTGGTCCGCGACCATCCGGACCTCGCCCTGGACGACCCGGACCGGCTCAGCTGGCAGCCCTCCATGCTCAACCGCAGCCTCACCGCTCTGCCCGTCCGCTACTGACCGGACCTTCGGACGCCCGCGCACGACGAAAGGCACACCATGGCCACCACCCTCGCCGGAGCCGGTCCGCGGCTGTGGGCACCCGCCCGGCACCGGCCCTTCCAACTCCTCTGGCTGGGTCAGTCGTTGTCCCTCCTCGGTGACGGCTTCAGCGTCGTCGCCTTCTCCTGGATCACCCTCGGCCTGACCGGATCGACCCTCGCCCTCGGCTATGTCCTCGCCTTCCAGGCCGTACCGCGCGCCCTGCTCACCCTGGTCGGCGGCACCCTCGGCGACTCCCTGTCCACCCGCACCCTGATGGTCGCCTCCAGCTGGACCCGGGCCGGGCTGATGACCGGGGTCGGCGTGGCCGGCCTGACCGGACACCTGACGGTGTGGATGCTGTGCGCGGTGGCCGCCGCGTTCGGCGCCGTCGACGCCTTCTTCCAGCCGGCCCGTGTGTCCATCCTGCCCTCGGTCGTGGACGAGAGCCTGCTCACCCCGGCCAACGCGCTCCTGGGCGCCGGCGCGCGGACCGCCGCCGTCGTCGGACCGGCCATCGGCGGCCTGGTCATCGCCCTGACCAGGGCACCGGTGGCCTTCCTCGTCGACGCCGTCTGCTTCGCCCTGTGCGGCTGGTGCGTGGCGAGCATCCGCACCCGGGCCCGAACCGCCGACCGCGAGAAGTCCGCCGGGACGGCACCGCACACCTCCCTGGCCGCCCGGATCCGCGAGGGCGTGGCCTTCACGCTGCGCGACCCCCGCCTGCGCACCATCGTCGCCCTCGACACCGCCGTCAACTTCTGTTACGCCGGGCCCTTCACGGTCGGCTTCGCCACCCTCGCCGAGCAGGTGCTGCGCGGCGGCTCCACCACGCTGGGCGTGCTGAACGGCTCTCTCGCCGGCGGGGCCATGCTCGGCACACTGGCGGGCGGCGCGCTCGGCGGCCGGCCCCGGGTCGGCCTGCTGGTGGCCGCGCTGGCAGGCTGGCTGGCGGCCGGGATGGCCGTGCTGGGCCTGGTCCACAGCACCGCCGCCGTCGTGGCGACGGTACTCGCGATGGGCTTCGCCATCGGGTTCCAGGGCGTGTTCGGGCTCAGCTGGATCCAGCGCACCATCCCGCAGGAGGTCCTCAGCCGGGTCGTGTCGGTCGACATGGTCCTCGGTTACGCCGCGGCTCCGCTGTCCCTGATCGTGTGCGGCGCGCTGGCCCGCGTCGGCGCCCTCGCCCTGTTCGCCACGGTGGCGGCGGTGCTCGTGCTCACGGGCCTCGCGGTGCTCGTCTCCCGCCGGGTCCGCGAGATGCGCTGAGCAGGCCGGGCGAAGCCCGCCGTGGTGCGGCAGCGCACTGAGCGGGCGCGGGGACTGCGCGACCGGCCGCCGCGGCCCCGCAGCGGACCGACGGCACGACGCAGCACATCCGGCGGGGCGCTCAGGCGTCCCGCAGGGCGGCCGACCGCGCGCACAGGTCCGCGCGATTGGCCGCCCCCGTCTTCGTGATCAGACTCGCGATGTGCTTCTCGGCCGTACGTGGGGAGATGAACAGCCGGTCGGCGATGTCCTTGTTGCCCAGCCGCTCCGCGAGCAGCCGGAACACCTCGAACTCCCGCACCGTCACCCCCTGGGCGCGCAGGGCGTCGGGGATGCCGCTGGTGCCGGTGCGATGCTGGTGCACCGGAGCCCCGAGCCGGCGCAGCCCGGCCCGGCAGGCGCCGGTGACGGTCTGCACCTCCCGCTCGTGGAAGTAGTGCTCCGCCCGCCGCAGCCAGCTCACCGGCTCACCCCAGCCGTCCTGGTGCGCCGCGTCCGCGACCAGCCGCAGCCCGAGGTGCTGGACCAGCGGATACGGCTCGGCCACGGTCAGCGCGGACTCCACCGTCCGCGCCGCCCGGTCACCCGCGCCCTCCCGGCCCAGCAGGACCGCGTCGGCGAGCAGCACGAACTGCCGGTTCCAGCGCATCCGGGCGACGGCGGTCGCGGTGACCTCGTCGTGCCGGGCGCGGTCCGCGTCCCCGGCGAGCACGTCCAGCAGCAGCACCAGGCCGTGGGTGCCGCTGAGATGGTAGGTGGAGGGGTTGCCCGCCTCCAGCGCGAGCACCTCCCGCAGTTCGCTGCGGGCCAGCTCGCGGTCCTCCTCCAGCAGGGCGCAGAAGGCGCGGGCCAGGCCCCGGCCGAGCGGCTCCTCCTGGGAGCCGGCGCCGTCCCACTCGGCGAACACCGCAAGCGCCCGCTCCATCGCGGCCCGGTCGGCGTGGTGGGCCTCCAGCACGGCCTGTGCCATCAGGACGTACCGCACGGCGGGCGCGAGGCGCAGCCGCCGTACGACGGCCAGGCACTCGGCGGCGGCCGACCGGGCGGCGTCGTACCGGCCGCGCAGCACGGTGTCGAGGACGAGGATGCCGTCCACGGTGTGGACGATGTTGACCGAACCGAGCCGCAGGGCCTCCTCGCGGGCTGCGAGCAGAGCCGAGTTGTCGCCGTCGGCCAGCCAGGTGTTGCCCGCGAGCCGGGTGGCCGCGTACATGCGCTGCAGGGGCAGGCGATGGCGTTCCGCGGTGGCGAGAGCCTGCCCGAGCATCGCCTCGGACTCCGCCGGGTCCCGCTTGCGGGCCACGGTCGCAAGGAGTTCCAGGGCCTGGCACGCGACGACGGGCAGGCCGTACCGCTCGGCGGTGTCGGCGGCGGACCGGGCGAGCTTCTCGGCGTGCTGGGTGCGGTCGGGCCCCGGCGTGTCCAGGGCCAGATAGGCGGCCGTCACGTCGACGGCCGCGGTGGCCGGCTCGTCCGGCGCGGCCGCCAGCACCTCGCGGGCGCGCGCCGTCTGCCGGTTGCCGTCGCTCCACCGGCCCGCCGTGTGGGCGACCTTGGCCAGTTTGGTGTGCAGCGTGGCCAGGCGGACGGGGCTCAGCCCGGAGCCGTCCAGCACGTGCAGGTCCTCGGCCAGGTCCAGGGCGCGGGCGAAGTCACCGGCCTCGGCCAGCGCGGGCAGCAGGTTCTCCAGTACCGCGGCCCGCGCCTGCGGATCGCCCGCGTCGGCCAGCAGGCTCTCGGCCCGGCCGAGCAGCGTCACCGCGGAGCTGAGCGCCCCGGCGGTCAGCGCCCGCTCACCGGCGTCCGCGAACAGCAGCCCGGCCCGCACCGTGTCGCCGGCCGCGCTGCGCAGTCCGGCCGCCAGCGCGCACCAGTCGCCGGGCAGATCGGGGTGCAGTTCCTCTACCGCCTTTGCGCCGCGCCGGGCAAGGTCGGCGCGCCGGCCGGGGGTCATCTGGGTGAAGAGGGCCTCGACGGTGAGGGAGTGCCGGAAGGAGTACCAGTCGGGGGCCGGCTCGTCGGGCAGGACCAGCCGGGCGGCGACGCCGGCGTGCAGATGGCTGAGCAGCGCCCGGTCGTCGACGCCGGTCATGCGCTGCAGCACCGTGAGGGGGAAGCGCCGGCCGAGCACGGCCGCGGCCGACAGCAGCGTCAGCCCCTGCGCGCCGAGCCGGTCGATGCGGCGCAGAATGCCGCGCGCCAACGTGGAGGAAACGTCACTGCGCAGGTCGCCGACGGCCCGCCAGCCCTCCGGCCCCTGCACCAGCGTGCCGACGCCGATCATCGACTGCAGCAGCTCCTCGATCAGGTACGGGCTTCCCGAGCTGTCCTCCCACAGCCGCTCCAGCACCGCCGCGGGCACCTCGTCCGGGCCGTCGGCACCGAGCTGGGCCGCGATCATCTCGTGCGCCTGGTGCCGGGTCAGCGGCGGCAGTTCGACCAGGGCGGCGGCGCCGCGGCGGCGGGCGGACTGCGCGAGGTCGAGGGCGTCGCTGAAGTCGGTGCGGACCGTCGCCACCAGCAGGACGGGCGTCGACTCCAGGTTGTCGATCATGTATTCGAGGACCCCGAGCGTCTCCGGGTCGGCGTCGTGCAGGTCCTCCAGCAGCAGTAACTGGCCCTGCGCGCGCCCGGCGGCGATGAGCAGGCGCAGCACGGCTTCGCCCAGGATCACCATGGACGTGCTGTCCCGTTCCCCGGTGTCCCACTCCGGGATCAGCCGCCCCAGGACCGGCCGGTACGGGCCGAGGGGCAGGTCGTCCATGGGCGCGCCGCTGCGGAACAGCGCCATCAGGGCCTCGGTCAGGGGTCGGAACGGTACGGCCGGCCCCGTGGTGCTGCTGCGGCCCCGCAGGACCCGCATCCCTGCGTCGAGCGCCCCTGCGACGGCCTCGGCGGCGACCCTCGACTTGCCGACGCCCGCCTCTCCCACCAGGAAGACGACACCGCCGCGGCCCTGTCGCGCGTCGGCCAGGGCACGTTCGAGCAGGGCCAGTTGGGAGTCCCGTCCGACCAGAGAAGGCGCATGGGAACGCATGAGCGCAGATAGTAATCGGAACTGCGGGGCCGTGGCAGGTCGCGCAGACTCGAACACGTCCCGTCACCGCCGGTTGGGGATTCCTGTGTCATCGCGGGGCGGAGACCGAGGTGTCGAGAGTGCTGAGCGTGATGACGATGCCGCTGGTCAGGACCATGCCGGCCAGAACGCGGGCGCGGGCGCAGGCCCGGTTGCGGCCCTTGAGCGTGATCCCGCCCGCGGCGTCCTGCTCCTCGGCGGCGATCTCGGTGGCGGCGGCCACGGTGGCGTCGGCGGAGGTGGAGGCGAGGTGCTGGTCCATGACGGTGATCCCCTTCTGGTGTCCCGAGCCGTGAGCACGGGGATGGTGGAGGAAGTGCCGTGAAGTCGGGTGGAGCTGTGGAGCGGGGGCGCGTGCTCCGGTCAGTTGCCGGACCGTCCCAGGAGCAGGACGGACGGCACGGTGCCGGGACGGGTGAGGCGGAGCAGTCCGTAACCGATGCCGGACAGGCCGGTCAGCAGTCCGGGCGAGGGCACGTGGTCGGGGGTGGCGCAACGGTGGCTCTGCGCCTCGACGAGGGCGAGTACCTGTCCGGTGCGCCGGCTCAGAGCCCGCGCGCAGTCCTCGTCGCCTCGCTCGGCGAGGACCGCGAGGGCCTCGAGCGTGCCGAGCGTGCCGTGGCCGAGGCTCAGGCCGGGGGATACGGCGACGTGGGCGAGCCGTGCCGCCAGCGCGGCGGCGGACTGCGGGGCGGCGGCGGCCACTCCGGCGAACCCGCAGGCCCAGGACGGGTCCGTGGGCGCGTCGGACACCTGGCGGACCGCAGCTCGCAGCAGGGCGTCGGCGGCGCCGGCGTGCGGGGCGGCGCGCTCCTGGCGACGGTCGGCGTAGCGCCGCAGCGCCCACCCGATACCCGCCGCGCCGTCCGCGAATCCGGGGTTCATGCCGGCGGCCGGACGGTGGCCCGTGGCGGCCGACCGGGCCGTCCGCTGCGAGCGCTCGCCGTGAACCCGGGCACCGTGTCCTTCCCCGGAGCCGTCCCGTGCGACGGGCCCCCGGCCGTCGCCCGCCGCGCCGTCGGTGCCCGCGGCGGTCCGGTCCGGACCACCCCCGGCCACCAGCAGCAGGTCGGCCACGGTGTCCGCCAGCCACAGCGCCTCGGGCGCCCCGGTCTCCTCGTGGACGGCCACGGCCGCGGCCAGCGCCCCGGCCCTGCCACCGGCCAGCCCTGGATCGGGGCAGGCCGCGACGGCGTGCCCCAGCGCGGTGAGCGCGTCGGGCAGACAATCCGTCAAGTCCTCGCCCAGCAGGGCCGACAGCCTCGGCAGGGCGTACACGATGCCGGCGAGCCCGTCGTAGGCGCCGGGCCCAGCCGCCGCGCCCAGCTCGGGGTCGGCGGCCAGCGCCTTCAGCAGGGCGGGCAGCGGCCGGACCGCCTCCCGGGCCAGCGCGGCATACCGCCCGGCACCGGTCAGCGCATCCGCCTGGGCCAGGAACAGCGCGACGCCGCAGTAGCCCTGCGCCAGCCCGGCACCCATCGGCAGTACCGCCCAGTGCGGCCCCGAGACCCGCTCCAGACCGAGCCAGTTGGTCCGGCCGCCGCCACGTACGGCGCGGGCGGCGATCTCGTCGGCGATCCCGCACGCGGCGGCCAGCAGCCGCGCTGTGTCGGGCACGACCTCCGGTACCGGGGCCGGGGCGAGTTCGGACCGCCGTGCCAGGGGCGAACCGCCGCCCTGCGCCGCCAGCGTGGCCGAGATGATCCACTCCTGGTCGTGGCAGTCGACCTCGTCCATCCCGGCCAGCTTCGCGCCCACCGCGGCGAGACCCGCCACCGGCAGCACCTCCGGCAGCCACGTGCCGTCGGCCGTCCGGACCCCCGTGCCGGACGGCCGGTGCACGAACAGCGGTACGTCACCGCGCCACAGGTCCGCCGTCTCGTGCTCGACGAGCCGCCGGCGTGCCTCGTCCTGCTCGGACTCCGTCCACAGCACGGCGAACACACCCTCTCGGGCGAGAGCATCCCCGAGCAGGGACGGGTGCGTGGACTCCTCCAGCAGCGTGGCGTACAGACGGGTGGAGCGGGCGACGAGCCGTGCCGGGCTCTCGGCGGCCGACGTCAAGGGCCCGTCGGGACCCAGCAGTTCGCGGCCGTGCGCGGCCAGGGCGGCGTAGGCGGTGCGGAAACCCTCCAGTAGGGCCGCCCGGTGGTCTGCGCCCTCGAGGGGCGCCCCGTCGGGCAGCGGCTGGTTCTGCGCGGCCGGGCTGACGACCGGGCCCCGCAGGGCCCGCATCGTGTCCCTGCCGCTGTCCTCCCAGCGCAGACCCTCACTGGGGAAGGTGCCGTCGGTTGACCGGCCGAGCGCGGAGATGTCCAGTGCGCCGTGCTGGCCGATCAGCAGGTGGGGCAGCAGGCAGGTGCGGTGCACGGACGTGTGCAGGGCGTCCGCGGCTGGGTCGGCGCCGGCCGTGGTGGCGTGCGGCAGGCCGGTGTGCAGCAGGGTCTCGGCGTCCACCAGCACCGGCTGGTCGCCGCAGGCGATGACGTTCTCGTAGTGCATGTCGGCGCCGTCCACCGCGTACAGCAGGGCCAGCAGCGCCCCCTGACGCCGGTAGAAGGCATCGGTCTCGGCCACCGACCGGCACCAGCGGTGCTCGACGAACTCCAGCCAGCCGTACCCCGGTCGGCGCACACTGCGGGGCGTGCGCAGCGCGAGGCCGGGCACCTTGGCGTTGAGCCAGGCCACCAGGTCGTCGAGCAGGGCGTGCTGGTCGAGCGGGCGGGGCTTGTACACCAGCCGGTCCCCGCCGGCGAAGCGCAGGATCGCGACCGCCCTGTTGCCCTGGTGCGCGTCGCCGAGACCGAGCTCGACCCCTGCCAGCGAACCGGGCTCGCGCCCGTGGAGCAGCCCGGCGACCAGGTCGTCCCGGTCGGCCTGGAACCGTGCCGCCAGCTCCGCCGCCGCCTCCACCGCGTCCAGTGCCGTCCGGGCGAGCATCCGGGCCAGCACCGGGTAGGCGGCGACGAGTCCGGCCAGACCCCGGCGGGTGCCGGTGGCGGCGACGAACGAGGCGAACCGCTCGCGGGAGTCTGCTCCGGCGAGTCGCCGGGCACGCCGGGCGAGGGAGAGCTCATGGACCAGGGTGCGGGCGGCCTGCCGGACGAGCTGCCCGGTCAGCTGCCGCTCGAACGCGCCCCGCCAGACGGCCTGTTCGGCCACGGGGACGCCCGTCATGAGGCGGTCGATTCGGTCCGCTGCCGGGGCGAGGAACGGTCGTACGACGGTCGCGAAGACCTCCGGACCCGTTCCGTCCGTGGTCAGCTCCTCCAGGCTCTCGGGTGCGGTCGCCACGGCCTCTTCGACGTACCCGGCCCAGCGCGGCTTGGCCGCACGGGCGGCGAGCAGTTCGGCGGGTTCCGCCGCGAGTGCCGCCGCGGTCGCCCCGTCCACTCCGAGGCGGGCCAGCCGCAGAGCGAAACCCTCGCTGTCACCGGCGGCCCAGGGAGCGGGCCCGGTGGGGGAGTCGCCGGCGGACGCCACCGGGAGTCCGGGGGCGGCGAGCCGTTCCGTTAGGGACAGCGCCGGGGCCCACCAGTCGAGCGGCAGGCCGGCGCTCCGGAGAGTCGGGAGGCTGGCGGTCTCAGTCACGTCAACGAAGGTGGCAGACGCCCCGCGACCCCCACATGGGGAACTGACCCCCATATTCCCTGCGGCCCGCACCACCGGTGGGGAACGGCCGCGGCGTGAACACCGCGCACCGAGGAGAATCGCAGGCCGGCGGGGCTACCCACCGTCCTCGCGACGGGGGCGGGCCGCCCGCCGTACGGGCCACGCCCCGCCCTGCGCACGGTCGCACCCCACGTGGTGCGACCACCCGCCCTCATGCCCCACGCCCCGGTGCCCCCATACGGTCACGGCCCTCCCCGACCGTCCCCCGGCCGTAGGCCCCCGTCTCCGCGGTGCGCCGCCCCACCCCCACCCGGCGTGCCTTCCTCTTACGGGTCCCGGTCACGCCGTCCACCGCCGGACAGGCCCCGCGCGGCGGAAAGCCCGGACCGGGGCCGCCGATCACGGCGGCAGGAACCGGAAAAGGTGGGGACCGACTACCGATGCTCCCGCATTCCCGGCGGGCGCACGCTGCCGTGCAGACCCCCCAGACCGCCCGGCCGGCTTCGCCACCGGGTGGACGACCTTCCAAGGAGCAGCAGATGGGAGCACCTGTACCCGTCGGTGTGATCGCGCTCGACCCCGTACTCGAAGCCGGTACCCGCAGTACCCTCCTGGCCTGCCCGGAGCTGACCCTGTGCGAGCCCGCCGACGCCCGGGTCGCCGTGCTGACCGTGGACCGGCTCCGCCCGGCCGAACTCGACACCGTGCGCCTCGCCCGCGCCCATCCGCAGCGCCCCGCCGTCGTCCTGGTGGCCGGCTCCCTCGCCCCCGGCGACGCCCTGCACGCCCTCGCCGCCGGCGCCCGCGGTCTGCTGCTGCGCCGCGAGGCCGACGCCTCCCGCCTCGGCCACGCGGTTCTGGCCGCGGACCAGGACGAGTGCACCCTGCCGACGGACCTGCTCGAGCAGGTCCTCCAGGGCCCGGACACTCGGCACGGCGGCGGCTGGGCCGGTGGCGCCCTGTCGGACCGGGAGCGGTCGGTGCTGCGCCTGGTCGCCGACGGGCACGAGACGGCCGAGATCGCCGAGCGACTCGCCTACTCGCCGCGCACGGTGACGACCGTCGTGCACGACATCACCCAGCGCTTCCGGCTGCGCAACCGCACGCACGCGGTCGCCTACGCCCTCCGGGCGGGTCTGCTGTGACGGCCGCCCTCACGCCCGCGGTCCGCACGTCCGCCGGTACCGCGGGCACGGCCGTACCAGCCACTGCGCAGGTCGTTCGCGTGCTGCCCGCACGCGGTGCGGACCGGGTACGCGCCCTCGCCCGTCGCGCTGGGCTGAGATGCGCGGACGGGTGCGACGAGGAGAGGACCGTCACCGTGGTCGTCGCGGAGGACGCCGAACAGGCGGTGCGCGGCCTGCGTGACACCGGACCGCTGCTGCTGGTGTGCGACACCGTCAGCGCCACCGGTCTGGTGCGGGCCCTGCGCGCGGGCGCGGTCGTCCTGCGGAGCGCGGACCTCTCACCGGAGACCCTGACCGCGGCCGTTCGGCGCGTCGGACACCCGCACCCGAGCATTCCCTACCCGGAACTGTCCCACCTGCTGAGCACCGGACCCTCGGCCGACGGCCCGACCCGACGCGGGACCCTTCCGCCGGCCCTGACCGCGCGCCAGAAGGAGGTGCTGCGCCTCCTGGCCGACGGGCACGCCAACGCGGACATCGCACGGCTGCTGGAGTGCTCCGAACACACCGTGAAGAACGTCGTCTACGAGATCATGGCGCGCCTCCAGGCCCGCAACCGGTCGCATGCGGTCGCCCGTGCGCTACGTCACGGCCTGGTCTGACCCCCGGACGGCGTCGACGCCGGCGACGGGAGGCAGGGGCTGCGCGCACGCCCCTCCCGTCGCCCCGCGCGGGCGACGGCGCATCCCGTGTCAGAACCGGGGCCTGGGCAGCGAGCGTGGTTCGATCCGCTCCTCGACGACGCCGCCGTCCCGGCGGCCGACCACATAGGCTGCCCTGCCCGGCAGTTCCGTCACCGCCTCGACCAATTCGGTGCCGCGGTAGACCAGGCCCACCCCGTCGTCGGTGCAGTGGGCGGTGCGGAACGCGCCCTCGGCGACCAGCCGGTGGATCAGCGGGCGCCGGCCCGCGTCGGAGTCGTAGTGCACGCCGTTGCCGTACGGCAGCAGCCCCAACCCGTCTCTCACCGGCCGCAGTTCGGGCCCGAAGGAGTCCGTCGCGCCGCCCTCGAACCAGCAGATGGAGCCCGCGCTGACCCCGGCGAGCACCACGCCCTCCCGCCAGGCGCGCCGCATGATCCGGTCCAGGCCGTGCACCCGCCACACGGCGAGCAGATTGGCCACCGACCCGCCCATCACCCAGACCACGTCGTGATCCAGGACCGTGCCCTCGACGTCCTCGACGTTCGGCATGGGGAAGAGATACAGCGGCGTGAGATCGAAGCCCGCGGCCCGGGCCGCCTCCGCCACCCGCGCCGTGACGTGCTCGGCGTCGCCGGTCGCCGTGCCGACGTACAGGATGCGCGGGCGCCTGCCGTGCACGCCGGAGAGGTCGACCGCGTGGTGGACCAGGGCGTCGAAGAGGATCCGGGTGCGCGTGCCGACGCGATGCCCTCCGGACGTGGCGAGGATGGTGGGTTCCGGGGCGGTCACGTGCGTGATCGTAGCGCCGTTTCCCGCCCGCACGCGGGGAGTTCGTGAAGGCGACACCCCACGCGTAGCCGCGGAGCGTGGACCGGCCACCCGGCCGGTCCACGCTCCTGCCGTGCGGCCCTCATCCCGTCCGCAGGGCCACCGCCGCCGCGTACCCCGCCGGGACGAGGACGTCCCGCAGGGTCCACCGCGGGTCCGGCGCCGCCGGCAGCGCCCCGGTACCGACGTAGTCCAGCGCCGGATCACGCACCAGCCCGGTGCCCAGACCCTTGAGGTAGGCCTCCTTGCGCACCCAGGTCCGGGTGAACGCCGCCGCGCGTTCGTGCGCCGGCAGCAGCGCCAGCTCCCGCCCCTCCACCGGGTGCAGGGCGGACCGGGCGTCGAGCACCGCCTGGGTGGTGGCCAGCCCCTCCACGTCGACGCCGACGGGGGTCGGGGCGAGCGCCACCATCACCAGATCCCCGCTGTGCGACAGCGAGAAGTGCACCCCGGAGGTACGCAGCGCGGGCCGGCCGTGCGGACCCCCGCAGCCGGCGCACGGGTCACGCACCAGCGGCAGCGCGTCGGCGGGTACGCCCAGCAGCAGGCTCAGCACGCCACGCAGGGCCGCGTGCGCGATCACATAGGCGTCGCGATCCCGGGACCGGTGGAAGGCGCCGGCCCGCGCCCGCTCCTGCCCGTCGAGCAAGTCCTGCGCCCGGCGCAGTCCGCCGCGGTCCTGCCGCCCCACCTCCGCCAGGTAGAGCTCCACCGGCCGCAGGGGCGCCCGCGGGCACGGCAAGCGGGCGCCGAAGTGCGGCACGGACAGGTCCATGACGGCCGGGCACAGCGGTCCGGGCGGCGGCGCCGGCGGCGGGGCGTGCGCCGGCCGGGTGAGCAGCGGACCGGGACGGGAGTCAGGCATCGGCCCCGGCCAGCCGACGGCGCAGGCTGAGCGGGCGCATGTCCGTCCAGACGACGTCGATGTGGTCCAGGCACTCCTGCCGGGTGCCCCGCCGGCCCTCCGGGTGCCAGCCGGCCGGCAGCTCGCGGTCCGCCCGCCAGATCGAGTACTGCTCCTCGTCGTTGCGCACCACGAGGTACACCTCGTCGGTACCCGGGCGGACCTCCTCGCCGCCCGCGCCGGTCGCGGAATCGGTGTGTGTCACGGTGAACCTCCCGCAGGTGATGAGGCCGGCCGCAGGTCAGGGCCGACGAGGTCAGCGTGCCCGCCACCGGCACCCCCGGTCAGGGACGAACGCGCCGAACCCGGGGCGTGTGTTGCTGCCGGAACTTCTCTGGTGGGCGAGGAGCGCGGCGCGGGACCGTGCTGTCCGGTCGCGGGGCACCCGGCACCCCTGGCGGAGCCCGCCGCCCGGTCCAGCCGCGCGATGCCCGCGCACCCCTCGTTTCGGAAGGAGCACGCGATGTCGGACCAGCACGCACCTGTCCTGCTGCCGGGCGGAGGCTGGCGGCTGTGGGAGCAGTTCGCGCTGCGCGGCCCCGGCTTCCCCGCCGACGGCGTGCTGCGCCTGGCGCCGCCCGGACTGGCCGAGGGCGCCGACAAGTTCGGCCCCGACGCCGAACTGGCCGGGCCCGAGTGGCGAGCCTTCGCCGACGACCTCGAGGCGGCCGCCGTCCACACCGCCCGGCACCTGCAGCAGATCGCCGCCCAGCCCCGCTTCCAGGCCGCCCTGGCCTGGCAGAACCCTGCCGTGCTGCGCACCGGCATCGCGCCCTTCCTGCGCTGGACGCCGAGCGCGGACAGCCGCAGCAGCATGCCCCGCCAGCGCGAGGAACTGGTCGCGCACTACTGGCAGCGGTTCTGCGTCAAGAACGACACCATCGGCTTCTTCGGACCGGTCGGCTGGGGCCGCTGGGACCTGTCCGCGCCGGCAGCGGTCACCGTGGACCCCGGACGGGGCTTCCTCGCCGCGCAGGAGGTGTACTTCTCCGGCTGGGCCATGGACGCCCTCGCCAAGGTCCTCGCCGAGGACCCCGAGCTGATGCGCTGGATCCCGCCGCGCCGCGTGTCCTTCGTGCGTTGCGCCGACGGCACCGTCCGGATCCCGGGGCGGCCCGCCCAGGCGATCGGCGCCACCGAACTGGCCGTGCTCACCCTGTGCGACGGCACCCGGCACCCGGACGCCGTCGCCGCCGAACTGGGCCTGCCCGCGGAGGAGGTGACGCGCGTCGTACACGACCTGGTGGCCCGCCGCTGGGTGCAGTGGCGCCTCGAGGTGCCCGCCGCCACCCACCCCGACCGTGCCCTGCGCCGCATCCTCGAACGCGTCCCGGACACCGCGGCCCGCACCCGGGCACTGGACCGGCTCGCCGTGCTGGAACGCGGTCGGGACGCGGTACGCGCCGCCGGCACCGACGCCTCGGCCCTGACCGCCGCGATCGACGCGCTGGAGGCCGACTTCGCGGCGCTCACCGACAGCGAGGCGCAGCGGGCCAAGGGCGAACGCACCGCGCCCTGCCGTGGGCTGGTGTACTGCGACGCGCGGCGCGCGGCGACCGCCACGGCCGGCGCCGGGCTGCTCGCCCACCTGGAGCCCCTCCAGCTGTGCCTGACGGCCGCCCGCTGGATGACCAACCGCTTCGCCGACGCCGTCCGGGTGCGCCTGCGTACCGCGTACGACCGGCTTCGCGCCACCGGCGAACCGGTGGACCTCGGCACGCTCTGGCTGCACACCCTGCCCTCACCGCACCCCGACGCGGGCGACCTCATCGACGCCGTCCAGGCCGAACTGCGCGCCAAGTGGGCCCGCGTGCTGGACCTCCCGGCCGGCGTGCGCCGGGTCCGGCTGTCCACGGCCGACCTGGCCGAGCGGGTGCGCCGCGAGTTCGACGAACCTGGCGACGGCTGGTCGCTGGCCCGGTACATCAGCCCCGACCTGCTGGTGATCGCCGACGACGAGACCGCTCTGGCCCGCGGCGACGTCCAACTCGTCCTCGGTGAGATGCACTGCGCGCTCAACACGATGGGGGCCTCCCTGTTCGTGTACCAGCACCCCGACCGCGATGCGCTGCTCGCCGAGACCACCCGCGACTTCCCCGGCCCGCGCCTGCTGCCCATGCTGCCCAAGGAGCTGCCCCTGAAGTGGTCCACCCGCAGCAGGCCCTCGCTGGACCGGCCCGAGGACCACTACGTGGCCCTCGTCGACCAGACCGGCGACCCGAACCGTCCGCGCACCGTCCTCGGCGCCGACGTGACGGTCGAGGACCGGGCCGGCCGGTTGACCGCGGTCCTGCCAGACGGCACCGACTACGACCTGCTCGACGTCTACGCGAACACCCTCACCCAGCGCGTCATGGACCGCTTCACCCTCCGCCCCGAGGGCGTGCACACCCCGCGCGTCACCGTGGACCGGATGATCGTCGCGCGCGAGACCTGGCACCTGCCGGTCGCCGGGGCCGACTTCGCCGAGGAGAAGGCGGAGGCCGCCCGTTTCGTCCGCGCCCGGCACTGGCGGCGCCGGCACGAGCTGCCCCGCTTCGTCTTCGTGGTCTCGCCGACCGAACCCCGCCCGTTCTACGTGGACTTCGACAGCCCCGTGTACGTCACCATCCTCGCCAAGGCGGCCCGCCGGCTCGCCCGCAAGGACCCCGAGGCCCGGCTCAAGGTCAGCGAGATGCTGCCCACCCCCGCACAGGCCTGGCTCACCGACGACGAGGGACGCCGCTACACCTCCGAACTCCGCTTCGTCGCCGTCGACCAGACCGTCACCGCGGAAGGGGACGAGTGATGCGCACGATCGCCGACGACATCGCCGCACACGCCGCCCGGCACCCCGACCGTACCGCGCTCAGCACCCCGCAGGGCGAGGTGACGTACGGCCGACTCGCCGCCCGCATGGAGGAGATCGCCCATCTGCTGCGGACGCACGGCGCGGGGCCCGAGACGGTCTGCGCCGTGGCCGTCGAGCACGGCACCGATGCCGTCGCGGCCATGGCCGCGGTGCTGCGCTGCGGCGCCGCCTTCCTCACCCTGGACGTCGGCCAGCCCCGCGACCGGCTCGCCGCCTTCGTTCGCAGCGCCGCCGCCCGCCTCCTGCTGACCAGCGCGGACCTGGCCCCCACCCTGGACCTGGGCCTCCCGGCGATCCTGCTGGACCAGCCCCCGACCGCCGGCTCCCCGGCCGCCCCGCCGGACGGGCTCGCAAGCGCGAAGGGACCCTCGCCAGGGCCGGTCGACCCCCGTGCCCTCGCCTACGTCAGCCACACCTCCGGCAGCACCGGCCGGCCCAGCGCCGTCCTGGTCGAACACGGCGCCCTCGACGCCTATCTGCGCGACACCGCCGAGGCGTTCGGCCTCGGCCCGGACACGGTGGCCCTGCAGACGGCACCGCTCGGCTACGACGCCTCGATCCGGGACACCTTCGTACCGCTGCTGGCCGGGGCCCGACTGGTGATCGTGGACCGCGCCGGCCTGCTGCGCGCCGAGGAGTTCGCCCGCACTGTCCGCGAGCACCGCGTGACGGCACTGCTCAGCGTGACTCCCTCCTTCCTTTCCCACCTCGCCGCACAGCCCCGGCTCACCGATCCGCTGGCCGGTGTCGGTCTGGTCGCCTCCAGCGGCGAGTCCCTGCGGCCGTTCCTCACCGCGGGCGGACGCACGCTGGTGCCCGGCCGCCTCGTCAACCAGTACGGCCCCACCGAGTGCACGATGACCACCACCCGGCACAGCGTGCCCCTCCCGCCGGACCCCTCCGCCGACCTCGTGGGCACCCCCCGCACCGGCACCGTGGTCCGCGTACTCGACGCGGACCTGGCCCCGGTCGCCGACGGCACGGTCGGCGAGGTCCACATCGGGGGAGTGGGTGTGGCCCGTGGCTACGGCGGACACCCGGCCCGCACGGCCGACTGCTTCGTGCCGGACCCTTACGGGCCGCCCGGCGCACGTCTGTACCGGACCGGCGACCTCGGCTGGTGGGGACCCGGGGGGCTGCACTACGCCGGCCGCACCGATCGGCAGGTCAAGATCCGCGGCTACCGCGTGGACCCCGCGGAGGTCGAGGGCGCCCTGCTGGCCCACCCGGGGGTGACCGGCGCGGTGGTGACCGCGCACACCGACGACCGGGGACGCGTGTACCTGCTCGCCCACCTCACCGGCGACCTGGTCGGCACGACGGACGCCGCGCTGCGCGCCCACTTGGCCCGCTCTCTGCCGCCCCACCTGATGCCGCGCCGGTTTCTGCGCCTGGACGCCCTGCCCACGACGCGCGGCGGCAAGGCGGACCGCCGGCTGCTCGCCACCGGGAGCACCGCATGACCGCCCTCGACCTGCACCGCACCGCCACGGGCCCGCGGCCGGACCCCACGCCACCACGGCCGGTGACGTCCGGCCCGGTGACGGCCGTCGAGGCGAAGTCCGGGGCCCGCGGGGCCGCCGTTGGTTCGGCGCCGGGTGGTCCCGGCCCGAGGCCCGCGCCGTCGAGGCCCGCGCCCCCGAGGCCGGTGACGTCCGGCCCGGTGACGGCCGTCGAGCCGAAGTCCCGGGCCCGCGGGCCTGGCGTGGATTCGGCGCCGGGTGGTCCCGCGCCGCTGCAGCCGGCGCCGTCCCCCCGGGTGACGGCCCTCGAGTCGAACCCCGATGCGGGCGTGCGGAGGCCTGTCGCCGAGCCGGTGGCCGGTGCTCCCTGCCCGGTGTCCGCCGCCGGTCCGCACCCCTGTGCTTTCGGCCCGGGCCCCGTCGTCGCCGACCTGAGGGACGCCGCCGCCCGCATCGCCCCCCACGTCGTCCGCACGCCCCTGCTCCACGGCCCGGTGGTGCACACACTCGGCCCCGGACTGCTGCTGAAGGCCGAACACCTGCAACGCGGCGGCTCGTTCAAGATGCGTGGCGCCGCCAATGCCGTACTTGCCCTGGGCGCCGGCCGGGTCGTCACCGGATCCTCCGGGAACCACGCGATCGCGCTGGCCCGGCTGGCACGCTCGCTCGGCATCCGGCTCACCGTGGTCCTCGCGGCGGGAGCGGCACCGGCGAAGGCCGCCGCCATCCGGGCACTCGGCGCGCAGACCGTGCAGGTGGACGGGGGAGTGGCCGAGCGCGAGGAACGCGCCCGCGCCCTGGCGGCCGAACAGGACGCCGTGTTCGTCCCGTCGTCGGACCACCCGCTGGTGGTCGCCGGCGCGGGCACGGTCGGCACCGAACTGCTGGCCGACGCGCCCGACGCCGAGACCGTCTACGTGCCCACAGGCGGCGGCGGGCTCCTCGCGGGCGTCTGCCTCGCGGCCCAGCATCATCCGGTCCGGGTGATCGGCGTCGAACCGTCCCGCACCCCGCGCTACGCCCGCTCCCTGGCCACGGGCCGCCCCGTCCAACTGCCGCCCAGCACCACCGTCGCCGACGGGCTGCGCGGCCAGCGCCCCGGAACCGTCCCCTATCCAATCATCCGCGACCGGGTCGACGAGCTGATCGCCGTCGACGACGCCGACATCGTCGCCGCCGCGGCCCTGCTGCACCGCCACGGCATCGACGCAGAACCGAGCGGAGCGGTCGCCCTGGCGGGAGCGCTGAGCGCCGGCCGCCGTGAACGCGCCGTGGCCATCGTCTCGGGCGGCAACACCCCCGCCCGTCTGCACGCTCTGCACCGCACGTGGATGCCCGCGGAGGGCGACGGCATCACTGTCAGCGGCTGACACGCCGCCCACCGCGGCCACCCGCACCCGCACCGTCTGCGACAGACACCCACCACCATCATCGAAGGAGCACGGACATGACCCCGAACGCCGCCGCCGCCCCCACCACCGACACGGTCGATCTGCTCGTCGGCATCTTCCGGGACGTGCTGCGCCTGCCCGAGCTGACCTGCGAGACCGACTTCTACGAGGCGGGCGGCGACTCGCTCACCGCCTTCCAGATCACCGGCCGCCTGCAGGAACTGCTCGGTGCGGACGTTCCGGTCTCGCTGGTCTTCGCGTACCCCACGCCGCGCGAGCTGGCCGAGGTCGTCGACGCGGACTACGGCATCGCCTGATTCGAAAATCCACCGTCTCGTGTCTGTAGCCGCTGGTCAGGCAGCGCCTTCTGTTTGGAGGGTCACTTGGTAGCCGAGTTGGTTGAGCTGGCTCCCCAGGCGTCGGGTCTGCCCGGCCCTGCCGATGCGTTCGATGAAGTAGTGGCCGCCGAGGTCGGCAGATTCGGCGTCGTGGGTGAACATGTGCCGGACAGCGGTCAGGATCGAGTGTTCCAGGGCGACCAGCGCGCGTTTCGTGCCGCGGCGAGCGACGATGCGCCGGTAGCGGGCAGCGAGGTAGGTGTCCTTGGTCCGCGACGCGGACACGGCGGCCTGGCCGAGAGCGGCCTTGAGCCAGGGGTCGCCGTGGCGGGTCTTGCCGCTGCCGGTCCGGCCGCCGGACTGGTGGTTGCCGGGGCAGACGCCGGCCCAGGAAGCCAGGTCGGCCGCCGACGGGAAGCGGGCGATGTCGTGGCCGATCTCGGCGAGGATCACCTGCGCGGCACGTGTGTCGACGCCGGGGATGGTCACGAGGAGTTCGATGCGGCGGCGAAAGGGCTGCAGCATCACCTCGATGTGCTCGCTGAGCTTGGTCCCGGTGGCGGTGCAGGCGTCGATCCGGTCCAGCATCGCCCTGGCCAGGAAGGCATGGTGGGCGCCGAAGTTGCCGGTCAATGCCTCGACGAGGGCGTCGGTCTTGCGGCGCATACTGCCCCTGGCCAGATCCGCCAGGACGTGCGGGTCGCGTTCACCTGCGATGAGGGCTTCGAGCATCGCGCGGCCGGAGACGCCCAGGATGTTGGAGACCGTGGCGGACAGCTTGATGCCGGTGTCCTCCAGCAGCTTCTCCAGCCGCTGGGTCTCGCGGGTGCGCTCACGGACGATCTCGGTGCGGTAGCGGGTGACGTCCCGCAGCTGCCGGATCGGTTCCGGGGGCACGAACGAGGGGCGGACCAGGCCGTGTTCGACGAGTTTGGCGATCCACTCGGAGTCCTTCACGTCGGTCTTGCGGCCGGGCACGGACTTCATGTGGCGGGCGTTGAGCAGCCAGCACTCCATGTCGTGTTCCAGCAGGTAGAACACCGGTTTCCAGTAGACGTCGGTGGCTTCCATGCCGATCACGGTGATGCCCTCGGCGAGCAGCCAGTCCCGCATCGCCAGCAGACCGGACGTCACCGCAGAGAAGGTCCGCACTTCACTGCGGCGCCGCTTCCCGCTGGGCACACGGATGCAGACCTTCACGTCGACCTTGCTGATGTCGATCCCTGCACAACGTTCATGGATCACTTCCATAGCCCCGGCGCCCCCTCCTGTCGTCAGCCGCGAGCACGCGACCGTCCGGCGGGGGTCCGGCAGGCGGAAGAGTCTGATTCACGTGCTCGGAGCAACGCATCCGGGTGCCTGTCGGTGGACCCCCAGCGTCCTACTGACCCACGGGCTCGGAACGCGCCAAGGCGAGACGACGTCCGCCGGACGACCACACGCCGATTTTCACGCACACAGGGTGTCGCCGTCAGGCGACCGGATTACTGACCCGTCGGCGAACCGCACCGCACCTGCCCGCATCCCCCGCAGTCCACCCGCACCACCCAAGGAGAGCCGTGCCATGACCGAAGACTTCGTGCCGTCCCTCGGCCGCTGGCGGCTGTGGGAGCAGTTCGCCCTGCGCGGGCCGGGCTTTCCCGCCGACGGCGTGCTGCGCGTGGCCCCTGCCGGACTGGCGCAGGCTGCCGACAAGTTCGCCGTCGACGACCTCCTCCAGGGCGACGCCTGGGAGGACTTCGCACGGCTCTTCACGGACGCTGCCGTGGACACCGCGCACACCCTCCAGGGCATCGCCCGCACCCCGGCCTTCCGGGAGGCGGTGGCCTGGCAGAACCCTGCCGTGCTGCGCACCGGCATCGCGCCGTTCCTGCGCTGGACGCCGAGCGCGGACAGCCGCAGCAGCATGCCCCGTCAGCGTGAGGAACTGGTCGCGCACTACTGGCAGCGGTTCTGCGTCAAGAACGACACCATCGGCTTCTTCGGACCGGTGGGCTGGGGCCGCTGGGACTTGGCAGTGCAGGGCCTCGTCGTCGACCCCGGCCAAGGGCTGATGGAGAAGTCGACGGTGTACTGGGCGAGTTGGGGCATCGACGCCCTGGCGCGGACCCTGGACACCGACCCCGACCTGCGCGAGTGGGTCGCCCCGCGCCGCGTGCCCTTCGTCGCCGTCGAAGGGGACCGGGTCCGGGTGCCGGGCCGGCGCCCGGTGTCCGTGTCCGCGGACGCGGCGGCGGTGATCGCCCGCTGCGACGGCGTCCGGCCCGCTCGCAGCATCGCGGACGAGTTCCCCGGCGTCGACGTGCCCGCCGTCCTGGCAGACCTGGTGGCCCGTCGCTGGGTGGTGTGGCGGCTGGAGGTTCCGGCCTGCACCCACCCGGACCGGGCGCTGCGGGCCTGGCTGGAGTCGGTCGGCGCGAGCGGCCCGCGTCGGCGGGGGCTGGCCGCGCTGGACAGGCTGGAGCGGGCTCGCGACCGGGTGGCGGCCGCCCGCGACGTCGGCGGCCTGGTCGAGGCGATGGAGGCGCTGGAGAAGGAGTTCACCGACCTCACCGCCACCGCAGCAGTCCGGGAGAAGTCCGAGTCGACCGCACCCTGCCGGGCGCTGGTGTACTCCGACACCCGCAGGTCCGCCACGGCCCGGCTCGGCCCGGCCGTACTTGACGCGCTGCGCCCGCTGCGGCTGCTGATGGACAGCGCAGGCTGGCTCACCTCCCGGCTGGCCGCGGCCGTCACAGCGGAGACACGCCGCGTCCACGACCGCCTCGCTGCCGCCGGCCCGGTCGATCTGGCGTCGTTCTGGTTCGCGTGCCTGCCGGTGCTGCACGGTACCGCCCGTGACGCCGCCGCCGGACTGCAGCGGGAGTTCGCCGAGCGCTGGCAGCGCATCCTGGCGGCCCCGGCGGACGCCGGCCGGGTCACCGTGCGGGCGTCGGACATCGAGGAGGCCGTGCGCGCGGAGTTCGGCGACTCGGCCGGAGGCTGGACGGCGGCCCGCTATCTGAGCCCGGACGTGATGATCGCCGCCGAGGGGGCGGAGGCCGTGGCGCGCGGCGACTTCACTGCCGTACTCGGCGAACTCCACGTCGCGTCCAACACCTTGGGCGCTTCCCTGTTCACCCACCAGCACCCCGACGTGTCGGAGCTGTTCCGGCTGACCGACCGGGACCACCCGGGCCCGCGCCTGATGCCGTTGATCCCCAAGGAGCACCGGGCACGCCTGTCGGCCCGGGTACGCCACACCCTCGTGCGCCCCCAGGACCACCTGGTGGCCCTGGCCGACTTCACCGCCGACCCGGCTCGGCCGCGGGTCGTCCGCAGCGCAGACGCGGTGGTCGAGGAGCACGGCGGCGACCTCGTGGTGCGTCTCCCCGACGGCTCGCGGTTCCCGGCGGTCGACGTGTTCTCCCATGTGCTGACGACCCTGGCGATGGATCTCGTCCGTGTCCTGCCGCAGGCGCACCACACCCCGAGGGTCACCGTCGACCGCCTCGTGATCGCCCGGGAGACCTGGCGGCCGCCCGCGGCCGGCGCCTGCTTCGCCGACGAGAGGGACGAGGCCCGGCGCTTCGTGCGGGCCCGTCACTGGCGCACCGGGCTCGGACTGCCCCGCTACGTCTTCGTCGTCTCCCCGACCGAGTCCCGCCCCTTCTACGTCGACTTCGACAGCCCCGTCTACGTCACCATCCTCGCCAAGGCCCTGCGCCGCCTGGCCCGCAAGGACCCGCGGGCCAGCGTCACGATCACCGAAATGCTGCCCACGCCGGAACAGAGCTGGCTCACCGACGACCAAGGGTCGCTCTATACGGCGGAGTTGAGGTTCGTGGCCCACGACACGGCGGCCGACTCCTGAGGCGAACCACGGGATGCCTGCGCAACTCAGGGCAGGGAGCGCCGGGCGCCGCCTGGGCCGGCCCCCGTCCGATCACCATGTCTCGGGCGGGCGACGAGACCGGGGCTGTGCAGCCGCGTCCAAGGTCGGACCGAGCCGCCCGAGAGCGAGGACGACGGGCGCGTCGTGGACGATCCGCTGATCCAGCGGTTCCAGGTCGCACCGTTCGAGACCGCCGGCCCCACCACGTCCTCGGCCACGGCGCGTGCCCGGCGAGCGTGGCCGCCCAGGCCGTGGTGCAGGGCAAGGGCACCGCAACGGGGTGGCTCAAGCAGACAGAAGAGCTACGCCCCGGAGCCCAGGTCACGGTGCCGTGGGCGGAGGAATTCAACGCCCTCGCCTCCGTACTGGCGGACCGTGGAAGCGCCGGCGCCGAGCAGCGACCCGTCCGCATGGGGCAGGCCGCCCTGTTCGGCAGCGGCGGGGCAGTCACCTTCGGGGCGAGCGAGACACAGGATGCCCGCACACCAGAACTTGAGATCCGCCTGCTCGGCGGCCAACCCCTTCGCGAATCCGTCGCCAGTACGGACCGTTCGTCATGAACACTCAGGCCGAGCTGGTGCAGGCAATCGAAGACCACAAAAGGGGCCGGTTCGGCAACGTCCCGGTCGAGAAGATCGCCTTCTGCTCTGACGGCCCCGGCAGCTGACGCCGGCCGGGGGCACGTCGGCCCCGCTGGTTGCCGTGCGCCGTCGCCGCCGCCACGGACCTGATCATCATCGTACCGGGGAGTGAGCGGAGGTTCGGCCTACCCGTAGGCCGATGGGGTCCTGCACGTGCTGTCCGGCGGCACTGCGGTGAAAACCTCCATCGGCCCGGTGACGTCGAGCAACTGCACACACTCGGACAGCGCGATGAGAGCCGAGTGGGGCCCGCGCCGACGGGCCGTGGAACTGGTCAGTGACGGGATGCCCTGCGTGTGCGGGCGCTGACGCCGACACGCCGTACCCATGTCCCGGCAGGCCGACAGCAGCCGGGACGCGAGGAACGGAATGCAGCCTCGGACATTGCGGTTCTTCTTGACAGGCCCGACGAGCGGGGGCTTCGACGACCAAGGAGTAGTCCGCCATGGCTCTTGCCGTCATTCTCGCCGTGCTCGCAGCGTGCAGCAACGCGCTGGGAACAGTTCTGCAGCGGCGGGCGGCGCTGATGGTCCCGGCCTCGACGTCCCTGCGCCTGGGCCTGGTCCTCGATCTGCTGCGGACCCCCGTGTGGCTCGCGGGCATCGCGGGTGTCACCGCCTCCGCGATCCTCCAGGCGGTAGCCCTGGCCTCCGGCTCACTCGCCATGGTCCAGCCGGTCTTCATCCTCGAACTGCCCCTGGCCCTCGTGATCGGCGGCGTCGTCTTCCACGTGCGCCGCTCCCGCAGGGCCTGGTTCTCGGTGGGCTGCATCGCCGCGGGACTGGCCGTCTTCCTGTTCTCCCTCGCCCCTACCGGGGGCAAAGACGCGGTACCCGATCTGTGGTGGGTGCCCACACTCCTGATCGTCGGCGGCATCGCCACGACGTTCGTTTTCGCCGCCATGCGCAGACCGCTGGGCATGATGCGGGCGGCCTGCCTGGCCGCCGGAGCCGCCCTCGGCAACGCCCTCACCGCCGCGCTCATGAAATCGGCCATGAGCGTCCTGGGCCACCGGGGCCTTGCAGCCTTCCTCCTGTCATGGCAGACCTACGCCTTCGCGGTGCTCGGCGCCACCTCCCTGTTCCTGCTCGGAACCGCCATGCAGGCCGGGCCCCTCATCGCCTCCCAACCGGCGCTGACGCTGACCGACGCCGCAACCGGCGTCGCACTGGGCATCACGATCTACGCAGAGGAGCCCCGTACGGGCATGTGGCTGGTCGCAGCCCTGACAGGATTCGCCGTTCTCACCTATGGGATCGTCGCCCTGTCCCGCACACGATGCCTGGCCGACTGCTTGAACGTGGACGAAGAACAGCCCGACCTGGAGCACGCCACGGCCTGACCAAGCACGTCGCGTCCCCCGCGTCCCAGCCGCGCCGGCCGAGGAGACCGAGTGATGTGCGTTCAGCCCACCTGGCGGATGGGGGCGATGGCGAACCGGGACGGATGTGATCACGCTCAGCAGGAGAAGATCCAGGTGCTGGTCGAGTACGCCCCGCTGGAATGCGCCGACGAGGATCACCACCTCTGGACGACGGCATGATCCAACAACGCGCCGTCATCACCTCCCACGCGTGAATGCCGAGGTCAACCCGAACGGAACACTCGGAATGCCTCATGGGGCACGGACCCGCACCCCTTCCCACCGAGCAATATGAGGCCAATCGGGTGACGATGGAGACAGGTACCGACGTGACCACGCTGCTCCCACTAGGAGGCAGACGCCATGACATCCTCTTCCGATTCCCCCGGCCCCATTCCGCCACGCGGCACCGAGCCACAAGAGGGTCGCCTGACCGAAGGCATGGCCGCCATGGCGAACATGGGCTGGCAGGTCCTGCTCACGATGGGCCTCGGCACCATTGCCCTGGGTGTCATAGCCCTGGTCTGGCCGGGCGCGACACTCCGCGTCATCGGCCTGCTCTTCGGCATCTACCTGTTGGCCACCGGTGTCTTCCAGCTCGCTGCCGCCTTCGGCACCCACGTCCCCCGGCATCTTCGCGTACTGCACTTCATCACGGGTGCGGTCTCCATCCTGCTGGGACTGATCTGCTTCCGGGGTCCCCTGGAGTCGGTCTTTCTGCTCGCCCTGTGGATCGGCTTCAGCTGGCTGATGCGAGGCACGCTGGAGACGGTCGCTGCGGCCTCCGATCAGGCCATGCCAGCCCGTGGTTGGCACGCCGCCTTCGGCATCATCGGCACCATGGCGGGCATCGTGATGATCATCATGCCGTTCGCCTCCATCGCGACACTCACCCTGGTCGTGGGCGTCATGGCCATAGTCGTCGGCCTGACGGAGGTGGTCCGCTCCATCAGGACACGCGTCGAGATCGGCCATGTGGCTGCCGGTACGCCCACCCACCGGCGCCCCCTGTTCCACGCGCGTGCGCACCCCCAGCACTGATCGGCGGGCGGGGCGTTCTCGGGTATCGGCTCACCAGGGTCACGCTCCGCCCGAGCCGGTGGAGTGGAGAAGTCGTCCACGGGGTGAGCACCGCAGTGGCGGCATCGGAGCTGCGGCCGGTCCCGGCGCGCCGGGTCTCCCTGCTCGTGCCGCCGGCCCAGGCAGGGGGGCGCCGCGAAGACCGGGCCGAGAGGTTCAGCCAGTGGTATTCGGACCGCCGGGCAGCGGCTGAGGCCGCGGACGATCTGAGTGCGGATCGGCCGGCCCAGGAGGTCACGGTTGAACGAGTCCGAGCCTCATCTCCGGTTCAGCGGCTCGGCCGTCGCCGGGCGACGAGGACAGCGATGTCGTCGTCGAGCCGGCCGCCGCTGTAGGCGATCAGGTCGCGGTGGAGATGGGCGAGAAGCTGGTCGGGCGCCTCGCCGCTCCATGAGCGGATCCGTTCGGCGAGGGGGTAGAAGGCACCGGAGCGGTCGCGCGTCTCCGTGACCCCGTCGGTGTAGAGCAGGAGCTGGTCTGCGGGGTGGAACGGGGCGAGGTCGACGTGATAGCCCTCGCTCACCAGCATGCCCAGGTTGAGCGGCGGCGAGGGAGCGGCGGGCTGCAGCTCACGGACCTCGCCGCGGTGCACCAGCAGCGGCGGCGGGTGGCCGCAGCTGACGGTCCGGACCACCGGTTCATCGTCCGGGATCTCGGCCAGCAGAGCGGTGATGAAACGCTCGGCGATCTCCGAGCCCGCAACCCTCGGGTACTGGGAGGCGTAGCGGCTCATGCTGGTCTCCAGGCGGCAGGCGAGGCGGGGCAGGTCCGGCGCGTCGTGGGCGGCCTCGCGAAAGGCGCTGAGCAGCGTCGCAGCCGTGTAGATCGCGAGCAGGCCCTTGCCACGTACGTCGCCGATGAGGAGCCGTACGCCGTGCGGGGTGTCTATCGCCTCGTACAGGTCGCCGCCGATCCGGGCTTCCGCCGCGGCGGCCAGGTACAAGCTCTCGAGCGAGACGTGGCCGAGATGTCTCGGTACCGGATGCAGTACCGCCAGCTGGGCGGCCTCGGCCACTGAGCGGACCTGGCCCAGCTGATGGGCGCGTCGGCCGAGCAGGCGGTTGAAGAAGACCGCGAATGCCGCGATCGCCGCGAGGGTGGCCAGCTCGGAGTAGGCGATCGCATCCTGAAGATCATTGAAGGCCACCATCAAACCGACAAAGATGGCGCACGCGCTCACTCCGACGAGCGCGGTCCCCCACAGGGGCAGCAACGCGGCGGCGGAAACCATCGCCGTGGCAAGGAACGCATCGGGCCTGACATCGCGGGGTGTGAACAAGCCGACGACCAGGCCGATGGTCAGCAGCAGGGCAGGCAGCAAGAGCAGCAACCTGCTACGCACACGAGCACTGCGTGTGACTCCGCGATTCTCAGGAGAGCTCGCCACCGTGCCGCTCCCCAGGGTCGCACAGGTCGAGCGGCAGCCCGGTCCGGAAGAAAGGCCACCGTCTGGGCATTTTATCGCCGGTCGCTCTCGCGGACGATGTCGTCCATGGCATGTCCGATCGCCGCCCACGGAGGCACGGGGCTGCCTACATCCGCGTCATCGCCGGGAACATCCTTCACAGCCGCGTGCATCGACCGGTACGGCCGCATCGCCCACCCCGTGCACCGCAACGGCCGGCCGATCGGCGACCCCACCGGCCGGATCACCGGCGACGGCATCGGCGACGCCATCAACCGCGCCGCCACCCGCGCGCCCACCTGACAGGCCCCCACCGAGCTGCAGCCCTCCCTCCCGCCCCGCCGGAGCGGACACACTCCGCGCCGCGGCTTCGCCACCGCCGCCTAACAGGCCGGCAAGGACGTCGTCGAGACCGCACGCCACGGCGGCCGGGTCGACGGATCGAAGTCCCTCGCCGGCTGCGTCGAGCAGGCCGGCACGTGGGACGAGACCACCCCGCTCCACGGCAGAAGCCAGGGTGGCAGCGCACGGGAGTCTCCGCGGAGGGCCGAGGGAGGCTACCCGCAATGCGTTCCTGCCCCCCCGCGCATCCTGCAGCTTGCGGGTGAAGCGATGCATGTGGGGGTCGAGCAGCTCCTCGAGCACCTGCTCGTCGGTCAGCCACCGGATCGCGCTGAACTCGTCCTGGTCGTGGGAGGTGATGGTGTCGGCTTCGGCGTCGAGGAGGTACCAGAGCGAGACGTCGGTGTGTGCGCCCTGCCCCCGAGTCTCGGTGACGGTGAGGAAAAGGGGGAGCTCACCGGTGATCGGTGATGCGGTGGCCCGGATGCCCAGCTCCTCACGCATTCCCGCACCACGGCGGCCCACGGGTCTTCCCCCGGCTCGACGTGTCCGCCGGCCGGCAGCCACAGGCCGGCCTTGCGGTGCGCAACGAGCAGCAGCTGACCGCTCGCGTCGTCGAGGACGACGAAGTAGCTCACCAAATGCATCGCGGGGACATCCGGCTTGCGCACCCGGTAGACCGGGGCTTGGCCGACGATCCACAGCGTGGCGGTCGTCAGGTGGGTGCGCTCCAGCTCGTCCCAGGGTTCGATGGCGCCGACCAGCTCCAGAAGGCCGGCACGCGGCTGGTCGTCATGGTCGGTGAGAGGATGGCCGGTTGAGGTCATCCGCGCATCCTGTCAGGAGGCACTGACAGAGCAGGTCGACGCCGGGCGACGGTCGCAGAAGGCGCGGAAGCGGGCTCGCCACAGGAGTGCTCATGCGTCCGTGACCGGTCGCCCGGGGGAGGCAGTGAACCAGGTGCGGTGAGCCTGCCCGCGTACCCTCGCTGCGGCGGCCAGACTGGGCTGCAGGCGGCAGACCGCATGCAGGTGGTCGACGGTCCAGATGATGCGGACGGCAGTGTCGTTGGCGCGCCCGCGTTCGTCGCGCAGGTCGCGCCGGACGGATGCGGCTATGGCGGCTTCAGCCTCGCGGTTGCGCATCAGGGGGTGCGGGGTTGAGTTCCGTCGGCCCAGGCTTGCGGACAGATCCCTGAACCAGCCGGTTACCCGGCCCGACATTCCGAGGAGGGCAAGACGGGCTTCGGCCCAGTCGGTCTGCGCCGACGGTGGACGGGCGCGCCGCCAGAGCCCGAGCACGGCGTCCGCCGCCAGACGCAGAGCCACTATGCCCGTGACAAGGGTGGCCATGTCTGCCATCGGGACAGGCTTGGGACCGCGCTCTGCCAGGTAGCCGCGGAAGGCGTCGTCCAGCCGTCGGGCCGCGGCAGCCGCTTGGCGGCTGTAGCGCAGGGGAGTGCCGACCTCTGCCGGGCGGTCACCGCACCGACCGACGGCGTACTCCACCGCAGCGGCCAGGTAGCGGGCGCTGTCCGTGTACGCGGCGGCCAGGGCCCGGTCGACGGCGGCAGTGGCGCCTCGTGGCCAGAAGAACAGCCCCACCAGCAGGCTGACCGCACAGCCGATGGCGATGTCTTGAAGCCGCACCAGCACGATGTGCCAGTCCGGGTTCTGGCCGATGTTGAACAGAACGACGAGTGTGACGGTGAAGGCCGCCTGTCCGGCCGCGAACGAGATGGCGGCGGGTGCGATTCCGGCGATGAGGACGGCCGCGGGCAGCACGAACCAGAGGCCGGGGCCGTGGTCGCCGAGGAGCCGCAGCAGCCCTGCCCCGATGAGCGAGCCCACGAGGGTCCCGGCAAGGGCACGCACCGCGTTCTGCCCGGTGCTGAGCGCGTTCGAGCGCAGGACCGACAGGGTGCCCACCAGGACCCAGAACGAGTGCTGGAGGCTCGTGAGGTTCACCAGGACAACGGCGATGCCGAGACCGAGCGAGCCACGCAGACTGTTGTGCAGCCAGACCGAATGCGGCTGCAGGTGGGCGGCGGCCCGCTCGCGAGCGGAAGCCAGGGGACCATTCAGGGCCCCGGGATCGTGACCGATCAGCCGCTCCCACCAGCCGCGCTGCTCGGCAGCCGCGGCCAGCCCCACGTTGTCCGCGATCTGGAGCACCGCGAACCCCAGCTCCTGGGCACGGAACGACACGTCCAGTGCCTCGATGAAGGCGCGGATTTCCGACTCACTGCTCAGGTCCTGGTGCACAGGCAACCGGGGTGCGGCTCCGCGTTCCACGCCCTCCACAGCCGCGCGAAGGTCCTTCACAGCGACCTGGAGCGCATGAGGCGCGCCGCGCGGGTCCTCGAGCAGAGCGGCTGCCTCCTCGAGGACCGCGGCCGCGGCCCCGAGCGGCGCGTGGGCATCCGGATCGCGGGTGTGACCGGCGTCGGGTGAATGTCCTCTGTCAGCCATGATGGCGCTGAGCCAGGTGAGCTCGTCGACCAGGCGGACGATTGCACGGGAGCTGCAGGACAGCCCGGTGGGGCGGTAGGGAGTCGCGTCGAACACGGCGCGCAGCGCGGCCGCAGCGCTTGCAGCCTCCTCGGCGGTGACACCGTACCTTCCGGTGGTCGGCACCTGCGGATCGCCCGCCGGCCGGGATGCATCGGCACGCAGTACCGCCGCGGCGGTGCGGCATACCTGCGCGGCGGGTGCACTGAGCGGATCACCGGCCGGTCGGGGCCACAGGAGAGAGATGGCGAGCATGGCGGCCAGCGCCGCAAGGCCCGCGCCGGCGAGTCGGCCCGGCAGCGCTGACAGGGGCCCGGGAGAGGTCACCGGAAGAACGAGGCCGAGTAGCAGCGCGGTCGTCGTGCCCGCGAGCACCGAGCTGACGACGCCCGAGAACAGGACAAGGAAGCCGACCACCACGGTGACCATCACCGCGAGCCACGTGATCCCGGCGACGAGCGTGCCGAGGCTGATCAGCACGGCCCACGCCACCGCGAGTCCGACCTGCGCTCGAAGCCGCTGCGGCATGGGACCGGTGAAATCGGCCAGCAACAGCATGGAGAACGATCCGAAGGCGGCAAATGCGGCCATGACCGGCGCATGGAAAACTTTCATGCACATGGCAAAGAGGGCCGGCATGACAAGTGCGGTACGCGCGGCCCGGCGCGTCGCAGTGAATTCCGGATCGCGTGCAGCCCACCCTCTCAGGGCCGGCGACCACCAGGCACGGCCGGGCCAGTGCATCTGCGCGGATACCTCCCACGAGCGGGGTCGCTCACCTGCCCCATCGACGCCGTACCCGTCAATCAAAGTATGTGCTTCTGGACTCGGTCGTGCACTTGCACACCCGATGCTCGAACTGCCTGGGAGCCCCGCGTGCGCGATCCAGTGGGCCCCGAGAGGCCGCGGCTACACGGGCAGCGGTCGGGAAGGCCCTTTTCGGCGCGGCCCGAGCCCGCGGCAGGAGGGAGTGTCCACTGACCTCTTTGGCGCGATGTCATGGCTGACGAACAGCGGTTCTCGCGGTCGGAGGCCCGGCCCGGCCGCCCCCCGTCCGGGCGGCACGCATCGACTGCAGCACGGTGAGCGTGTCGACGGCACGCAACTGGCGGACTCCGAGTGCGGTCATGCGTGAGTCGGGGAAACCGCTCGCGGCGCAAGGTCTTCGAGCCCAGAATGGTGTGTCGATCACATCGGACAGGAAGAGTGACCAGCGCTGACGTACGACCGTGGCACCTTGCCCTTCCCCGAGAACCGTGTGCCCCCCATCACCTACGACGGCATTCGGAACTGGGACGACCTCGACCCGGCCCGCCACCCGTTCGCCTGGAGCGAGGACGAGGAAGCCCACCTCCGCTCGCTGATCCGCGAGTGGGTGCCGCCGGTACTCTCCGGAATGGCCGGCTGGTGGCAGGGCGAACGCTGGTGTGAAAGGCAGGTGGACGCGATCATCCGGGAGCGATACGGCAGCTGGGCCTGGGGATGGAGCTGGTGCTACCGCGACGGCGGGCCCATCGGCAGCTGGGTCAGCGGGGCAAGCTCGGTGACGACCCCCGACGAAACCGCAGCACGCGTCGTAGCCGCGCTGCTGGAGTGGCGGGAGTGGTTGGAGCGGACGGCTCAGCGCTTCGTCGAACTGGCGCCGCCGTCGGACGCCGCACCCGAGGAGCGCAGCTGGTACCTGGAGCGGGCCTGCGTCCGGCTCGTGACGCATGCGCTGGACTCAGGAGCGGAGGGTGGTTGGTACGGGCAGGCCTCGATGGTTCTGGGCTGGTTCCTCACCACCACTGGCATGGACCGATCCGAAGCCGCGCGAGCAGTGGAGCGCGCAGTCGGCGGCCGGTTCAAGAGCTGGGTCACCCCTGAAAGGACACTGATCGAATCCGTCGGCGAGGACCTCGCCGTTGGCCTCACCGGCCACGCCCCCTACCACGACCACCGTAAGAGGGCGGCTCTGGAGGAGCTCCATGACCGCTACTGACAGCCTGTCGGTTTGGCTGCGCGTGCGCCGTGAGGCCGACTGGCAACACGCACCAGTTTTACGGCGGGTTCGTCCTGTGAGCGACGGGTTCCGGGCTTGGTGCGAAGGGCCGGTGCGTCGGCGCGACCCCGTTCGCGCCGAGCGTCTGCTCGCTGCCCACGCCTTGGCCCGAGCCGATGCCGCGCGCCGCGCGCCGCTGAACTTCACCCTGCTGACCCGCTGGCAGCGCAGGGTCCTCGGCCAAAAAGAGGCACCGTTCCGCGCGAACGACGCCTATGCGAAGGCCGGCCGCGAGCGCTACGGCTTGACCCCGCGTACCCGGGCCGACTTCGCTTCGTGCCTGCGCGAGACGACCGACCCGGACATCCCGCTGGCGGCCCGCGCGGCCCGCGCATACCTCGACGTGGCGTTCTTCCACCCCTTCACCGACGGCAACGCCCGAGCCGCCCTGTTGACCTTGGTCCACGTCCTGGCTCGGGAGGACATCGTCCTTTCCGAGGTCGGCCCTCTTCAGACCACCCGCTACGCGGATGACCCGGAAGGCGCCGCCGACCTTGCCACTCTCATCGGGTTGCTCAACCACCGCAGGTGCTGAAGTCTTCGGGCGAGAGCACCGACAACTTCCGCCAGGCTTCAACAAATCGTCGCTGCATCCTTCGGAGATCATCGCGGTCCGTGAGATGCGGATGGAGATATGGGAAGCGGACCACCCGGACCAGGCGGAAACCCCCTGGTGGGGAACGAAGTGGGTCCCCATCCCCGGAAGTGACGGAGACGACCACTTCTTCGATGCCGGGGAAGGGATGTGGCAGAACCACCTCGGTGACGTCGTTCATGATGACCAGGCGTACTTTCTGGGGTGGCCCAGCTTGGGCTCATGGCTCCGCGAAGGGGCGGAAGCCATGAAGCATCACGGCCGATCCTCCTGGTACGGCCCGGTGACCGCCCCCAAGGTCGACAGCGGCGGAGACGTAGACTGGCGGAGCTGAGTCCTGTGTCATTGCTCGCCTTCGCGCCCAGATGAGGATGCCTGCGAGGTGGAGTGCTGCCTGGTAGGCGATCGCGAGCTCGTCGGTCGGTGCGGCCAGGCCGCGCCGTCAGCGCTGGATTCGCCGACGTTATGACGAACCCGACTCTACGCAGGTACCGGCCACGGCGCCTTCCGTGTCCGTAAGTCGCTGGGCGGCGGATGGAAGTCCATGAACGCCCTGACCGCACCGGGCGATCTCAACGGTGACGGCCGCGGCGACCTCCTCGCCCGCGACACCTCGGGCAACCTGTGGCTGTACCCGGGCAACGGACGGGGCTCCTTCGGCGCCCGGAAGCTCATCGGCAGCGGCTGGGGCCAGATGTCGGCCTTCCTCAGTGTCGGCGACGTCAACGGCGACGGTCACAACGACCTGGTCGCCGCCACGCAGGACGGTTACGACAACCCCAACGCCTCGTCGACGGCGGACCAGTTGCGGCTCTACGCAGGCAACGGCAAGGGCACCTTCGCCAAGTACCAACTGCTCAACCAGAACTGGTACGACCTCAACGGCGGCTTCTGAACGCGGCCCCCTCCGGGCAAGGACAGACCTGGAGGGGCCTTTCTCACCACGCTGCCGCCCCATCTGCCCGCAGGGGATGGCGTAGAAGCGGGCGGGGCTTTCGGTCCCACCGTAGGCCCCGGCGACCTCCGGGCCCGGCGAGAATGCCACGCGTGCCACGTGTCGGAGGTGGCCACCGCATCACCCGGAGGCTTCAACTCGTTCCGGTAGTCGAGCGGTGGCCACCAGCGGCCTTGAAGAGAGGCTCCAGACCGCCCAGTTGGTTACAGGCCGACCGGGTTGATGTAGGTAGCCGGGTGGGTGGCGCCGTCCTGCTTGAGGATCTGGCCGCCGAACGGCCACTTCAGGGTGAAGCGCGTCGTCTCGTTCGGCGGGGTGACCAGGAACTTCGCCGGAACGAACTTCTCCTTTCGCGGCGTGGACCTGGCCACCGGGAGCAGGGTGATGCTGAAGTCCACTGTGTCCCCCTGCCCCAGGGTGATCTTTTCGGGCTTCTTGGAGGAGCGCGCCAGCGACCAGGTGCCGTCGGTCTTCTGGGCGCCGATCATGTCGACACCGGCGAAGCCGGCCAGGGTGCAGGTGTGCTTGCTCCGGTTGGTGAACCAGACGTACGCCTGCGTCTGCTTCTTGGTCTGCCCCATCTCCGGCTTCGCGTCATCCCCCGTCGCGAAGCCGGCCTTCAGGTCGACAGTGTGGCAGCGGGGCGGGGCGGCCTTGGCGGGGGCGGCCGAGGCCGGGACGGCGGCAGCGGCAGTGCCGGCGACGACGATCGCTGCAAGGGCCACAGCGGTCAGATTGCGCTTCATGAAGTTTCGGTTCCCCTCGAATACGAATCGGCGCGCGAGGTCAGTGCGCGCCTACACACCCGAGGACGTGCAGTGCCCGAGTTGCGGTTCCATGTGCCGGAGAACCACCACCGACCCCGTGCCTCTGCCGATGATCCGCAACAGGCGCTGCTCCTCGTCGCCATCAGCGGAGTTCGACGAATGCCCACTCGGTGACGCGTCACTTTGGGGACGTCCTGGAGCCTTTGTCAGCTGGCGCGAGCAGCGCCGCCGACTCGTCGCCGGACTGGACCCCTTGACCGGCGAGCCGGACCCCTATGCCGAGATGTTCCCGATCTCCGATGACGACTGAGATCCCTCACGTAACGCGGCGCTCGTGCTTGCGAGGACTGGGCGGACGCTGGCCGCATACGCCGAACGACTCGTCCACAACCACTGCTGGGACTTCTGGTGGGACTGACCGACCGTAGTTGCTGGGCGAAGGCGCTTACTCGATGGAGACCCACACATCGTGGAGAGGGGCCTGCCTGCAGACGAAGATGAGCAGTTCGTCGCGGGCACCGCTGAAGCCCGTCGGATCGTGGAACTCCGCATCGTAGCCGCGCTTGGCGGCTCGGAAGCGGTCCTCCAGCGGGGTCCAGCTCTGTGCGCCGCGTTCTCCGTGGGGCATCGTCAGGAGCAGGCTCATCTCCGAGCCGCAACTGCACTGGACCGGCCGAGGGCAGTGCGGCCAGTACGGCCATCCACCGGTCTTGAGCCCAGGTGCCACGGAAAGATCGTTGCGATAGTCGTAGCCGGGCCCCTTGCCGAGGCTTTCCTGCCAGGCGTAAATACGAGACTGCAACGACTCGGGGAGGTCCTCGATGTCGGGGTACTCGGTAATGCGCTCGGGATGCAGAACGCACGGCTCCAAGACGTAGCCGCCGTCCGCCAGAGCACCCTGTGCCGGGAAGACGGTGTCCGTGAGCGACCCGGCGGCCCGCCAGATGACCTTCGGAGCCGGCCCGCTGTAATGCTCGTGCATCCCTGGAACATCAGGATGCCAATACGGGCACCACAAGATCTGAACCAAGTCCGTTCCGACTGGGAAGCGGACCTCGGGTATGTCGGCAGCGTGCAGCTGAACAACGGGAACCATGACGACCGGCTCGTTAGGAGTGGCCGGCGCCCACGTCTTCACGGTTGTCTCACGAGGGGGCCGGGCCCCGACCTCGTCCAGGAACTCCTGCCGTTTGGCCAGCATTTTCCCCAGGCGCGAGTCCGGGTCGGCAACCTGATCGGGGAACTGGGAGATCATCTGTGCGAACCGCTGTTCGCGGACCTCGTCGGAGTGCCGGAACATCTCCAGTTCCTCAGCGGTGGCCTCCCGCTCAATCTGCACCATATGGGGCAGTTGGCAGGTCGGCCAAGACTCACCCGCAGGCCACAGCATCGGCCCGGCCACGGAACTCGCAGCCGACTCCGGTACCCCACGCCGCGGGTGCAGACGGGTCGCATTCTTCGCATAGACCGCGAGCTCAGGCAGGACAGTGAGGATGTCGACCGGCCGGGCAGGTGTGGTGAACATCTGGCAACGATCTCAGTCCGCCACCCGACGCTGTCAAGATCCGAGGCCGCCGAGAGCCAGCGCCCTGCCGGACGGGAAACGATCACTCGCGTCTCGGGAAGCGATCTACGAACCGCTCGTTCCGAACCACGTCAGCCCTACTCGTCAACGCCCCTCCGTCGTCGCCGCCCAGTACCAGCCCGTGAAATGCCGCTGGCCGCAATACGACGCGAACTGCCGGACCGGAGCACGGACTCGAACGGGACCCGAGACACTGCAATATGAGGTCCGCGCTGATCAAGCTCGTCAACCACACCTTCGCCGCCAGGGACGAGGGCTGGTGGGTTGCGGGCACCGCGTGTGCTTCCGACAGCCGCAAGTTGGGCGCCTGGTCCAGCAACTTCATGACTGAGTGGCACCAGCGCTACCGGGGCCCCGGCATGATGATCTACTGGTATGTGGAGCGCAAGTCGATGTACATCTACTTCCAGCTCAAGCACTGTTCGGCCTCCGAGGTCGCCTCGATGATCGAGGGCGTGCTACGGCACTGCACCGACATGGAGGTCGACCGGCAGTACACCGACACCTACGGCGCTTCCATCGTCGGGTTCGCGTTCGCGCGTATGCTCGGCTTCAACCTGCTCCCGCGTCTGAAGAACGTTGGGTCAGCCCGGCTGTACCGTCCCGCCGGCGGCGAGGGCGAGCAGTGGCCGCA
>NZ_JCAJZW010000028.1:0-108150 GCF_059510455.1 Streptomyces sp. NTD91
CCTCACGAGGCCCGGGACCGTGCGTCCCGGGCCTCGTCGTACGCCCGGCGGGCGCTGAGCACGTCGTCCATGCGCTGCTCGGTCCACCGGGCCAGCGCCCGTACCTGTTCCGCCGCCTCGCGGCCGAGGCCCGTCAGGGAGTAGTCGACGCGCGGGGGGATGACGGGCTTGGCGTCGCGGTGCACGAGCCCGTCGCGCTCCAGTGTCTGGAGTGTCTGCGTGAGCATCTTCTCGCTGACACCGCGCCCGCCGAGGGCGCTGATGGCCCGGCGCAGCTCGCTGAACCGGTACGGGCGGTCGAGGAGCTGGATCAACACCAGCACGCCCCAGCGGCTGGTGACGTGCTCCAGGACCAGGCGGTGGGGGCACACTGCCTCGCCGTCGCTCTTCAACCCACTTACCGTCACGCCAGTACCTTACTTCAAAGTGTGTACTTTCCAGAAGTTAGCGCCCCTTCTAGGGTGAGTGACCTACCCACCGCACAAGGAGTCGTGAACCATGAGCATCGTCGTCACCGGAGCCTCCGGACACCTCGGCCGTCATGTCGTGGAGCAGCTGCTGGAAAAGGTTCCCGCCGAGCGGATCACCGCTGTCGTACGCGACCAGACCAAGGCTGCCCACTTCGCGGCCCGCGGCGTGAGGTCGGCCGTCGCCGACTACAACGCGCCCGAGACATTCGACGGCCTGTTCGCCGCCGGTGACAAGGTTTTGCTGATCTCGGGCAACGAGTTCCACAAGGGCCGGGTGCGGCAGCACCAGGTCGTCATCGACGCGGCGAAGGCGGCCGGCGTGGCGCTGCTCGCGTACACCAGCGCTCCGGGCAGCCTGACCGCCGCACTCGCGGACGACCACCGGTCGACGGAGGAGGTGCTGCTCGCCTCCGGCCTGCCGTACAGCCTGCTGCGCAACGGCTGGTACCACGAGAACTACACCGAGAACCTGGGCCCGGTGCTGGAGCACGGCGCGGTCGTCCAGGCCGCCGGTGACGGCCGGGTCTCCTCGGCCGCGCGTGCCGACTACGCCGCCGCCGCGGTCGCGGTGCTGACCGGCGAGGGACACGAGAACACGACGTACGAGCTGGGCGGCGACGAGGCGTGGAGCTTCACCGAGTACGCGGCCGAGCTGAGCCGTCGGACCGGCAAGGAGATCGCATACACCCCGGTCTCGGTCGAGGCCTTCACCGGGATCCTGGCCGGGGCCGGGGTGCCCGGGCCGCTCGCCGCGATCCTGGCCGGTGTGGACGCCTCGATCGAGAAGGGCGAACTGGTGGTCACCTCCGGCGACCTGTCGCGGCTGACCGGACGCCCCACCACCTCGCTGGCGGAGGCGGTCACCGCCGCGCTCAAGGGCTGAGCCGCCCTTGACCGTCCCGACTGTCATGACCGTATGGCGATACGGACATGACAGCCGGGGCTCCTCGGCGCTACCTTCTTTCTCGCGTGTCTGACTGCGAGAGGAGGGGCCGGTGGCCGAGAAGTCCAAGGGTGAGCACCGGACAGGCCTGCTGAACGGTTTCGCCGCCTACGGGATGTGGGGCCTGGTGCCCCTGTTCTGGCCCCTGCTGAAGCCCGCCGGGGCGCTGGAGATCCTCGCCCACCGCATGGTGTGGTCGCTGGTCGTCGTCACCGCCGCCCTGCTCTTCGTGCGGCGCTGGGCCTGGGCGGGACAGCTGCTGCGCCAGCCGCGCCGGCTCGCGCTGGTCACCGTGGCCGCCGCCGTCATCACCGTGAACTGGGGCGTCTACATCTGGGCTGTGAACTCCGGCCATGTGGTCGAGGCCTCCCTCGGGTACTTCATCAACCCGCTGGTGACCATCGCGATGGGTGTGCTGCTGCTGAAGGAGCGGCTGCGGCCCGCGCAGTGGGCGGCGGTCGCCACCGGTCTCGCCGCCGTCGTCGTCCTGACCGTCGGCTACGGCCGCCCGCCGTGGATCTCTCTGGTCCTCGCCTTCTCCTTCGCCACCTACGGCCTGGTCAAGAAGAAGGTCGATCTCGGCGGCGTCGAGTCGCTGGCCGCCGAGACCGCGATCCAGTTCCTGCCCGCGCTCGGCTATCTGCTGTGGCTCGGCGCGCACGGCAGGGCGAGCTTCGTGAACCAGGGCGCCGGGCACGCCACCCTGCTCGCCTCCACCGGTCTCGTCACCGCGCTACCGCTGGTCTGCTTCGGCGCGGCTGCGATCCGCGTGCCCCTGTCCACGCTGGGTCTGCTGCAGTACCTGGCGCCCGTCTTCCAGTTCCTGCTGGGCATCTTCTACTTCCACGAGGCCATGCCGCCCGAGCGCTGGGCCGGGTTCGCACTGGTCTGGCTGGCGCTGATGCTGCTCACGAGCGACGCGCTGCGCTCCGCGCGCCGCGGTGCGCGTGCGCTCGCCAGGGCGGCCGCGGCTCCGGGCAGCGGCATGAGGAACGGCGCGGCCGGGGCCCTGAGGGCCCCGGAGAGCATGACCCCCGGAGCCGGTCCGGAGGCGGAGGCCGCGACGCCGTAGCCGGCACCGTGGCCGGGCGTCACCAGGGTGCCGCCGACCCGGAACCGGCCGGGGATGCCTGCCCGGAGACGACCGGGGCCTGCCTCGAATGTGCCGGGGCCTGCCCGGCACCGACCGGGAGACAGCCAGGAACTTCCTCTTCCGGCGGGCGGGCGCGGCTATAAGTGGTCACCATGACCACCCCGACACCCGGCCCTCCGCCCGCGCCGCTGCACTGGAAGCTCGTCGTCGACGCGGCCGACCCGCACGCCCAGGCCGACTTCTGGGCCGCCGCGCTGCACTACACGGCCGAGGACAACAGCATCCTGGTCGAACGGCTGCTGTCCCTCGGCGTGCTGCCGGGCGAGGCTACGGTCGAGTACCACGGCCGGCCCGCCTTCCGTGACCTGATCGCCGTACGGCACCCCGAGGACCCGTACGACCCGGAGACCGGCACCGGGCTCGGGCGGCGGCTGCTGTTCCAGCGCGTGCCGGAGGCGAGGACCGCCAAGAACCGGCTCCACCTCGACCTGCACGTCGGCGCGGAGCAGCGCGAAGCCGAGGCGGCGCGGCTGGAGGCACTGGGCGCGCGAGTGGTGCGCGAGGTGAAGGAGCACGCCGGGCAGTGGCTGCTGATGACGGACCCGGAGGGCAACGAGTTCTGCCTGCAGTAGGCGGGGCCGTCCGGATGCCGCCGGTTACGGCTGCCCGGCGCGGGCCGCCCGGTCGGTGAGGCGGACCATGCGGGCGCGGGCCGACTCCAGCGGGCGCGGGTCGTCGGCGGCGGGGCCCGGCTCGGTGGTGAGGTTCGTCCACAGCTCGATCAGGTCGCGGCCGAGCCGCAGCCCCTCCTCGGGATCGCGCACCGCGCGCCACGCGGTCGCCGCGCTCTGCACGTTTCCGTAGGCGGCCTCCGCGTCCCGTGCCTGCCGGCGCAGCCGGGCGAGGTCCAGGGACTGCCGGCACGCGCGGACCGGGTCGCCGCCCAGGTAGGAGATGTAGGCGGACAGTTCACGCAGGTGCAGCACCTCGGCATGGCCGGGGCCCAGCGCGGTGGCCGCCTCGGCGACGGTGCGGTCCGCGAGTTCCGCCGCGGCCTCGATACGGCCGGACCGCACGGCCTCGTTGATCCGTGTCATCGGCTCGGCGAGCAACTCGGCGCCCTCCGCGGTCTCGGTCACCGGTCCGTCCCCGAGCACCTCCTCCGCCACGGCGTCGAAGCCCCGGGGCGGAGTGGGGGTGGCCGTGGTCGGGGCCACCGGGCCGGGCTCCGGGAGGGCCGCGACGGGCGCCGGGGTCTGCGCGGCCTGCACGACCGGCGGGGGGCCGAACCGTCCCGTCGGCGCCTGCACGGTCCCGGCCGCAACAGGCTGCGGCTGCTTCACAAAGGGCGCGTCCTGCACGCCCGTCGGCGAGACCACGTCCGCTGCGGCAGGCCGCCGCGGCGAGGCTGTGGCCGGTTCCTCCCGCGTCACCCCGGCCGCCGCACCCGACCGCACCGGGGAAGCCGGCTCCGCAGCGTTCGGCTGCACCGTCGCAGCCACCCGCACCGCCTCCCCCGTGACCCGACTGGAGCCGTCCGCCGAGACCTCCAGGGGAACCACGCAGCCCTCACGGTCGTCATGGATCGTGGCGCGTATGGGGGCGCCGACGCTGATGGCCAGGCGCTGGAGGTGGTCGAGGACGGCCTGCTGGATCTCCTCGCCCGGCGCCGCCACCACCGACGTCCCGCCCACCGACGCGCCTCCCACGCCGAACACGCGGACCGGTACCACGGCCGGATGCGCCGCGGGCTGCTGCGCCCGCTTCTTCTCGAAGCTGACTCGAGACATCGGCTTTCCCTCACTCCCCCGGCGTCGCGATCCCGTCGTACGCGCCCTGTCGACCAGTGTGTCGACCCGCTTCGGCTTCCGGGTCACCACAGCGTCACAGCCTCGCACCAGCCGCACCCCGGCACCCGGCAGGCGCCGGCCTCTGGCGCGAGTTGATTGCGTGTGCATAAAATGCATGCGCGTTATAAGTCGTACGGCAGCACACCCTGGGGGACCCATGAGCCGTCATTTCCTCTTCGTCCTGGGCAGCGCCCGCGCCGAGGGCAACACCGAGCTGCTGGCCCGCGCGGCGGCCGAGCAGCTGCCCGGCGACGTCGAGCAGCGCTGGATCCGCCTGGCCGAGCACCCCTTGCCCGACTTCGTGGACCAGCGGCACGACAGCGACCACGTGCGGCCGCCCTCGAACAGCGCCACCGGCCTGCTGCTGGACGCCACCCTCGCGGCCACGGACATCGTGCTCGCCTCGCCGCTGTACTGGTACTCGGTCTCCGGCCTCACCAAGCGCTACCTGGACCACTGGTCGGGCTGGCTGCGCACCCCGGGTATCGACTTCAGGGCGACCCTCGCCGGCCGCACCCTCTGGGGCGTCGCCGCACTCGCCGACTCCGAGCCCTCGGTCGCCGACCCCTATGTGGGCACGCTCAACAACTCGGCCGCCTACATGGGGATGCGCTTCGGCGGGGTCCTGCTCGGCAACGGCAGCGCGCCCGGTGACGTGCTGAAGGACACCGACGCGCTGGCCCGCGCGAAGACGTTCTTCGCACAGGACGCCCCCCTCGCGCGGTTCCCGCACCAGAGCGCCTAGAACGCTCCACAGGGCGGGGAACGTCTACGCGCTGACGTCCTTCACCGTGAACCGCGCCCAGGCCGCCGAGCCGAACACGGCCGCGTACAGCGCCTGCAGGCCGAGGTTCTTCGTCAGGTCGTCCCAGTAGACGGGGTCGCGCATCAGGTCGGCGAAGGACAGCCAGTAGTGCGAGAAGAGGTACGGCCGCAGGGCGTGCAACTGGGGTATCTGGTCGAGGATCTGAACGGTGATGAGCAGGCCGACCGTGGTCGCCATCGCCGCGATGCCGCTGCTCGTGAGCGTCGACACGAACAGGCCGAGCGCCGCCACGCCGACCAGTGAGGCCGCGACCACCAGAGCGATCAGCAGGGCCCGGGCAAGGCCCTCGGCGAAGCTGATCCGGGTGCCGGATATGGTCGTCAGCTCGCCCAGCGGGAAGAGCAGCGCACCGACGACCAGCGCGGAGACCGCGACGACCAGCGTGGCCAGCACGCAGAAGGCCAGCACGGTCGTGTACTTCGTGAGCAGCAGCCGGGTACGGCCGGAAGGCGCGACCAGCAGATAGCGCAGGGTGCCCGCGCCGGCCTCGCCCGCTATCGCGTCGCCCGCGACGACCCCGACGGCCATCGGCAGGAAGAACGGCAGCGTCGCGGCCAGGGCCGTGAACACCAGGAACAGGCCGTTGTTGGTGATCTGCGTGATGAATGCCGGGCCCTGGCCGCTGTGGTCCGCCGTCCCACCGCCCCGCGTCTGGATCTTCACCGCGATCCCGACCAGCACCGGCACCGCGGCGAGCACCCCGAGCAGGGCGAGCGTGCGCCAGCGGCGGAGGGTCGTGACGAGTTCGCTGCGCAGCAGCCCGAACGTCCACAGGGGGCTCGGGCGGCGTACGGCCGGCACGGGGATCGTCCTGGCCCCGGGGGCCCTCCCGGACGCGAGGGACGTCTCGGATCCGGGGGTGGTCCCGGATACGGAGACCGTCCCGGCCTCGGCGGCCGTCTCGGGCGCGGGAACCGGCTCGTCCCCGGGGGACCTCTCAGCCCGCGACATCGAAACCCTCCCCCGTCAGTGCCACGAACGCGTCCTCCAGCGAGGCCCGTTCGACCACGAACCCCCGGACCCGCACTCCCGCCACGACCAGGGCCGCGTTCACCTCGGCCAGGTCCTGCGCCGGTGGTTCGCCCGTGACCCGGTCGCCCTCGGCGGCGACGTCCCCGACGCCCTGCTCCTTCAGCACCCGGGCCGCCTCGGCCGGATCCGGGGTCGTCACCACCAGTCGGCCGCGCGCGCCGGCCGCCAGGTCGGCCACCGCCCCCTGGGTGACGAGCCGGCCCCGCGCCATGACCGCGGCATGGGTGCAGACCTGCTCGATCTCGTCGAGGAGGTGGGAGGAGAGGAAGACCGTCGTGCCGTCCGAGGCCAACTCCCGGATGAGGGTGCGGATCTCGCGCATGCCCTGGGGGTCGAGGCCGTTGGTGGGCTCGTCCAGCACGAGCAGCCGGCGCGGCTGGAGCAGCGCGGCGGCGAGGCCCAGGCGTTGTTTCATGCCGAGCGAGTAGGCCTTCGCCTTCTTGCCGGCGGCCGCCGCGAGGCCCACCCGGTCCAGGGCGGCGGCGACGCGGGCACGCCGCGTGCGGGGGTCGGCGGTCGGGTCGGCGGCGTCGTAGCGCAGCAGGTTGTCCCGGCCGGAGAGGAAGCCGTACAGGGCCGGGCCCTCGATGAGCGCGCCGACCTCGGGGAGGACGGAGCGGGCCGCCCGGGGCATCGGGCGGCCCAGCACGCGGGCCGTGCCCGCGGTCGGCTCGATCAGACCCATCAGCATGCGGATGGTGGTGGTCTTGCCCGAGCCGTTCGGACCGAGGAAGCCGAAGACGCTGCCCGCCGGGACGATCAGGTCGAGGCCGTCGACGGCGAGCTGTCCGCCGCGGTAGCGCTTGGTCAGGCCGCGGCTGGCGATGACGCTCTCCTCCGGTTGCCCCGGGGCGCGCTCACCCGCTTCCCCCGCCTCCCGCTCCGTGGCGGACGGTCCGTCCATCGGCTCCCCCTCGATGCGATCGCTCTGCAGAGTCAACGCACGGTCACGGACGGTGGTGCCCGAAGCGGGTCACTTTCCCGCGTCGGCCGCCTTCACCAGGGCCTCCTTGGTGACCGCGCCGACGTACACCTTGCCGTCGTCGGTGATCAGGGCGTTGACCAGGCGGGTGGTGAAGACCGTGCCCTTGCCGAACTTGCCCGACACCTTGTCGCCCAGCGAGCCGAGGAAGCCGCCGAGGTCACCGGCCTTGGAGCCGGCCGGCAGACCGCCCTTGGCGCCGGTGTCGAAGGTGGCGATGGACGTCCAGCCCCTGCCGAGGACCTCGGAGCCGTTCGTTCCCTTGCCGAGGACCTCGGAGCCGTGCATTCCCTTGCCGAGGACCTTGCCGGACGCACGCTCGTGCTTCCCGGCCTCCGCACCCTGCTTCTGCTCCGTCACCTTCGCGCCCTTGGGCGGGGTGAAGTCGAAGGTGGAGGCGGCCGGCTTCGCGAAGGAGACCTGGGCGAAGCCCACGTCGAGGACGGCGGTGCCGCCGCTCTTCGGGGTGAGGGTGAACTTCAGCGGCATGCCGGTCCTGGAGTCGACGGCGATGCTGATCGCGCCGACGGTGGTGCCGGACTGCCGGGGCTTGATCAGCAGTTTGTAGGCGTCGCGGCCGGCGACCCGCTCGGTGCCGTCGACGGTGACGGACGTGGTGCCGTCCACCGACTTCAGCGCCTGGTCGGCGAAGTCCTTCGGCGTGGCCGGGGGCTCGGCCCGGTGCTCCTTGCCGGAGTCGGCCGAGGTGGTGTGGTAGACCTCGTTGCTCTTGCTGTCGTAGCCCCACACGTTCTTGCCGTTGTGGATGAGGCTGTACTCGGAGCCGCTCTCCAGCAGCGACAGCTTCTGCTTCTCCGGGCCGTCGGCGGCGACGCGCAGGGTGTGCGTGCCGGAGACCAGCTCGGTGAGCTTGGACTGCGGGTCGGCGGAGGAGCCGTCGCCGGAGCCCTTGGTGGCGCCGGAAGCCAGGCTGTTCTCCAGGCCACCGAGGTCGGGCAGGCCGAGGTCGGTGTCGATCCGCACGGTCCCGGACATCTGCTGCACGTCCGACTTGGCGATCTTCTCGATGAGCTGCTGCGCGGTGATCCTGGGCAGGTCGGGGTCGCCGGAGGCGGCGAGCGCCGGGACCAGACCGATCGTGGCCGCTGCCACGCCCACCACCGCGACCGGGACCGCGTAGCGGGCGGCCTTGCGGCGGCCGGCGTGCGCGTCCTCGTCCCGCGTGGCGTCCACTGCGTCGTCGGATTCGTACGGTGCCATGTCTGCCTTACCTCCGTCGTCGGCGGCGGCTGTCCTCATGCTGGTCCACCTGAGCCGCCATTCTCACCCGAATCGGTGAGGAGTGGTGATTTCCGTGGTTTCCATCTCACCAAATCGGCCGTGAGGAAGCGTCAGACCTCGGAGCCAACTCCGTGTACTCCTGCGGTATGACACGCAGAGGGAACCGGCTCCGCCGACCCGTAGGGGTCTCACCGGAACGGAGGGGGCCGTACGGGACGGGGAAGGCCGTACGGGCATGCGCAGAGGCGTACGAGGTCGCTCGGGGCGTGCCGGGGCCCGGGCCTGTGCGACAGTGGCCGGCCGCTGACGAGGCGTCGGACGGTGCGTGGCCGAAGGCCGGTGGGCGGGGCCGGGTCAGCCGGCGCGGTGGACCACCGCGTCGCACAGCTCCATCAGCGCCGCCTTCGCGTCGCACTCCCGCAGCGGGGCCAGCGCGGCGCGGGCCTCCTCCGCGTACCGGACGGTGTCCCGGCGGGCCTGTTCCAGCGCGGGGTGCGCGCGCAGCGCGGCCAGCGCCTCGGCGTGCCGGGCGTCGTCGCTGAGGTCGGAGTCCAGCAGCTCGCACAGGGCGACGTCCTCGGGCAGCCGGAGGCGGGCGGCGCGCTCGCGCAGCCGGAGCACGGGCAGCGTGGCGATGCCCTCGCGCAGGTCGGTGCCCGGGGTCTTGCCGGACTCGTGGGAGTCGGAGGCGATGTCCAGGACGTCGTCGGCGAGCTGGAAGGCGACCCCGAGCCGCTCGCCGTACTGGGTGAGCACGTCGACGACCGTCTCGTCGGCGCCCGACATCATCGCGCCGAACCGGCACGACACGGCCACCAGCGAGCCCGTCTTGCCGCCGAGCACGTCCAGGTAGTGCTCGACCGGGTCGCGGCCGTCCGTGGGGCCGGCGGTCTCCAGGATCTGGCCGGTGACCAGCCGTTCGAACGCGAGGGCCTGCACCCTGACGGCCTCGGGGCCGAGGTCCGCGAGGATCTGGGAGGCGCGGGCGAAGAGGAAGTCGCCGGTGAGGACCGCGACGGAGTTGCCCCAGCGGGTGTTGGCGCTGTCCACGCCGCGCCGCACGGCCGCCTCGTCCATGACGTCGTCGTGGTACAGCGTGGCCAGGTGCGTCAGCTCCACGACCACGGCCGACGGCACGATGCCCGGCGCATAGGGGTCGCCGAACCGGGCCGCGAGCATCACGAGCAGCGGCCGGAACCGCTTCCCGCCCGCTCGTACGAGGTGCTGCGCGGCCTCCGTGATGAACGGGACCTCGCTCTTGGTGGCCTCGAGCAAGCCTTCCTCGACAGCCGCCAATCCGGCCTGGACATCGGCTTCCAGAGCCTGGTCCCGCACGCTCAGCCCGAACGGCCCGACGACGGTCACGAGGGGTCTCCTGTCTGCTGGTGTCTGCTGGCGATCACACGGTTTGTCGATAGGTCGCTGCCATCACTCGAGTCAGCGTATCCGGTCCCTGTTCGATCGCTGATAGCGCCCACCGGTCCAGCGGGCGCTATCGGATCATGGTCGGTATGTTTTTGATCAAGTAGTAAGGACGGGCATTCATCGACTTAACAGGAACCCACGCGCTTTGTCGCGAACGACAGGCGGGCGGAGGCGACCCCGCGCACCCCCTCCGCGCCGCCGCGACCACCCACGACACCGACAGGTGCCGCGATCACTACGACAACGACGGGCACCATGCCACGGGTTCCACCGCGCGGCCGATCCACATGAATCCCCTATGCCGGATTTAGAGTACTTTGCTACTTCGTGAGTTGGGTCACGGACCGCCCCCCACCCCGGAGACCCGCCGAACGCCGTCCCTCCTTGCCCGGTAGGCCAGTTGAGATTGGCAACCGCAAAGGATCAAGTGCCTCATATAGCATTGATCAAGGTCAAATGGTGCGTTGTGTGATTCACGCACTTGTTTCCGGCATGTGCTCTCGCATACCTTCCCGGCCGTCGGGCGGACGCCGAATCCTGCCGCCGCCCGCGCACCCATCCACGGACCATTCGTACGGCAGGAGCGGGGGACCCAGGTAAGTCGCCGGACCGGTCGGCACGCACCGCACCGGTACGGCTGGGGGTGAAGCCGTGTCCCTTCCGGGCACGGCCGGGCACCTCGCCGCCCGAACCCGACAGCTCACCTCGCAGGCGTAGGAGAGGAACGTCCCCATGCCTGCTGCCGCTCGACATCGCCGCCCCTGCACCAACCGCCTCGCCCGTGTCCTCGCCCTCCTCGGTACCGGCGCCGCCGTACTCGCCCTGCCCCTCGTCGGCGCCACCAGCGCCTCGGCGGCCACCACGAGCACCACCCCGGCCGCCGGCACTCGCGCCGGGTATCCGGACAACCTCGACGGCTGGATCCGCGAGTCGCTCGCGATCATGGCCCAGAAGGGCATCCCGGGCACCTACAACGGTATTTACCGCAACATCATGCGTGAGTCCTCCGGCAACCCGAACGCCATCAACCTGTGGGACTCCAACGCCGCCGCCGGCATCCCGTCCAAGGGCCTGCTCCAGGTCATCGACCCCACCTTCCACGCGTACCACGTGGCCGGTACCGCCTCCAGTCCCTACGACCCGGTCGCCAACATCACCGCCGCCTGCAACTACGCCGCCGCACGCTACGGCTCGATCGACAACGTCAACAGCGCCTACTGACGGCCCACGGCCGCCCACGGGCCGCTCCCCGACGTCCCGCGCGTCCGGCCGTCGCCGGCCCCGCGGGCCGTCCCGGCATCGGCCGCCCGGCACGCTCCCCGAACCTGACGGACGGGGGGCGTACCGGGCGGCCGCCGGGCATCCGGCGAGCGTGCACCAGGCCATGCCGGCCTCCTCCGGACGGCCGCCTACTGATGTGCCGGTCAGTCGGTCCGCCGGGTCAGTGGACGGCAAACAGTCGTTCGAGGACCACGGCGACACCGTCGTTCTCGTTCGACAGGGTGATCTCGTCGGCCACCGCTTTGAGTTCGGGATGCGCGTTGGCCATGGCGACCCCGCGCCCCGCCCAGTCGAACATCGGGATGTCGTTGGGCATGTCGCCGAACGCCAGCGCCTCCCGCGCCGTGATCCCGAGCCGCTCGGCGGCCAGCGCGAGACCGGTCGCCTTGGTCACCCCGGACGGCTGCAGTTCCACGGTTCCCGGCCCGGACATGGTGACCGTGGCCAGCGAGCCCACCACCGTGCGCGCGGCGGCCGCCAACTCGTCGTCGGACAGGTCGGCATGGCGCAGCAGCACCTTGCTGATCGGCGCGGACCACAGGTCGTCGCGCCGGTCGACCCGCTCCGCCGGCAGGGTCGGGTGCGGCATCCGGTACCCGGGCTCGATGAGCGTGAGCCCCTCCACGCCGTCCTGGTCGACGGCCGCGTAGACCTCCCCCACCTCGGCCTCGATCTTGCCGAGCGCCGTCTCTGCCAGTTCCCGGTCCAGCCGGACCGACCACAGCAGCCGGCCGGTCCCGGCGTCGTAGACCTGTGCCCCCTGTCCGCACACCGCGAGCCCCGTGCAGCCGAGGCGCGCGAGCAGGGGCCGTACCCGCGGGACCGGGCGGCCCGTCACCACCAGGTGCCGGACACCGGCCCGCGCCACCCGCGCGAGCGCGGCGAACGACCGGTCGGAGACCGTGTCGTCGCCGCGCAACAGCGTTCCGTCCAGGTCGGTGGCGATCAGTGCGTACGCGGGGGAGGCTGCCATGATCAGAGAATACGGACACCGCGCCTCCTCGACTCACCTTGCCGTCCTGCGCACTTACGTACTGATCGGCCCCAAGTGGTGCCCGGTGGCTGCCTCATGGTGACAATGGCCCGGTTCGCGGGGCCGAAGCGCCCGCGTCAGCCGTGGGCCGCCGCCAGGTGTTTCGCCAGGCGCGGGGAGGCGAACTCCGTACCGCAGACGAAACGCATCACCGGGCCGTACGACGACGCGGCCGGCAGGCCGGTGAAGTACAGGCCGGGGACGGACGACACGAAACCGGCGCCGAGCCTCGGGGCGCCGCGGCTCACCGCGAGCCGGGTGCGCAGCCCATGGCCGAGGAAGTCCATCGCAGCGATGTCGACGCGGTAGCCGGTCGCGGCGATGACATGGTCGGCGGTGAGCCGCTCGGTGCGCCCGCCGTGGGTGCGGACGGTGAGGACGGGGTTGCCGTCCGGCGCCTCGGCGGCCACGACCCGCTCCACGTCGTGCACCTGTACGGCGCTCTCGAAGCGCTCGCGCAGCCACCAGGCGCCGAGTGGTCCGAGGACCCGGCGGACCAGGAAGTGCCGGGTGGCCTCGGGCAGGTAACGGTAGGGGTGCGGGTAGTAGCTGAAGGCCCACAGCGACCAGGCGCGGCCGAACGGGGACTCGGGACGCAGTCTCGGCTGTTCCCAGGGCGGGGCGCCGAAGGCGACCCGGCCACGGCCGCGAGCGACGACACGCACGCGTGCCCCCGCCTCGGCCGCGAGCGCCGCCGTCTCCAGCGCGGACTGGCCGGCGCCGATCACGATCAGTTCCTGGCGGGCGAAACGGCTCAGGTCGTGGTGCTGGGAGCTGTGCGAGACCGCAGCGGTGGGCGCCGGTCCGTCGGTGGCGGCTCCCGCGAGTTCCGCCGGCAGGTGCGCCAGGCCCGACAGCCCGGTGGCGACGACGACCGCGCGCGCGGTGAACATCTCGCCCGAGTCCAGTTTCAGTTCGAAGCCGCCGCTCGTGTCGCGGTCCACGGAGACGACCCGCACAGCCTCCAGGCCGGGGGCCAGCTTCTGCTGGAACCACTCGCCGTAGGCGATGAACGTCTCCACCGGGATGATGTCCTCGTCGGTCACCAGGCGGCGGATCCCGGCCGCGTCGCAGTAGTCGGCGAGGGCGTGGCCGGGCTGCGGGCAGTCGAAGTTCGAGGCAGCGGGCGTGGACTTCAGGAGCATGCCCTCGGGCATGTGGTCGCGCCAGCTGACCATGGGGTCGCCGAAGACGCGGACGGGGATGCCGCGCGCCCGCAGGTGGGCGGCGGTGGACAGGCCGAACGGCCCGGCCCCGATCACTGCAACCGGTCGAGTCACGAAGTCCCTCCCCAGGACACGGTGTGCCACGCGTGGTGGCCTTGCCTACTTCGTGGAGGTGCTGCTGCCGCGGCGATTGGTCCGCCACAGCTGATAGAGGTGCTTCGCGCCCGGGCGCACGAAGCGTGCCAGCATCGTGAGGAACGGCAGCGGGTCGTCACCCGCGAACCAGGCCAGCTCCGTCCCGCTCGCCTTCGCCGGCGCGTGCGGCGTCGTGTAACCGCTGCGGCGGTAGGCGAGGAGGGCGGGCAGATCGATGTTCTCCACGATGTAACGGTGGCCGGCCCTCTGTTCCCCCTCCGGAACGGAACGGCCCGTCAGGTTCAGATGCATCGCGCGTACGACGTCCACACCCGACTCGTTCTCGAACAGCCGGAACTGGGCGCCCATGCGCGGGTTGAAGTCGAGGAGCTTGTACTGTCCGTCGCGCCGGTCGAAGCGCAGGTCGAGGTCGATGATGCCGCTGTAGCCGATCTGTTTGACGAAACGCGCGGCGAGGTCGGTGAGTTCGGGGTTGTCGACGACGTACGCGTTCGCCGTCATGCCGGCGTGCGGCGGCCACGAGCGCACCTTGACGCCGGTGAACAGCGCGAGCGGACTGGAGTCCTGGTCGAAGCAGGCGTGCACGATCCAGTCCTCGGCCTCCTCGCGTGGCAGGTACTCCTGGAGGATCACGCCGGGTGCCTCGCCCCAGTCACGCGCGAGGGAGAGCAGCCCCGCGCGCGTGGCGATCCTCGTGGTGCCGTTGACAGCGGGCTTGCTGCGCCGGACGAACGCCTCCCGGTTCTTCGCCACCACCGGGAAGCAGGCCGTGTCGGCGAAGGCGACGATGTCCTCGTACGACTTCGGGAACGCCGATGCGGGACTCGCCAGGCCGTGTTCCACGCACAGTTCGTGCAGGCCCTGCTTGCTGGCGAGCCGGCGCGGCAGCCCGGGGTCGACGCGTGGGAAGAGAAAGGAACCGGCCAGCTCGTCCTGGTGCTCGGCGATCAGTACGGCGGCCTCCTCGTCCGTGGGGACGAGGACGGCGGGGCGGCCGATGCGGCGGCCGACGCGCAGCAGACCTTCGACCAGGTGAGCGGGGTCCTCCGCGCCGGTCGTCGGCCACACGAAGGCCTTCTTCAGATAGCGCGAGGAGGCCGCGGGCGTGTACGCGTCCTCCGTGATGGCGTACATGGGCACGCCGAGCCGGCCCAGGCTGCGGATCGCGCCGACGCCGCCGTGGTGCAGCGGATAGTCGCCGAACTTGACGATCAGTCCCGGCACGTCCCGGTCCGCCTGGAACGGCACACCGACGGTGTCTCCGGCCACGGGTCCCCCCACGTGTCCCCCCATTGGAACGGACCCACCCCGTCCGTGTCCCCAAAGGACGCTAAGCCGGAATTGCCGCCTCCGACAAGGTCCATTCGGACATTGCGAACTCTTTAGGCAGGGTGCGGGCAACCTTTCGAAGCCTCCCCGGCACACATCTTCCGGACACTTCTCCGGCACTGCTCGGGGCGCGGCATGAGGCTCTGCCCAAGACAGGCATCACGGCCGTAACGTGGGGCGCGACCACATGGAACGAGCGCCATGCACGGCCCGGATGAGAGTGAGGCAGCACCCCATGCCCCCCTTCGACGTCCCCGAGGGCGACCCCTTCGGCCCGCACAACCTTCCCTATGGCGTGTTCTCGCCCTCCGACAGCACGGAGCGCAGGGTCGGGGTCCGGCTCGGGGACCAGGTCCTCGACACGAGCGCCGCGGCCGCCGCCCTGGGCTCGCCGCACCACGCGCTGCTCGCGCGGCCCACCCTCAACGCGCTGCTGGCCGCCGGCCGCCCGGTCTGGTCCGAGGTACGGCGCGCGATCACGGACTGGGTCACCGACCCCGCGCACCGCGAGACCGTCGAGCCGCTGTTCCACCCCCTGTCCGAGGTGACCCTGCACCTGCCCTTCGAGGTGGCGGACTACGTCGACTTCTACTCCTCGGAGAATCACGCCCGCAACGTCGGCCGGATCTTCCGCCCGGACGCCGAGGACTCCCTCACCCCCAACTGGAAGCACCTGCCGATCGGTTACCACGGCCGCTCCGGCACGGTCGTCGTGTCGGGCACGGATGTCGTACGGCCGTCCGGGCAGCGCAAGTCCCCGTCAGACCCGGCACCCGTCTTCGGCCCGTCGATCCGGCTGGACATCGAGGCCGAGGTCGGCTTCGTCGTGGGCGTGCCGTCGACGCTGGGCAGCCCGGTGCCGCTGGAAGGCTTCCGCGAGCACGTCTTCGGGCTGTGCCTGTTGAACGACTGGTCCGCACGGGACATCCAGGCCTGGGAGTACGTTCCCCTCGGCCCCTTCCTCGGCAAGTCGTTCGCGACCTCCGTGTCGGCGTGGATCACCCCGCTGGAGGCGCTGGAGCACGCGCGCGTGGCGCCTCCGGAGCGCACGCACCCCCTGCTGGCCTACCTGGACGACTCGGCACCGGGCATCGAACCCGGCGGATACGACCTGCGGATCTCCATCGCCGTCAACGGGCATGTGGTCTCCGAGCCGCCGTTCTCGACGATGTACTGGACCGCCGCCCAGCAACTCGCCCACATGACCGTGAACGGCGCCTCGCTGCGCACCGGCGATCTGTACGGCTCGGGCACGGTGAGCGGCCCCGAGGAGCGCCAGCGCGGCTCGCTGCTGGAGCTCACCTGGAACGGCCGGGACCCCCTCGACCTCCCGGACGGCAAACGTGCCTTCCTGGAGGACGGCGATGTGGTGACCCTCTCCGCCTGGGCCCCCGGCGCGAACGGGCTCCGTGTCGGCCTGGGGGAGGTCAGCGGGCGGATCGTGGCGGGGTGACGGGCAGCGGCGCTGCCCGAGCGGGGGCGCCGGCGTCCCGGTGATCCTGACACCGTCGGCGCTGCGCCCCCTGCCCGCCGCCCCCCTCCGGCTGTCCTCGCGCTCGAACCGTGCGGGGCGGCGGGTGCCCTGCCGCCGCCCTCCGGCTGTCCTCGCGCTCGAACCGTGCGGGGCGGCGGGTGCCCTGCGAGCCGCACCGCCGTCCGAAAGGACTGGGCCCCCGTGCCGCAGGGGCGGCAACCCGGGACCGGGGGCGCTGCGAAGCGCCGTCCGGGAGCGGCCGACGGGGCGCTTCCGGCCCCGGGAGGCGAGCACACCGACGCGAGGGAAACACGCGGACGGGAGCACGGAACGGATCGTCTCCGAGACCTGACTCTCGCCGCCTCCCACCGTCATACTGAGCGGACACGCACCACCCGACGCGCCCTCGGCGCATCGTCCGCACCACCTGACATCCGCACAACTCTCCGATCAGGAACCGGAGCCCCGGCATGACCGTCTGCCTGCTCCTGCTGAGCGTCGTCGCCCTGACGGCCGCCCTGCCGGCACCGCGCGCACTGACCCGTGCCGCATGGCCCGAGCGGGAACCGGTGCTCGCGTTGTGGGTGTGGCAGTGCCTGGTCGCCACCGTCCTGCTGTGCTGCCTGGCCGCACTGGTCCTGGACGCGGCGGCCGTCTTCCGCACCGTCCGGGACCGGGTGTTCGCCCCCGCGCCGCCGTCCGTCACCGCCGCCTACGACCTCTCCTCCGCGCCGGTGTGGGCCACCGCCCTCACCATGCTGCTGGCCTGCGGGGCCGCCTGGACGACGGCGCTGCTGGCCCGGGAACTCGTCGAGGGCCGCCGCAGCCGCGGCCAGGTCCGCGCGCAGCTCCGCGAGCGCGCCCCCGACCTGCCAGCCGGGCTTCCGACGGCGCGCGGCCCGATGCTGGTGCTGGAGGACGAGTACCCGGACGCCTGGTGGATGCCGGGGCACCCGCCGCAACTGGTCGTGACGACGGGGGCGCTGCAACGCCTCACCGATCATCAGCTGGACGCCGTCCTCACCCACGAACGCGGGCACGCGCGCGCCCATCACGACTGGCTGCTGCACCTGTCCACCGCGCTCGCCACGGGCTTCCCCCGCGTGCCGCTGTTCGCCCACTTCTGCGACCAGACGCACCGCCTGGTCGAGCTGGCCGCGGACGACACGGCGTCCCGGCGCTGCGGGCACCTCACCACGGCCCTCGCGCTGATCGAGCTGAACCAGCACCGGGGTGTGCTGTCGTGCGCCTCCAGTCGGCGCCTCCTCGGCGAACGCGTGGACCGTCTGCTGGAGCCGCCGCCCCGGCTGCTGCGCCGGCACCGGGCCCTCACGACGACGGTGGCGGCGCTGGTACCCCTGCTGCCCCTGCTGATCACGTTCGCGCCGGGCCTGACGGCACTGTCCTGACCCGGCCCGCCGGTTGCGCGCGTGCCCGGAGAGACCTGGGTGTTCGCGGCGGCGCCGAACGACCGCGACATCGCCTCGCGCGGGCCGCGGACGATACGTCCCGGGAGGTCCGGATCACCATGGCCAAGGCCCTGGCCGCCGTCGGCACCCACGGGTTTGGTTCGGATCAGGCCGGACAGGCCGCGGCGTCCGGTGCGGTGCGTCGCAAGGCGGAGGACCACCCGCGCACTGGGCTACCCGGGTGGTCCGACAATGCGGCGAGGTGCCGTGCCGGGCGTCGCGGACCCGGCCCGCCCCGAACGAAACCCCTACTCCCTGGCCTCCGCCGACCGTGACCCGCCGGCCGCCACCGTGGACCGGCTCACGAGGACGGCGATCCGCCGGTACGCGGCGCCACGTTCGCCGCGCCGGCCGGTACCGGGTGACCGGCACCGCTTGCCGAGCGTGCCGTGACCGCCCTGTCCGACCCGGTCCGGCAGATCCGCGCAGGCACCGCCGCCGCGCTGTCGGTCGCCTCCGCAGAGGCCGCGGGTCCCCGCCCCGGCCAAAGGCCCCTGGCCGGCTCGGACGCGGACGTCAGGGCTTACGCGGCGCGGGGTCTGAGACCGATCCCCGATCCCCTCGGACGGCCCGCTATGTCCAGTCGTCCGGCTCCGGCTCCTCGTCCGGCTCCGGCCCCTCGTCCGGCTCCGGCCCGTCGGCGTCCGGCGTGTCGACGGCGGCCGGAGCCGGTCCGTCCGGGAAGGAAGCCAGCACGGTCAGCACGCCTTCCCCGTACGTAGCCAGCTTCTTCTCCCCCACACCACTGACCGTGCCCAGCTCACGCACCGAGGCGGGGCGGCGGCTGACGATCTCCCGCAGGGTGGCGTCATGGAAGATGACGTACGCCGGGACACCCTGCTCGCGGGCCTGTTCGGCGCGCCAGGCGCGCAGCGCCTCGAAGGCGGGCAGGAGTTCGTCGGGCAGTTCGGCGACGGCAGCCTTGGCCTTTCGGTCGCCGCCGGAGGCGCCGGCCGGCCGCGACCGGGCGGCAGCCGGTTTCTTCGGCTCCGTGCGCAGCGGCACCTCCCGCTCCCGCCGCAGCACCGCGCCGCTCGCCTCGGTCAGCGCCAGCGTGCCGTACTCCCCCTCGACGGCGAGCAGTCCCTGGGCCAGCAGCTGACGGATGACGCCTCGCCACTCGGCCTCGGCAAGGTCCTGGCCGATGCCGAAGACGGACAGCTGGTCGTGGTCGAACTGGATCACCTTGCCGGTGCGCTTGCCGAGCAGGATGTCGACGATCTGCACGGCGCCGAACTTCTGCCCGCGCTCCCGCCGCAGCCGTACCACGGTCGACAGCACCTTCTGCGCGGCAATGGTGCCGTCCCAGGTCTCCGGCGGGGTGAGGCAGGTGTCGCAGTTTCCGCAGCCCGCCGGATCCGGGTCCTGGCCGAAGTAGGCGAGCAGCTGACCGCGGCGGCACCGGGCCGTCTCGCACAGCGCGAGCATCGCGTCGAGGTGGGCGGACGCCCGGCGGCGGAACGCCTCGTCGGCCTCCCCGGACTGGATCAGCTTGCGCTGTTGTATGACGTCGTTCAGGCCGTACGCCATCCAGGCCGTGGACGGCAGCCCGTCGCGGCCGGCGCGGCCGGTCTCCTGGTAGTAGCCCTCGATCGACTTGGGCAGGTCCAGGTGGGCGACGAACCGTACGTCCGGCTTGTCGATGCCCATGCCGAAGGCGATGGTCGCCACCACGATCAGGCCGTCCTCGCGCAGGAACCGGGACTGGTGGGCGGCGCGCGTGCCCGCGTCCAGGCCCGCGTGGTACGGCACCGCCTCGATGCCGTTGGCGGTCAGGAACTCCGCCGTCCGCTCCACGGAATTGCGCGAGAGGCAGTAGACGATGCCGGCGTCGCCGGGGTGCTCCTGCCGGAGGAAGGCGAGGAGCTGCTTCCTGGGGTCGGCCTTGGGCACGATCCGGTACTGGATGTTGGGCCGGTCGAAGCTGGCGACGAAGTGGCGGGCCGTCGGCAGGTTCAGCCGCTGGGTGATCTCCTGGTGGGTGGCGCGGGTGGCCGTGGCCGTGAGGGCGATCCGGGGGACGTCCGGCCAGCGTTCACCCAGGAGAGACAGGGTGAGGTAGTCGGGGCGGAAGTCGTGGCCCCACTGGGACACGCAGTGCGCCTCGTCGATCGCGAAGACGGAGATCTTGCCGCGCGAGAGCAGGTTGAGCGTGGCGTCCAGGCGCAGCCGCTCGGGGGCCAGGTACAGCAGATCAAGCTCGCCGGCCAGGAACTCGGCCTCGACCATGCGGCGCTCGTCGAAGTCCTGCGTGGAGTTGATGAAGCCGGCGCGCACGCCGAGGGCGCGCAGGGCGTCCACCTGGTCCTGCATGAGGGCGATCAGCGGTGAGACCACCACGCCTGTACCCGGTCTCACCAGGGCCGGGATCTGGTAGCACAGCGACTTGCCGCCGCCGGTGGGCATGAGCACGACGGCGTCGCCGCCCGCCACGACATGCTCGATGATCGCTTCCTGCTCGCCCCGGAAGGCGCCGTATCCGAAGACCCGGTGCAGGGTGGCCAGCGTCTCGCTGTCGGCCGTGCCCGGCCCCTCGGTCACCTGTGGCATCTCTGTGATCCCGCCCATCGCCCTGTCCCCCGTCGGTCCCCCGTGTGTCGTATCTCGAACCGCTGCCTCCACCATAGGGGCCCGGACCGACAGCCTCGGAATTGTCCACAGGCTGCCCTGAGAACCTCGCGTCAAGAACACGAATCTCGTCCGCACGTTCGCGGGAGACCTGCCCGTTGCCCGCCGATAGTCTGAATGCACCGGCGAGACTCCGTCACCTGGGAGCACTGATGAGCGTCGCACCGAAGGCGTCCGCGTCCAGCTGGCCGATGCCGCCGAAGGCTGGACCGCCGACGACCTGGACCGGCTTCCGAATCTTCCTCCGCACACGGAATTGCTCGACGCGAGCCTGGTCTTCATGAGTCCGCAGACTCCGTTCCACGCCCGCGCTGTCGACTTCTTCAACTGGCAGCTCCAGTCCCTGGCACCGGAGGAATTCGAGGTCGTCCGCGAGTTCACGATCGACGTCGACCGCCAGAACCGGCCCGAGCCCGACGTGGTCATCGTGCGTGCGGACGTGGTGCAGGGCCTTGACCAGACCCGCTTCCCCGCGGGGGCCGTCGCCCTCGCCGTCGAGGTCGTCTCCGAGGACCCGGTCTCCCGAGATCGCGAAACCAAGCCTCTGAAGTACGCCCGAGCCGAGATCCCCCATACTGGCGGATCGAGAACGAGAAGGGCCACGCCGCCGTCCACGTCTTCGAGCCGGAGCCGACGACCGGCGCCTACACCGGCACCGGCATCTACCGGGAGCGGATGAAGCTGGCGTGCCGTTCCCGTTGGACCTCGACCTGACGCAGATCAAGGCCCGCCGCGACAGGAGCAAGTAACCCCGGAGACACGCCGCTGCCCGGCGTCCGTCGGACGAGGGAGCCGGGCAGCGGCGTGCACAGGAGAGCGTCAGCGCACGAATACTCCCGCCTGGCTCGCGAGGTCCAGGAAGTACTGCGGGGCCACGCCGAGCACCAGCGTCACCGCGACGCCGACGGCGATCGCCATCATGGTCAGCGGGGACGGGACGGCCACGGTCGGGCCCTCCGGTCTGGGCTCGCTGAAGAACATCAGCACGATCACGCGGATGTAGAAGAACGCGGCGATCGCCGAGGAGATCACACCGATCACGACCAGCGGGGCCGCGCCGCCGTCCGCAGCCGCCTTGAACACGGCGAACTTCCCCGCGAAGCCGGAGGTCAGCGGGATGCCGGCGAAGGCGAGGAGGAACACGGCGAACACGGCCGCGACCAGCGGGGAGCGGCGGCCCAGACCCGCCCACTTCGACAGGTGGGTCGCCTCGCCACCCGCGTCGCGCACCAGCGTGACCACGGCGAACGCGCCGATCGTCACGAAGGAGTAGCCGGCCAGATAGAAGAGGACGGACGAGACGCCGTCCTTGGTCGTGGCGATGACACCCGCGAGGATGAACCCGGCGTGCGCGATGGACGAGTACGCCAGGAGCCGCTTGATGTCGGTCTGCGTGATCGCGACGATCGCACCTCCGAGCATGGTGACGATCGCCACCGCCCACATGACCGGCCGCCAGTCCCAGCGCATCCCGGGCAGGACGACGTACAGCAGGCGCAGCAGCGCGCCGAACGCGGCCACCTTCGTCGCCGCCGCCATGAAGCCGGTCACGGGCGTCGGCGCGCCCTGGTAGACGTCCGGCGTCCACATGTGGAACGGCACCGCGCCCACCTTGAACAGCAGGCCCATCACGATCAGGGCGCTGCCGAGCAGCAGCAGCGCGTCGTTGCCCATGGTGCCCGCTAGCGCCGGGTCGACGTTGGTGACCGTGCCGTCGACCACCTGGGCGATGCGCGCGTACGTCACCGAGCCCGCGTAGCCGTACAGCAGTGCGATGCCGAACAGGGTGAAGGCGGAGGCGAACGCGCCGAGGAGGAAGTACTTGACGGCGGCTTCCTGCGACATCAGCCGCTTGCGGCGGGCCAGCGCGCACAGCAGGTACAGCGGCAGGGAGAAGACCTCCAGGGCCACGAACAGGGTCAGCAGGTCGTTGGCCGAGGGGAACACCAGCATGCCGGAGATCGCGAAGAGCAGCAGCGGGAAGGCCTCGGTGGTGGTGAAACCGGCCTTCACCGCGGCCTTCTCGCTGTCGCTGCCGGGCACGGAGGCGGCCTGTGCGGCGAAGGAGTCGACGCGGTTGCCGTGCGCGGCCGGGTCCAGGCGCCGCTCGGCGAAGGTGAACAGGCCGACGAGTCCGGCCAGCAGAATCGTGCCCTGCAGGAACAGGGACGGGCCGTCGACCGCGATCGCCCCCATGGCCGCGATGTGTGCCTTGGTGGTGCCGTAGCCGTCGGCGGCCAGCGCGACCACCGCGGCGAAGGCGGCGCACAGGGCGACGACCGACACGAACACCTGTGCGTAGTAGCGGGACCTGCGCGGGACGAACGCCTCGATCAGCACCCCGACCAGGGCCGCACCGACGACGATCAGCGTCGGCGACAACTGTCCGTATTCGATCTTCGGCGCCGGGATCTTCGTGATCGGGTCGGCCGCGGTTGTCCACAGGCTGTGGACGACTGTTGCGCTCACTTGGCCGCCTCCACCGAGGGCTTGGGGTCGGTCTTGTGTACGTCGGACATGGTCTGCTTGACCGCGGGGTTGACGATGTCCGTCACGGGCTTCGGATAGACGCCCAGGAAGATCAGCAGGACGATCAGCGGGGCGACCACCACGAGTTCCCTCACGCGGAGGTCGGGCATCGCCGACACCTCGGGCTTCACCGGGCCCGTCATCGTCCGCTGGTACAGCACGAGGGCGTAGAGCGCGGCGAGGACGATGCCGAGGGTGGCGATGATCCCGATCGCCGGGTGGCGAGCGAACGTGCCGACCAGGACCAGGAACTCGCTCACGAACGGGGCGAGCCCGGGCAGCGAGAGGGTCGCGAGGCCGCCGATCAGGAAGGCGCCGGCGAGCACCGGGGCGACCTTCTGCACGCCTCCGTAGTCGGCCATGAGCCGCGAGCCGCGCCGGGAGATCAGGAAGCCGGCGACCAGCATCCACGCGGCCGTGGAGATGCCGTGGTTGACCATGTAGAGCGTGGCGCCGGACTGGCCCTGGCTGGTCATCGCGAAGATGCCCATGATGATGAAGCCGAAGTGCGAGATGGAGGCGTAGGCGACCAGGCGCTTGATGTCCCGCTGGCCGACAGCGAGAAGTGCGCCGTAGAGGATGCTGATCAGCGCCAGGACGAGGATGACCGGCGTCGCCCACTTGCTGGCCTCCGGGAACAGCTGAAGGCAGAAGCGGAGCATCGCGAAGGTGCCCACCTTGTCGACGACCGCGGTGATGAGGACGGCGACCGGGGCGGTGGACTCCTGCATCGCGTTGGGCAGCCAGGTGTGCAGCGGCCACAGCGGCGCCTTGACCGCGAACGCGAAGAAGAAGCCCAGGAACAGCCAGCGTTCGGTGCTCGTCGCCATGTGCAGCGAGCCGCCGGCGCGGGCCTGTGCGATCTCCTGGAGGCTGAAGTTCCCGGCGACCGCGTACAGGCCGATCACCGCGGCCAGCATGATCAGACCGCCGACGAGGTTGTAGAGCAGGAACTTCACCGCCGCGTACGACCGCTGGGTCGAGGCCGCTTTCTCGCCCTGCGCGTGGGCGCGGTCTCCGAAGCCGCCGATGAGGAAGTACATCGGGATGAGCATGGCTTCGAAGAAGATGTAGAAGAGGAAGACGTCGGTGGACTCGAAGGAGATCAGCACCATCGCCTCGACGGCGAGGATGAGGGCGAAGAAGCCCTGGGTGGGCCGCCAGCGGCGGCTGCCCGTCTCCAGCGGGTCGGCGTCGTGCCAGCCCGCGAGGATGATGAACGGGATCAGGACGGCGGTCAGGGCGACCAGCGCCACCGCGATGCCGTCGACTCCCAGCTCGTACCGCACGCCGAAGTCCTTGATCCAGGCGTGGGACTCGGTGAACTGGTAACGGGCGCCGCCCGGGTCGAAGCGGAACAGGATGACGATCGCCAGCGCGAGGGTGGCGAGCGAGACGAGCAGCGCCAGCCATTTCGCGGCGGTACGCCGCGCGGCCGGTACGGCGGCCGTGGCGACGGCCCCCACGGCCGGGAGCGCCGCTGTCGCTGTCAGCAGAGGAAAGGACATCGGTATCAGACCGCCCTCATCAGCAGGGTCGCGGCGACCAGGAGTGCCGCACCGCCGAACATCGAGACCGCGTAGGAGCGGGCGAAGCCGTTCTGGATCCGGCGCAGCCGTCCGGACAGGCCGCCGAAGCCGGCCGCCGTGCCGTTGACGACGCCGTCGACCAGGGTGTGGTCGACGTACACCAGGGAGCGCGTGAGGTGTTCGCCGCCGCGCACCAGGACCACGTGGTTGAAGTCGTCCTGGAGCAGGTCTCGGCGGGCCGCGCGGGTGAGCAGCGAGCCGCGCGGGGCGACGGCGGGCACGGGCCTGCGCCCGTACTGGGCCCAGGCGATGCCCACGCCGACGACCAGGCAGACCATGGTCGCGGCGGTGACCGTCGCGGCGCCGACCGGGGAGTGGCCCTCGCTGTGTCCGGTGACCGGCTCCAGCCAGTTGAGGAAGCGGTCGCCGATGCTGAAGAAGCCACCGCCGAAGACCGATCCGACGGCCAGCACGATCATCGGGATCGTCATGACCTTCGGGGACTCGTGCGGGTGCGGCTCGGCGTGCTCGCCCCGGTGCTCGGCGGCGGGCTCGGCGCTCGGAGCCTCCGGGGAGCGAGTGGGCTGGTTCTTCCAGCGCTCCTCTCCGAAGAACGTCATCAGCATCACGCGCGTCATGTAGAAGGCGGTGATGGCCGCGCCCAGCAGGGCCGCCCCGCCGAGGATCCAGCCCTCGGTGCCGCCCTTGGCGAAGGCCGCCTCGATGATCTTGTCCTTGGAGAAGAATCCGGACAGACCCGGGAAGCCGATGATGGCGAGGTAGCCGAGGCCGAAGGTGATGAAGGTGACCGGCATGTACTTGCGCAGGCCACCGTACTTGCGCATGTCGACCTCGTCGTTCATGCCGTGCATGACGGAACCGGCGCCGAGGAACAGCCCGGCCTTGAAGAAGCCGTGCGTCACGAGGTGCATGATCGCGAAGACGTAGCCGATGGGCCCGAGGCCCGCGGCGAGCACCATGTAGCCGATCTGGGACATGGTCGAGCCGGCCAGCGCCTTCTTGATGTCGTCCTTGGCGCAACCGACGATCGCACCGAAGAGGAGTGTGACCGCGCCGACCACGGTGACGGCGAGTTGCGCGTCGGGGGCGGCGTTGAAGACGGCTCCGGAGCGGACGATCAGGTACACGCCCGCGGTCACCATCGTCGCGGCGTGGATCAGGGCCGAGACCGGGGTCGGGCCCTCCATGGCGTCACCGAGCCAGGACTGCAGCGGCACCTGGGCGGACTTGCCGCAGGCGGCCAGCAGCAGCATCAGGCCGATGGCGGTGAGCCTGCCCTCGGAGGTGTCGCCGGTGTGGCTGAGAACCGGGCCGAAGGCGAAGCTGCCGAAGGTGGTGAACATCAGCATGACCGCGATCGACAGGCCCATGTCGCCGACGCGGTTGACCAGGAAGGCCTTCTTCGCGGCCGTCGCGGCGCTGGGCTTGTGCTGCCAGAAGCCGATCAGCAGGTAGGAGGCGAGACCGACGCCCTCCCAGCCGACGTACAGCAGCAGGTAGTTGTCGGCGAGGACGAGCAGCAGCATCGCCGCGAGGAACAGGTTCAGGTAGCCGAAGAAGCGGCGGCGCCGCTCGTCGTGCTCCATGTACCCGACCGAGTACAGGTGGATCAGCGAGCCGACGCCCGTGATGAGCAGGACGAACGTCATCGACAACTGGTCCAGGCGGAAGGTGACGTCCGCCTGGAAGCCGGCCACCGGGACCCAGCTGAACAGGTGCTGCATCAGTGTCCGGTTGGCGGCCCCCTTGCCCAGCAGATCGGCGAAGAGGGCGAGACCCAGGGCGAAGGAGACGAACGACAGCAGCGTGCCGATCCAGTGGCCGACGGCATCGAGCCGCCGGCCGCCGACCAGGAGGACGGCCGCTCCGAGCAGGGGCGCCGCGATGAGCAGCGCGATCAGGTTCTCCACGATTCTTCCGACCCCTTACAGCTTCATCAGGCTGGCGTCGTCGACCGAGGCCGAGTGGCGGGTACGGAACAGCGACACGATGATCGCGAGGCCCACCACGACCTCCGCGGCGGCGACGACCATCGTGAAGAAGGCGATGATCTGGCCGTCGAGGTTGCCGTGCATCCGGGAGAAGGTGACGAACGCGAGGTTGCAGGCGTTCAGCATCAGCTCGATGCACATGAAGACCACGATGGCGTTGCGCCGGATCAGTACGCCGGTCGCGCCGATCGTGAACAGCAGGGCGGCGAGATAGAGGTAGTTGACCGGGTTCACTTCGACGCCTCCTCGGGCCGCTTGAACGTCGCCGGTTCGATCGCCCTGCGCTCCAGGCGTTCCTCCGCGCGCTGCTCCAGCGCCCGCAGGTCGTTGAGGGCCTCCGCCGACACGTCACGGATCTGGCCGCGTTCGCGCAGCGTCTTGCTGACGGTCAGCTCGGACGGGGTGCCGTCGGGGAGCAGCCCCGCGATGTCGACCGCGTTGTGCCGGGCGTAGACGCCGGGGGCGGGCAGCGGCGGTACGTACTTGCCGTCCCGGACGCGCTGTTCGGACAGCTCCCGCTGGGTCTTGGCGCGCTCGGTGCGCTCGCGGTGGGTGAGCACCATGGCGCCGACGGCGGCCGTGATGAGCAGGGCGCCGGTGATTTCGAAGGCGAAGACGTACTTGGTGAAGATGAGGGAGGCGAGGCCCTCCACATTGCCGTTCGCGTTCGCCCGTCCGATGCCGGCGAACTCCTCGAGGGAGGCGTTGGCGATGCCGGCGAACAGCAGGACGCCGAAGCCGACCCCGCACACGAGGGCCAGCCAGCGCTGGCCCTTGATGGTCTCCTTCAGCGAGTCCGCGGCCGTGACGCCGACGAGCATCACCACGAACAGGAACAGCATCATGATCGCGCCGGTGTAGACGACGATCTGCACGATGCCGAGGAAGTAGGCGCCGTTGGCGAGGTAGAACACCGCCAGGACGATCATGGTGCCGGCGAGGCACAGCGCGCTGTGCACGGCCTTCTTCATGAAGACGGTGCACAGGGCGCCGATCACCGCGACGGTGCCGAGAACCCAGAACTGGAAGGCCTCACCGGTGGAGGTGGTGTACGCGGCGAGTTGTGCGGTCATCGGCCGATCACCTCCTCCGAGGCCGGCTCGTCCTCGCCGAAGGTGGATGCGCCCTCCTGCGGGACCTCGCCCTTGGACAGGGCGACCTGGCGGACCGTGCCGGGCGCGGCCTGGGTCACCAGGCCCCGGTAGTAGTCCTGTTCGTCTGTTCCGGGGAAGATCGCGTGCGGCGTGTCGACCATGCCTTCCTCGAGGCCGGCGAGCAGTTGCTCCTTGGTGTAGATGAGGTTGGCGCGGCTGGAGTCGGCCAGTTCGAACTCGTTGGTCATCGTCAACGCGCGCGTGGGGCACGCCTCGATGCACAGGCCGCACAGGATGCAGCGGGCGTAGTTGATCTGGTAGACGCGGCCGTACCGCTCGCCCGGCGAGTAGCGTTCCTCGTCGGTGTTGTCGGCGCCCTCCACGTAGATGGCGTCGGCGGGACAGGCCCAGGCGCACAGCTCGCAGCCGACGCACTTCTCCAGGCCGTCCGGATGGCGGTTGAGCTGGTGCCGTCCGTGGAACCGCGGAGCCGTGGTCTTCTTCTGCTCCGGGTACTGCTCGGTGAGCCGCTTCTTGAACATGGCCTTGAAGGTCACGCCGAAGCCGGCCACGGGGTTCAGGAAACCGGGCTTGGTCTCCTTGGGCTCCTCAGCCATCGGACGCCTCCTTTCCATCCGTAGGTCCGTCACTCACAGTGTCCGATCCACCACTGACAATCAGCTCGCGCTCGCGGCGCGGGCGGCGTCTCGGCACCGGCGGCAGCTCCTGTCCGGGCAGCGGCGGCACGGGGAACCCGCCCGCCATCGGGTCGAATCCGGTCTGTTCGGCGGCGGGCCGCTCGGCCGCCTTCGCCTTCTCGCGGAACATGTCGACGACGTAGGAGATCACCACCAGGGCGAGAACCGCGCCGCCGACGGGCAGGGCGATGTCGGCGAAGTCGTAGTGCTCGTTGCGCAGCGCCCGCACGGTCGCCACCAGCATCAGCCAGGTCACGGAGACCGGGATCAGGACCTTCCAGCCGAGCTTCATCAGCTGGTCGTAGCGCACCCGGGGGAGCGTGCCGCGCAGCCAGATGAAGAAGAACAGCAGCAACTGGACCTTGATCACGAACCAGAGGAGCGGCCACCAGCCGTGGTTCGCGCCCTCCCAGAAGGAGCTGATCGGCCAGGGCGCGCGCCAGCCGCCGAGGAACAGGGTGGTCGACACGGACGAGACCGTCACCATGTTCACGTACTCGGCGAGCATGAACATCGCGAACTTGATGGACGAGTACTCGGTGTTGAAGCCGCCGACCAGGTCGCCCTCGGACTCCGGCATGTCGAAGGGGGCTCGGTTGGTCTCGCCGACCATCGTGACGATGTAGAGGATGAAGGAGACCGGCAGCAGCAGGATGTACCAGCGGTCGTGCTGCTGAGCCACGATCGTGGACGTCGACATCGACCCGGAGTACAGGAACACCGAGGCGAACGCGGCGCCCATCGCGATCTCGTAGGAGATCATCTGCGCGCAGGAACGCAGGCCGCCGAGCAGCGGGTAGGTGGATCCGGAGCTCCAGCCCGCCAGCACGATGCCGTAGATGCCGACGGAGGCGATCGCGAGGATGTACAGCATCGCGATCGGCAGGTCGGTGAGCTGCATCGCGGTGCGGTGGCCGAAGATCGAGATCTCGTTGTCGGCCGGGCCGAAGGGGACCACCGCGATCGCCATGAAGGCCGGAATGGCCGCGACGATCGGCGCGAGGACGTAGACCACCTTGTCCGCGCGCTTGACGATGATGTCTTCCTTGAGCATCAGCTTCACGCCGTCGGCGAGCGACTGGAGCAGGCCCCAGGGCCCGTGCCGGTTCGGGCCGATGCGCAGCTGCATCCAGGCGACGACCTTGCGCTCCCAGACGATGGAGAACAGCACGGTCACCATCAGGAAGGCGAAGCAGAACACGGCCTTGACGACGACCAGCCACCAGGGGTCGCGGCCGAACATCGAGAGGTCTTCAGCTGCGAGGTACGGGCTCATGCCTCCACCTCCTTGGGGGCCTGTTCGGCGGGTGCCGCCGGGCCGATGCGGACGAGTGAGCCGGGTCGCGCCCCGGTGTCGGAGGCCACGCCCGCGCCGACGGAGTTCAGCGGGAGCCAGACCACGCGGTCGGGCATCTCGGTGATCCGCAGCGGGAGTTCGACGACGCCGGCCGGGCCGCTGACGGCGAGCACCTCGCCGTCGGCGACGCCCACCTCGGCCGCCGTCGCGGCGGAGACACGCGCGTGTGCGGCGTGCCGGGTACCGGCGAGCGCCTCGTCGCCCTCCTGGAGGACACCCTGGTCGAGCAGGAGGCGGTGCCCGGCGAGCACGGCCTCGCCGGCGGCCGGTCGGGGCAGCACACCCGAGGATTCCCGCGGGTCCAGGGCACGTGGGCCCTCCCAGAGGCCGAGCCGGTCGATCTCCACGCGCGTGGTGCGCAGATCGGGCAGGCCCAGGTGGATGTCCATGGCGTCGGCCAGCATCTGCAGCACGCGAGCGTCGGTCGGCGCGAGCCGGCGGGTCATCTGGTCGGGCTTGAGGGCGGCCTCGAAGAACCGCACCCGGCCTTCCCAGTTGAGGAACGTGCCCGCCTTCTCGGCGACCGCGGCGACCGGCAGGACGACGTCGGCCTGCTCGGTGACCTCGCTGGGCCGCAGTTCCAGCGAGACCAGGAAACCGACGGCGTCGAGCGCTGCACGCGCGCGTGCCGGGTCGGGCAGGTCGGCGATCTCCACACCGGCGACAAGGAGTGCCGACAGTTCGCCGTCGGCGGCGGCCTCGATGATGTGGTGGGTGTCGCGGCCGTAGCGCGCCGGGAGTTCGGCGAGTCCCCAGGCGGTGGCGACCTCCTCCCGCGCGCGCGGGTCGGTCGCCGGGCGGCCGCCCGGCAGCAGCGAGGGCAGCGCGCCGGCCTCGACGGCGCCGCGCTCACCGGCCCGGCGCGGGATCCACACCAGCTGGGCGCCGGTCGCGGTGGCGGCGCGTACGGCGGCGGTGAGGCCGCCCGCAACCGCGGCGAGCCGCTCGCCGACGACGATGACCGCGCCCTCGGCGCGCAGCGCCTCCGCGGCCCGCGTGCCGGGCTCCTCGAGGCCGACACCGCTCGCGAGGGCGTCCAGCCACTCGGTCTCGGTGCCGGGCGCGGCCGGCAGCAGGGTGCCGCCCGCCTTCTCAAGGCCCCGGGTCGCGTGCGTGGCCAGCGCGAACACCTTCTGCTTGCGCCTGCGCCAGGCCTTGCGCAGCCGCAGGAAGACCCCGGGGGCCTCCTCCTCCGACTCGAAGCCGACCAGCAGCACGGCCGGCGCCTTCTCCAGAGAGGTGTACGTGACGCCCGTACCGTCGAGGTCCCGGCCGCGGCCGGCCACCCGGGAGGCGAGGAAGTCGGCCTCCTCTCCGCTGTGCACGCGCGCGCGGAAGTCGATGTCGTTGGTGTCGAGCGCCACACGTGCGAACTTGCTGTACGCGTAGGCGTCCTCGACGGTCAGCCGGCCGCCGATGAGGACGCCGGCCCGCGAGCGGGCGGCGGCCAGTCCGCGCGCGGCGGCCTCCAGGGCCTCCGGCCAGGACGCGGGCTCCAGGACGCCGTCGGCGTTACGGACGAGCGGGGTGTCGAGGCGGTCCTTCTGCTGCGCGTACCGGAACGCGAAGCGTCCCTTGTCGCAGATCCACTCCTCGTTGACCTCGGGGTCGTTCTCGGCGAGCCGCCGCATGACCTTGCCGCGCCGGTGGTCGGTGCGGACGGCGCAACCGCCCGCACAGTGCTCGCACACCGACGGCGAGGAGACGAGGTCGAAGGGGCGGGAGCGGAAACGATAGGCCGCAGAGGTGAGAGCGCCGACCGGGCAGATCTGGATGGTGTTCCCCGAGAAGTACGACTCGAACGGGTCGCCCTCGCCGGTGCCGATCTGCTGGAGCGCACCCCGCTCGAGCATCTCGATCATCGGGTCGCCCGCGATCTGGTTGGAGAACCGGGTGCAGCGGGCGCACAGCACGCACCGCTCGCGGTCGAGCAGCACCTGGGTGGAGATCGGCACCGGCTTTTCGTAGGTGCGCTTCTTGCCGTCGAAGCGGGACTCGGCGTTGCCGTGCGACATGGCCTGGTTCTGCAGCGGGCACTCGCCGCCCTTGTCGCAGACCGGGCAGTCCAGCGGGTGGTTGATGAGGAGGAACTCCATCACACCGTGCTGGGCCTTCTCCGCGATCGGCGAGGTGAGCTGGGTCTTCACGACCATGCCGTCGGTGCAGGTGATGGTGCAGGACGCCATCGGCTTGCGCTGACCTTCGACCTCGACGATGCACTGACGGCACGCGCCGGCCGGGTCGAGGAGGGGGTGGTCGCAGAACCGGGGGATCTCGATGCCGAGCTGCTCGGCGGCGCGGATGACCAGGGTGCCCTTGGGCACGCTGATCTCGATGCCGTCGATCGTCAGCGTGACGAGGTCTTCCGGCGGGACCGCCGCCTGGCCCCCTCCGGTGGGAGCACTGCTGGTCACGGTCATGCGTTCACCTCCGGGCGGTCCGCCCAGGCCGTCGACTTGGCCGGGTCGAAGGGGCAGCCCCGGCCCGTGATGTGCTGCTCGTACTCCTCGCGGAAGTACTTCAGCGAGGAGAAGATCGGGGATGCGGCGCCGTCGCCGAGGGCACAGAAGGCCTTGCCGTTGATGTTGTCGGCGATGTCATTGAGCTTGTCGAGGTCGGACATGGTGCCCTTGCCGGCCTCGATGTCCCGCATCAACTGCACCAGCCAGTAGGTCCCTTCCCGGCAGGGCGTGCACTTGCCGCAGGACTCGTGGGCGTAGAACTCGGTCCAGCGGGTCACCGCCCGCACCACGCAGGTCGTCTCGTCGAAGCACTGCAGGGCCTTGGTGCCGAGCATGGAACCGGCGGCGCCCACGCCTTCGTAGTCGAGGGGGACGTCGAGGTGCTCGTCGGTGAACATCGGCGTCGAGGAGCCGCCCGGTGTCCAGAACTTCAGCCGGTGGCCGGGGCGCATCCCGCCGCTCATGTCGAGGAGCTGGCGGAGCGTGATGCCGAGCGGGGCCTCGTACTGGCCGGGGCCGGCGACGTGGCCGCTGAGCGAGTAGAGCGTGAAGCCCGGGGACTTCTCGCTGCCCATCGACCTGAACCAGTCTTTGCCGTTCTTCAGGATCGCGGGAACCGACGCGATCGACTCGACGTTGTTCACCACAGTCGGACAGGCGTAGAGGCCTTCCACCGCAGGGAAGGGGGGACGCAGCCGCGGTTGACCACGGCGGCCTTCGAGCGAGTCCAGCAGTGCGGTCTCCTCACCGCAGATGTACGCGCCGGCGCCCGCGTGCACGGTGAGGGTCAGGTCGAGCCCGCTGCCCAGGATGTTCTCGCCGAGGTAGCCCGCCTCGTAGGCCTCGCGCACGGCCTCGTGCAACCGCCGCAGAACGGGCACGACTTCACCCCGCAGATAGATGAAGGCATGCGACGACCTGATGGCATGGCACGCGATCACAATGCCCTCGATGAGGCTGTGCGGGTTCGCGAAGAGGAGCGGGATGTCCTTGCAGGTCCCGGGCTCCGACTCGTCGGCGTTGACAACCAGATAGTGCGGTTTTCCATCACCCTGCGGAATGAACTGCCACTTCATTCCGGTCGGGAATCCCGCGCCGCCGCGGCCGCGCAGGCCCGAGTCCTTGACGTACGCGATCACGTCGTCCGGTGACATGGCGAGCGCCTTGCGGAGCCCCTCGTACCCCTCGTGCCTCCGGTAGACGTCCAGGGTCCAGGACCGGTCCTCGTCCCAGAAGGCCGACAGCACGGGTGCGAGCAGCTTCTCGGGACTCGTGTCCTTGACCTCGGGTACCACGGTCATCACTCCCCCTCCTCGGCGGTAGGCCCTGCCGCATCGAGGCCGCGGGGCGAATCCCCTCCGTCACGGGCGGTGGTGGAGGACGGGTGGGACGGGTCGGAGGCCGACGTCTCCTGCGGCGCGTCGTGGGAGCTGAGGTGTTCGGACGGCGACGGCTCGTGCACCCTGTCCTTCGGTTCCTCCTGCGGACCTCCGCGCGGATGGACCACGCGCGCGGGTGCGACCTCTCCCTTCGCCAGGCGAAGGCCCACCAGCGACGCGGGTCCCGCACTGCCGCTCTCCTCGACGGCCCCGGGCCGCTCGTCGGGGAAGCCGGCCAGGATCCGCGCGGTCTCCCTGAACGTGCACAGCCGCGCCCCGCGCGTGGGCTGTACGGGCCGTCCCGCGCGCAGGTCGTCGACCAGGCGCTTGGCGCCGGCGGGCGTCTGGTTGTCGAAGAACTCCCAGTTGACCATCACGACCGGCGCGAAGTCGCAGGCCGCGTTGCACTCGATGTGCTCCAGGGTGACCTTGCCGTCGTCGGTCGTCTCGCCGTTGCCGATGCCCAGGTGCTCCTGAAGGGCTTCGAAGATCGCGTCTCCGCCCATCACCGCGCACAGCGTGTTGGTGCACACACCGACCTGGTAGTCACCGGACGGCCTGCGCCGGTACATGGTGTAGAAGGTGGCGACGGCGGTGACCTCGGCCGTGGTCAGGTCGAGCATGTCGGCGCAGAACTGCATTCCGGTGCGCGTGACATGGCCCTCCTCCGACTGTACGAGGTGGAGCAGCGGAAGGAGCGCGGACCGGGAGTCCGGGTAGCGCGCGATGATCTCGCGCGCGTCCGCCTCCAGCCGGGCCCGGACGTCGTCCGGGTACGCGGGTGCGGGCAGTTCGGGCATGCCCAGGCTGACGCCCCGCTGTGAAGAAGAGGTGGTCACCGGTCGACGCCTCCCATCACGGGGTCGATGGACGCGACGGCGACGATGACGTCGGCGACCTGGCCGCCTTCGCACATCGCCGCCATGGCCTGCAGGTTGGTGAAGGACGGGTCGCGGAAGTGGACCCGGTAGGGGCGGGTGCCGCCGTCGGAGACGGCGTGCACGCCGAGTTCGCCCTTGGGGGACTCCACGGCCGCGTACGCCTGCCCCGGCGGGACGCGGAAGCCCTCGGTGACGAGCTTGAAGTGGTGGATCAGGGCCTCCATGGAGGTGCCCATGATCTTCTTGATGTGGTCGAGGGAGTTGCCGAGTCCGTCCGGGCCCAGGGCGAGCTGGGCGGGCCAGGCGATCTTCTTGTCGGCGACCATGACCGGGCCGGGCTGAAGCCGGTCCAGGCACTGCTCGATGATCCTGAGCGACTGGCGCATCTCCTCCAGGCGCACCAGGAAGCGGCCGTAGGCGTCGCAGCTGTCGGCAGTCGGGATCTCGAAGTCGTACGTCTCGTAGTCGCAGTACGGCTGTGCCTTGCGCAGGTCGTGCGGCAGGCCGGCGGAGCGCAGGATCGGGCCGGTGGCGCCGAGGGCCATGCAGCCGGCCAGGTCGAGGTAGCCGATGTCCTGCATGCGGGCCTTGAAGATGGGGTTCCCGGTGGCGAGCTTGTCGTACTCCGGGAGGTTCTTCTTCATCTTCTTCACGAACTCGCGGATCTGGTCCACCGCGCCGGGCGGCAGGTCCTGGGCGAGTCCGCCGGGGCGGATGTACGCGTGGTTCATCCTGAGGCCCGTGATGAGCTCGTAGAGGTCGAGAATCATTTCACGATCACGGAAGCCGTAGATCATGATCGTGGTGGCGCCGAGCTCCATGCCGCCGGTGGCGATGCACACCAGGTGGGAGGACATCCGGTTGAGCTCCATCAGGAGCACTCGGATGATCTTGGCGCGTTCGGTGATGTCGTCCTCGATGCCGAGGAGTTTCTCGACGGCGAGACAGTAGGCGGTCTCGTTGAAGAAGGACGTCAGGTAGTCCATGCGCGTGACGAAGGTGGTGCCCTGCGTCCACGTGCGGTACTCGAGGTTCTTCTCGATGCCGGTGTGCAGATAGCCGATGCCGCACCGGGCCTCGGTGACCGTCTCGCCCTCGATCTCGAGGATCAGGCGGAGCACTCCGTGGGTGGAGGGGTGCTGGGGACCCATGTTGACGACGATGCGTTCGTCGTCGGCGCGGGTCGCGGACTGGACGACCTCGTCCCAGTCGCCACCGGTGACCGTGTAGACGGTGCCCTCGGTGGTTTCCCGGGCGGCTGCTGACTGGGTGCTGCTCACGAGTACGACCTCCGCTGGTCCGGAGCCGGGATCTGGGCGCCCTTGTACTCGACGGGGATGCCGCCGAGGGGGTAGTCCTTGCGCTGCGGGTGGCCCTGCCAGTCGTCCGGCATCATGATCCGCGTCAGGGCCGGGTGACCGTCGAAGACGATTCCGAAGAAGTCGTACGTCTCGCGCTCGTGCCAGTCGTTCGTCGGGTAGACGGAGACGAGCGACGGGATGCGCGGGTCGCCGTCGGGGGCGCTGACCTCGAGGCGGATCTGCCGGTTGTGGGTGATCGAGCGCAGGTGGTAGACGGCGTGCAGTTCGCGCCCCTTGTCGTGCGGGTAGTGGACGCCGCTGACACCGGTGCACAGCTCGAAGCGCAGGGCCGGGTCGTCGCGCAGGGTGCGGGCGACGCGCACCAGGTGCTCGCGCTCGATGTGGAAGGTGATCTCGCCGCGGTCGACGACCGTCTTCTCGACGGCGTTGTGCGGGAGGAGTCCCTGTTCCTCCAGCGCGCCTTCCAGCTCGTCGGCGACCTCGTCGAACCAGCCACCGTAGGGGCGGGTCGCCGGTCCCGGGAGTCGGACCGAGCGGACCAGGCCGCCGTAGCCGGAGGTGTCGCCGCCGTTGTCGGCGCCGAACATGCCGCGCTGGACGCGGATCTCCTCGCCGCCCTGGCCACGCTGGCCGGGGAGGTTGGAGGCGGAGAGGTCCTTCTCGGGGTTCACCCCGTTCGCGGACCCGTTCACGCCGCCCGCGCCGTTGCCGTTCGCGTCGCTCACCGCAGCAGCCCCTTCATCTCGATCGTGGGCAGGGCCTTGAGCGCCGCCTCCTCCGCCTCGCGGGCCGCTTCCTCGGCGTTGACGCCGAGCTTGGAGGACTGGATCTTCTGGTGGAGCTTGAGGATCGCGTCCATCAGCATCTCGGGGCGGGGCGGGCAGCCCGGCAGGTAGATGTCGACCGGGACGATGTGGTCGACGCCCTGGACGATCGCGTAGTTGTTGAACATGCCGCCCGAGGAGGCGCAGACGCCCATGGAGATCACCCACTTGGGGTTCGGCATCTGGTCGTAGACCTGCCTCAGCACCGGAGCCATCTTCTGGCTGACCCGGCCGGCCACGATCATCAGGTCGGCCTGGCGCGGTGAGCCGCGGAAGACCTCCATGCCGAAGCGCGCCAGGTCGTAACGGCCGGCGCCGGTGGTCATCATCTCGATGGCGCAGCAGGCAAGGCCGAAGGTCGCGGGGAAGACGGACGCCTTGCGCACCCAGCCCGCGGCCTGCTCGACGGTGGTCAGCAGGAAGCCGCTCGGCAGCTTTTCTTCGAGTCCCATGTCTAAAGGCCCCTCAGTCCCATTCCAGGCCGCCGCGCCGCCATACGTACGCGTACGCGACGAAGACGGTGAGCACGAAGAGCAGCATCTCCACGAGCCCGAAGATCCCCAGGGCGTCGAAGGTGACGGCCCAGGGATAGAGGAAGACGATCTCGATGTCGAAGACGATGAAGAGCATCGCCGTCAGGTAGTACTTGATGGGGAAGCGCCCGCCGCCGGCCGGCGTGGGGGTCGGCTCGATACCGCACTCGTAGGCCTCGAGCTTGGCGCGGTTGTACCGCTTCGGACCGATCAGCGTGGCCATGACCACGGAGAAGATCGCAAAGCCTGCCCCGAGGGCTCCCAGTACGAGGATGGGCGCATACGCGTTCACCGCTCCTCGCTCCTCTCAGTCGGCGCTGACTGCTGGCGGTTGCACTGGTGCACTGCGCTCACTCCCGCCTCACGAGTCCCAGAAACCCCGCCCTCCCGGGCGAAGATCGAGAACATGTGAAGCAGGTCACAAGCCCAGTTGCCACGCATCTTATGCCCGTCGCTCTGTGATCTGCGACACGGGGTATTGCCCGACCTTTGTGATCTCCACCACCTGACGAAGGATCATGAAGTCGGATGATGGGTGATCTTCATACGCGAAGCGTTCAGTTGATCACCAGAAGTGACATTCTCGCTCGTCGTCGCAGGCAGGAAGGTGCGTCTCAATATCAAGAGTGTTCCCCTGCATGCAAATTGGCGCTGGACTCGAACAGCTGCCAGAGGGGTGCGTTCACACATCAGAGGGAACCGCGAGGTGCGATGTGGACGTGGGCCCGGACGCGTGCACGCGTTCACGAGCTGGGCACACACAGGACGCCACGATTCCGGTAATCGTTCCGTGACCTCCGCCACATCGATGGGAGACCTCCGAGAACCGGGCTTGGCCAACGACCCCAACCGATGGTAGGTGGGGAGCAATTCGGACGTAATGATCAAAGACCGTGATCAAGCCCTTGATCACCGACGTCCGCAATGTCCGTTACGGCGTCAATAAAGAGCGGCACGCCCGGGATTCTCGGTCTCGATTGAGCAACTGTGGCGGAGCACACGTTTCTTGAAGATATGAAGGAGCCCCTGGTACCGGTTGTTCCCATGTCCCACACCGCTCACATACGCAGCCACCGGAAGCCCCGCCGCAGCGCGTCGTCCCTCGCGATGCGGGCCGGAGTTGCCGGTGGCGTCCTCAGCACCCTGGCAGTCGCCGGGGCGTCCGGCTCGGCGAACGCGGCCGAGCCGGTGACGCAGACCCTCGAACTGCCCACCCTGACGGCCGACCTGGCCGCTCAGGCCGCCCAGTCCGCGGACGCCACCCAGCAGGCCGCCGCGAACTACCAGCTGCAGGCCGAGCGTGACGCGGCCGCCGCAAAGGCCGCGAAGCAGGCCAAGGCGGACCTGGCCGAGGCGAAGCAGAAGGCCGCCGAAGCCAAGAAGAAGGCCGAGGAGGCCGCCCGCAAGGCCGCCGCAGAGCGCGCCTCCCGCAGCACGGAGCGGACCACGCTCGCCGCCACGACGGACGCCGGCACCTCCACGAGCAGTTCCACGGCCACCGGTTCGGCCGCCGCCGTCGTCGCCTTCGTCAAGGCGCAGATCGGCAAGGCGTACGTCTCCGGCGCCACCGGCCCCTCGGCGTACGACTGCTCCGGCCTGGTGCAGACGGCCTTCAAGCAGGTGGGCATCAGCCTGCCGCGCGTCTCCCAGGACCAGTCCACGGCCGGCACCCAGGTGTCGCTCAGCAACCTGCAGCCGGGTGACATCCTGTACTGGGGCAGCGCGGGCAGCGCCTACCACGTCGCGGTGTACGTGGGCGACGGCATGTTCGTCGGCGCGCAGAACCCCTCCAGCGGTGTCGGTGAGCACCCGCTGTCCTACGACCCGCCGACCGGTGCCGTGCGGGTACTCTGAGGCACCCCGCACCACTCGCACGCGTAGGGCCGCAGCCGCTCGGGGGCAGCGGCCCTCGCGCCGTTCCCGGCGTGTCAGAGCGGTGTTCCCGACATCCTCTCGCTCGGGCCGCCGCCCGGCGGTCCGAGCGAGAGCGAAGGAGACCGCGCGATGCCACGCGTGTTCGTACAGGGAAGGCCCGCCGACCACTACCCCCGCCACGCCCCCGAAGCCGGGCGCGGCGCGGTGCGCCGGATCACCGAGGTCGGTGAGGAGGTTCTGCACAAGCCGTGCCGGGACGTCACGGAGTTCGGGCCCGACCTCGCCGCACTCGTCGACGACATGTTCCTCACGCTGTATGCCGCCGAGGGGGCGGGGCTGGCGGCGAATCAGGTCGGGGTCGATCTGCGGTTGTTCGTGTACGACTGCCCCGACGACGACGGAGTCCGGCATGTCGGACACATCGTCAATCCGGTGCTCGGAACACCCCTGACCGGACGGCGGTTGCTGGACGAGGGCGAGGGCTGTCTGTCCGTGCCGGGTGCGGTGATGGCCGTACCGCGGTCGGACCGGGCCGTCGTGCGCGGGCTGGACAGGGACGGCAACCCGCTCGTCATCGAGGGCACGGGGTACTTCGCGCGCTGCCTCGCCCACGAGACCGACCACACCAACGGGCACCTCTACCTGGACCGGCTCTCCAAGCGGGAGAAAAGGGACGCGCTGCGGCAGATGGCGGCCCGGCGGGACGAGGTTCTCGCCCGCCGGGCCGCCAGGGCCGAGGAGCTGAGTCGGCCCTAGGGCGTGTTTCGAAAGTCCCGTCTGGTCCGCGGCGTCTGGCACGGCACCTCGCCGCGTTGTCGGGATCGTCCACGTACGCCCGGTACGAGGACGACCCTCCGCCTCGCGATGCACCGCACCAGACGCCGCGGACCCCGCCTTCGGGCGGACGACGCCACTTTCGAAACACGCCCCAGGTGTCCCGGCAGGCGACGTCTGCCCGTCAAGGAGCGGCATCCGGTGCGTGCTGTCGGCGTGCCGGCCAAAAGCCCACGTACTGGACGTACGTGGGCGAACGTCGCCTGCCCGGGCACTGGTCAGGGCCCGGGCAGGCCCCGGGAAGGGCTCAGGCCTTCGGGGCCACCTTGCTCAGGCCGTTGATGATGCGGTCCATCGCGTCGCCGCCCGTGGGGTCGGTGAGGTTCGCCAGCAGCTTGAGGGTGAACTTCATCAGAAGCGGGTGCGTGAGGCCGCGCTGGGCGGCGATCTGCATGACCTTCGGGTTGCCGATGAGCTTCACGAAGGCGCGGCCGAGGGTGTAGTAGCCGCCGTAGGCGTCCTTCAGCACGCGCGGGTAGCGCTGCAGGGCGATCTCTCGCTGGGCGGGTGTGGCACGTGCGTGTGCCTGCACGATGACGTCGGCGGCGATCTGGCCGGACTCCATGGCGTAGGCGATGCCCTCGCCGTTGAAGGGGTTCACCAGGCCGCCGGCGTCGCCGACGAGCAGGAGGCCGCGCGTGTAGTGGGGCTGGCGGTTGAAGGCCATGGGGAGGGCGGCGCCGCGGATGGGGCCGGTCATGTTCTCGGGCGTGTAGCCCCAGTCCTGCGGCATGGAGGCGCACCAGGCCTTGAGGATCTCGCGCCAGTCCAGCTCCTTGAAGGAGGCGGAGGTGTTCAGCACGCCGAGGCCCACGTTGGACGTGCCGTCGCCCATGCCGAAGATCCAGCCGTAGCCGGGCAGCAGGCGGTCCTGGGGGCCGCGGCGGTCCCACAGCTCCAGCCAGGACTCCAGGTAGTCGTCGTCGTGGCGGGGCGAGGTGAAGTACGTGCGCACCGCGACCCCCATCGGGCGGTCCTCGCGGCGGTGCAGGCCCATCGCGAGGGACAGGCGGGTGGAGTTGCCGTCGGCGGCGACGACGAGCGGCGCGTGGAAGGTGACCTCGCGCTTCTCCTCGCCGAGCTTGGCGGTGACGCCGGTGATGCGGCCGGTGCGGTCGTCGACGACCGGGCCGGAGACGTTGCAGCGCTCGAACAGGCGGGCGCCGGCCTTCTGGGCGTTGCGGGCCAACTGCTCGTCGAAGTCGTCGCGCCTGCGGACCAGTCCGTAGTTCGGGTAGGCGGCGAGTTCCGGCCAGTCCAGCTGAAGGCGGGAGCCGCCGCCGATGATGCGAAGGCCCTTGTTGCGCAGCCAGCCGGCCTCCTCGGAGATGTCGATGCCCATGGCGACGAGCTGCTTGACCGCGCGCGGGGTGAGGCCGTCGCCGCACACCTTCTCGCGCGGGAACTCGGTCTTCTCCAGCAGCAGGACGTCGAGACCCGCCTTGGCGAGGTGGTACGCGGTCGTGGAGCCGGCCGGCCCCGCGCCGACGACGATCACGTCGGCGGTGTTCTCGGAGAGGGGCTCCTTCACGACGGTCACGGCGGGATCTCCCCAAGTTCGAAATCAGCGTGCCGACCGGCACTGGACAGGGGCAGTCTATTCAGCAGAATTGATCACCCGGCTGAAGGGCTGCCCTGTGAACCGACCTCTCCCCGCGGTACGGCTGCGTGTCCCCACCCATGAGGACGCGATCGCCTGGCACCGGGTCTTCGACGACCCCGAGGTCATGGAGTTCTACGGCGGCAGACCCGCCGCGCTGTCGGTCTACGAGGAACTCACCGCGCGGCAGCGGCGGCACGACGCCGAACTCGGCTTCTGCCTGTGGACCGTGCTGGACGAGTCCGGTGAGGTCATCGGGTTCACCGGAGCGCAGCCCTGGCGGCCCGCCTGGGGGCCGGTCGGCGAGGTGGAGATCGGCTGGCGACTCGGGCGCGCGCACTGGGGCAGGGGGTACGTCACCGCGGCCGCGTGCGAGACCCTGCGGCGGCTGCGGGCGGCCGGGGTGCCGGAGGTGGTGGCGATGGTCCGGCCGGGCAACGAGCGGTCGATCGCGGTGACCAGGCGGCTCGGCATGGAGCCGGCGGAGACCTATCCGCATCCCACGCTGGACGAGGACGCCCTCTGCTTCCGACTCCGCCTCGACAGCGGACAGTAATCGTCTGTCACGGAAAGACACCAATCCCTTCCGGGTGGGGCGCGCGGGAGTTACCCTTCCAGTACCGCTGGGGGTGACATCTGTGCACATAACACCCAAAACACCCGAAGTGCGTGTGCCACGGCTGGTCGGACTGATGGCCGTGGACGCGCGCGAGACGGCCCGGGCGCAGGGCCTGTTCCTCAACGCGCCGGACCGCCCGGACTTCCACCTCGCGGTCGTCGACTACGTCGTGCGCCAGTACCCGAGTCCCGGCGCCGAGGTGCCCCGGGACTCGATGGTGTACGTGTGGTTCGACTTCGGTGAGGGCGAGGGCGGCGGAGGCGTGCGTGAGCCACGCATCCCGCGGCCGCCCACCGGTGGCCTCCAACGCGAACTCGGCGAGCCCGGCGACGCGTTCGAGGTGATCAACCGCTGAAGCCCGGCCGGGCCTCAGCTCTCCTTGAACCCCCGGTGCAGCGCGACCACACCGCCGGTGAGGTTGCGCCATGCCACCTTCGTCCAGCCCGCCTTCCGCAGCCGCTCGGCGAGGGCGGGCTGGTCGGGCCAGGCGCGGATGGACTCGGCGAGGTACACGTAGGCGTCCGGGTTCGAGGAGACGGCGCGCGCGACCGGCGGCAGCGCCCGCATCAGGTACTCGGTGTAGACGGTCCGGAAGGGCGCCCAGGTCGGATGGGAGAACTCGCAGATCACCACGCGTCCGCCGGGCCGGGTCACCCGGTACATCTCCGCGAGCGCCGCGTCCGTGTCCTGGACGTTGCGCAGCCCGAAGGAGATCGTCACGGCGTCGAAGGTGTCGTCCTTGAACGGCAGCCTGGTCGCGTCGCCGGCCGTGAAGGGCAGCCAGGTGTGCCGCTTCTTGCCGACCTGGAGCATGCCCAGGGAGAAGTCGCAGGGGACGACGTAGGCGCCGCTCCGCGCGAAGGGGAGCGACGAGGTGGCCGTACCGGCGGCGAGGTCGAGGACCTTCTGCGCGGGGCGCGCGTCGACCGCCCTCGCCACCTCCTTGCGCCAGCGCCGGTCCTGGCCGAGCGACAGCACGTCGTTCGTCAGGTCGTACCGTTCCGCCACGTCGTCGAACATCGAGGCGACTTCGTGCGGCTGCTTGTTCAGGGAAGCGCGGGTCACCCGCCCATTGTGGCAGCAGGGGGTACGGAACGGGCTCAGCGGCCCCGGTACACCAGCCGCCCACCGATGACGGTCGCCACACAGGTGCCGGCGCCGCGGCGGACCAGTTCGGCGCGGTCCGCGACGTCGAACACGGCGAAGCGGGCGGGCCCGCCCGGGACCAGCCGCGGCAGCAGGACCAGCGGGGTCGGGGACAGTGTCGCCGGACCCGGAAGGCGCTCGGGCCGCTGCCCCACCGCGAGCCCGGCCCTGCGCACCGCGTCCGCCACGGCCCGCGACCGGAACTCCCCGGCCACCGCCACCGTGCCGTGCGCCAGCATCCGCTGCACCCCGCGTCGCGCGCTCGCGCCGAGGCGCGCGGGATCGCTGCGGAAGATCTCCCTCGCCCGCGCCCCGCCGATGGGCTCGGCGCCGAGGACGTCGGCCTCGCGCGGGTCGGGGTGATAGGTGGCCTCCAGCAGCTCCGGACCGTACGGGTTCAGCAGCCCCGGGGTGAGGATTCCGGGCCAGCGCCGCACCCTCGCCCGGGGCTCGGCGGCAGCCAGTTCCTCGTACGGGCCGACGGCGGCGACGGTCGCGCCGTCGACCAGGACGGCCACCCCGGGAGAGCGCTCGGCGATGTGAAGTGTCAGCACGGGGCGCCTAGTTGGAGGTCAGCAGCTTCAGTTCCGGGTGCGCCGTGCCGCCCTCGATGGCCGTGGAGGAGATGTGGGAGACCACGCGGTCGTCGACGGGGTCGTTCGCCGGGTCGTCGTGGACGACGAGGTGCTCGTACGTCGTGGAGCGCTGGGCCGGGACCCGGCCCGCCTTCCTGATCAGGTCGATGATCTCGAGGCGGTTGGAGCGGTGCTTGGCGCCGGCCGAGGAGACCACGTTCTCCTCCAGCATGATCGAGCCGAGGTCGTCCGCGCCGTAGTGCAGCGACAGCTGACCGACCTCCTTGCCCGTGGTCAGCCACGAGCCCTGGACGTGCCGGACGTTGTCCAGGAAGAGGCGGGCGACGGCGATCATGCGGAGGTATTCGAAGAGGGTGGCCTGGGTGCGGCCCTTCAGGTGGTTGTTCTCCGGCTGGTAGGTGTACGGGATGAAGGCGCGGAAGCCGCCCGTGCGGTCCTGCACGTCCCGGATCATCCTGAGGTGCTCGATCCGCTCGGCGTTCGTCTCGCCCGTGCCCATCAGCATGGTGGAGGTGGACTCCACACCCAGCCGGTGCGCCGTCTCCATGATCTCCAGCCAGCGCTCGCCGGACTCCTTCAGCGGGGCGATGGCCTTGCGGGGGCGCTCGGGAAGCAGTTCCGCGCCGGCGCCCGCGAAGGAGTCGAGGCCCGCCTCGTGGATGCGGGTGATGGCCTCCTCGACCGACACGCCCGAGATACGGGCCATGTGCTCGACCTCGGACGCGCCCAGCGAGTGGATGACCAGCTGCGGGAACGCCTCCTTGATGGCCCGGAAGTGCTTCTCGTAGTACTCGACGCCGTAGTCCGGGTGGTGGCCGCCCTGGAACATGATCTGGGTGCCGCCCAGCTCGACCGTCTCCGCGCAGCGGCGCAGGATGTCGTCGAGGTCGCGGGTCCAGCCCTTCTCCGTGTCCTTGGGGGCCGCGTAGAAGGCACAGAACTTGCACGCCGTGACGCACACGTTCGTGTAGTTGATGTTCCGCTCGATGATGTACGTCGCGATGTGCTCGGTCCCGGCGTACTTGCCGCGGCGTACGGCGTCGGCGGCGGCGCCCAGCGCGTGCAGCGGGGCGTCCCGGTAGAGGTCGAGGGCTTCCTCGGGCGTGATGCGTCCGCCCGCTGCGGCTCGGTCGAGCACGGACTGGAGGTCGGCCTTCTCGGTCACCGGGCGTCCCTTTCGTCAAGGGTTTGAATCATGGACAGTGCGCGAAGCGCTCGTACAAAAGTGGTGGGGTGGGCGGGCCGAACCAGCCTACGCCAGCGCTATCACCGCGAGGACGTCAGGCCGCGTACGCGCCGATCAGCAGCCCGGCGAGGGCACCGGCCAGCAGGAAGGGCCCGAAGGGAACCGCGCTCTTGCGGCTTGCCCGCCGCGTGACGACGAGCGCCGCGCCGTACAGCGCCCCGAGCAGGAAGCCGGCGAAGGTGCCGAGCAGGACGGTGGGCCAGCCGTACCAGCCGAGCACGGCGCCCGTCCCCACGGCCAGCTTCACATCGCCGAAGCCCATGCCGCCCGGGTTGACGAGGTACAGCGCGCAGTAGCCGGCGCCGAGCGCGAGGGCGCCGTACAGCGCGGTGAGCCAGTGACCGGCGTGCTCGGGCAGCAGCGCGGCGAGGCCCAGCAGGCCGAGGGCGGCGGCGGCGGCGGGCAGGGTCAGCGGGTCGGGCAGCCGCCGCACCCGGAAGTCGACCACGGCCAGCAGCACCCCGACGGGCGCGAGCAGCAGCCACACCACCAGCTCGGGGCGCGTGCCCGTGGCGACGGCGAGGGCGGCGCAGATGAGGGCCGTGGCGACGGCGGTCGGGAGTACGGCCGTACGACGGGCCTCTCCCGGGCAGGAGCCGCACGCGGTCCGGCCGAGCCAGCCGCGGATCGGATGACCGTCCGGGCAGCGGTCCCGCCAGGGCTCACCGGACGGTACGGCGAAACGGTGGACGGCGCGGGGCAGCAGCGTGCCGGCCAGCGCTCCCCACAGGACGGCGACGGCGGCCAGCGCACCCGTGCTCACCGCGCCCGACCGGCCTTCGACAGGCGCGCCACCGGGTTGCCCTCGGCGGAACTGTCCGAGGTGAACCTGAGATCGTCGCCGACCGGGGTCAGCTCGACCTGATGCGCGGTCGGCACGCAGTGACCGGGGTTGTCCGCCGCGCCTCTCGAGGTGGCGAGGACCTGGGTCTTCGTCACCTCCTTCAGGGTGAGGACGTCGGTGCACACGCCGCCGATCTGGTCGGTCTGCCGCAGCCGCCCCAACTCCTGCCCCACGGCGGCCTGGTGGACGGTGAGCCGGAAGGTGCCCTCGGGGAGGCTGCCGCCGAGTGCGGTGGCCTGCCCTTCCCAGGTGCCGAGGTAGCGGGCCGGGATCGCGCCGGGCCGGCCGCCTCCCTCGGCGGCGTCGCTGGAGGCTGCCGTCGGCGTCCGGGAGACCTGGGGGCGGCCGCCCGCGCCCGCGGCGTTGTCGTGCTGGGACCAGGGCCGCAGCAGCAGGCCGATGCCCAGCCCGCCCACGGCCAGGGCCCCGGCGGCCGCCAGCACGACCGTGCAGCTCAGCCGGCGCCCCCGGCCCCCCTCACCCGGCACGGCCGCGGCCGCCACGCTGACGGAGAGCCGGCCGGGCGGCGCCGCGTCCCGGGGCCCGGGCACGACGGTCGGCGCGACCCCCTCCACACCGGTCACGGTCTTCGGTGAAGCCCCGGGCATCGGCTCCCCCGGCCCGCCGGACGGCACGGCCGGAGCCCGCTGCGTGCCGGGCGGCGTGGGCGGCGGACCCCCGGCACGCATCACCGGTGCAGGGCCGAAGACGCCGCCGCCGGTCGGCGAGTCGGGGCCCGGCATGACCGCGGGTCCCGTCACCGCAGGCGTGTCGAACGCCACCGGTCCCGACCGGGCCGTCTCCCCCGTGTCCGGTGTGTCCAGGTTCAGCAGGCGTACGGCGCTGCGGCTGACCTGTTCCACCAGGGGGCCCGGGAGCCAGCCGCCGGCGATCAGGCGGGTGGCTCCTTCCGGGGCGAGGCGGCGACCGATGTCGGCGGGGGCGGGGCGGGCGGCCGGGTCCTTGGCCAGGCAGGCCGCCGCCAGGTCCCGCAACTCACCGTCCAGACAGTCGAATTCGGGCTCCTCGTGAACGACCTTGTAGAGCAGCGCGGCCGAGGTGTCGCCACGGAAGGGCGGTTCACCGGTGGCCGCGTGGACGAGGACCGCGCCGAGGGAGAAGACGTCGGCGGCACCGGTGGGGCCCTTGCCGAGGATCTGCTCGGGCGCCATGTAGCCGGGCGAGCCGACGGACACGCCGGTGGAGGTCAGGGACGCCGTACCGTCCGTGGCCCGGGCGATGCCGAAGTCGATGAGCAGCGGCCCGTCCAGGGTCAGCAGGACGTTGGACGGCTTCACGTCCCGGTGCACGAGCCCCAGTCCGTGTACGGCCGTGAGCGCCTCGGCGAGGCCCGCGCCCAGCGCCCGTACCGTGGGCGCGGGCAGGGGGCCGCTGTCTGCGACGGCGGCGGCGAGAGAGGGCCCGGCCGCGTACGCCGTGGCGACCCAGGGGACGGCCGCGTCCGGGTCGGCGTCGAGGACGGGCGCCGTCCAGGCGCCGCCGACCCGCCGCGCGGCCGCCACCTCGCGCCGGAACCGCGCGCGGAACTCCTCGTCCAGCGCGAAGTGCGGGTGCACGATCTTCACGGCGACCGTACGGCCGCCCGCGCTGCGGCCGAGGTAGACCCGGCCCATGCCGCCGGAGCCGAGCCGGCCGAGCAGCCGGTACGGCCCGACGGCGGCCGGCTCGTCCACGTCCAGCGGCTGCATGACGCGCTCCCCCCAACGCCCACGACCCCGGGGTCGCTGTCCAACGCCTGTGCAGGGCAGCCTAGTGACGCTCACTCAGGGCTGCAGCAGGTCCACCTCGACGTCCGCAGGGAAGCCGGTCGTCGGGCCGACACGGCGGGCGAACTCGGCGACGGCCTCCAGTTGCGCCGGGCCGAAGCTGAAGTCGAGGGTGGTGAAGTACTGGGCCAGGGTCGCCTCGTCGAAGGCCTCCCAGCGGGCGGCCTGTTCTGCGACCTTGGCGACCTCTTCCAGGGAGAGGTTGCGGGATTCGAGGAAGGCCTCGTGCACCTTGCGGGTGATGGCCGGCTCGCGATCCGCGTAGTCCCGGCGGGCCGCCCACACCGCGAAGACGAACGGCAGGCCGGTCCACTCCTTCCACAGCGTGCCGAGGTCGTGCACCTCGAGGCCGAAGCGCGGGCCGTCGTGCAGGTTAGCCCGCAGTGCCGCGTCACCGATGAGGACGGCGGCCTCGGCCTCCTGCATCATCAGGCTGAGGTCGGGCGGGCAGGTGTAGTAGTCGGGCTGGACGCCGTAGCGCTCGGCGAGCAGCAGCTGGGCGAGGCGGACAGAGGTGCGGGAGGTCGAGCCGAGGGCGACCCTGGCGCCGTGCAGGCGTTCGAGCGGGACCTGCGAGACGATCACGCAGGACATCACCGGGCCGTCGCAGCCGACGGCGATGTCCGGGAAGGCGACCAGGTCGTCGGCGTTGCGCAGGAACTCGACCAGGGTGACGGGACCGATGTCGAGGTCGCCGCGCACGATCTGCTCGCTGAGCTTCTCCGGGGTGTCCTTGGTGAGCTCGAAGTCGAGCAGGGTGCCGGTTCTCGCTAGGCCCCAGTAGAGGGGAAGGCAGTTCAGGAACTGGATGTGGCCGACGCGCGGCCGGGTGCGAGAATTGTCCACATCGCGAGACTAGACCCCGTCCTGTACGGTGCCGGTACCGGCCCCACCACCGAACGGCTCAGCGGCTGTTCAAACGTCCGGGTGACGTGATCTTGACCTCTATTGCTTTCGGCTGCCCGGATGCTAGGCTTGCCGCAAGTTGCAGTTTGGTTTCCCTTGCAGTACAGAGCCTGCGGAGCATGTGACCGCGGGCTCTCGTCGTTTTCAGACGTATGCAGTTGTGCAGCACCAGTTTCACACTTGCAGGTTCTGGAGCAGGGCAACCCTTTTTGAGCCCAAGGAGGGCTTATGGCTACCGGAACCGTTAAGTGGTTCAACGCCGAAAAGGGCTTTGGCTTCATCGCCCAGGAGGGCGGCGGCCCCGACGTCTTCGTTCACTACTCCGCGATCAACGCCACTGGCTTCCGCTCCCTCGAGGAGAACCAGGCGGTGTCCTTCGACGTGACCCAGGGCCCGAAGGGCCCGCAGGCGGAGAACGTCACCGCGATCTGATCTGCCCGATCCGATCGCCCCTGGTCGCAGAACCTGAGAGCAGTACCCAAGGAGCCCCGCGCCGTTTCGGCGACGGGGCTCCTGCCTTTTCCGGCCGGTGCGGCCGGTGCGGCTGTCGTGATCGATCGGCGGCCTCCTCGTCGATCGCCGTGGCGATCGATGAATTTCCGGCGAATTCTCTACATGTGTTGCATGACGAGGACGAAGGTCGTGCCCGGCAGCAGCGCCTCGTACGAGTGCGCCACGTCGCCCCGATAGGTCATGTAGTCGCCGGGACCGAGTTCGGCCTCCTGCCCCGCCGGGCCCGCCTTCACCCGGCCCGAGCCCACGATCAGGTGCTCGACCGTGCCGGGGATGTGCGGTTCGGACATGCGTGCCGCGCCGGGCTCGGCGCCCAGGCGGTAGATGTCACGACGGGCTCCCGGAGCGCTCGCGGACAGCAGGGTGGCGACGTAGTCGGCCTGCCCCGAGGCGACCGACGGGCCCTCGCCGGCCCGGATCACCTGCACGCTCGGCGCCGGCGGTTCGACCAGGGCGCTGAACGGCACGCCCAGCGCGACCGCGAGCGCCCAGAGCGTCTCCACGTTCGGGTTGCCGCTCGCCGCCTCCAGCTGGGAGAGCGTGGACTTCGCGATTCCGGCGCGTTTGGCCAGCTCGGAGAGGGACAGGCCGGAGCGGGTGCGCTCGCGCCTGGCGAGGCGGCGATCCATTCCGGGGGCGCTGCTGGCGTGGTTCAGGGCGCCGTTCGTCGTGGTGGTCGTGGGGTCGGCGGGCATGACGGCGATGTTGAGGCTGGCCGGGGTCGCCTGACCCGCCGGCCCGGCTCGGTCGGCTGGAAGGTCCCCGGCGCTCTTCGCCGAGTTGCACCGGGTGCTGAGCCCCGGCGGGCACCTGCTCCTCGCCTTCCAGGTGGGCGAGGAACCGCACCGGCTCGACCGGCCGTGGGGTCACCCCGTCGCACTGGACTTCCAGCGGCGCCGGCCCGAGCGGATCGCGGAACTGCTGGGGGCGCCGGGTTCGCCCTCGGCTCCAGCACCGTGCGCGCACCGGAGGAACGGGCCGGGGAGTCCGTCCCGCAGGCCTTCGTGTTCGCCCGCAGGTCCTCCGGCCCCGCAGGCACGTGAGGACCAGCGTTTTGAGTGGTTCTGCACTGTTCCGCGAGACCTTGAGGACCGCTGGAGGACCGCTGGAGAAACACTCGAGAGCCACTCGAGAAACGCTTGAAACCAGGAGTACCGGTGGGCTGACCTGCTTCGGGAACCAGCGGGGAAGGCATGGGGATCGACGCCCAAGAGCATCGATCGCGTCGCCGGGGAGCAGCCGGCGGCCGGATGACGATCCGCACCTGCGATCCGTCACCGCCGATCCGTCTCCAGCGATCCGTCGCTGTGATCCGTCTCTTCCTGGGGGTTTCCACATGCGTTCCATCGCCTCGCACACGAAGACGGTTCTGGTCGCGCTCACCGGCACGGGCGTCCTCGCGCTCGGCACCGCGGCGGCCGTTCCGGCGACCGGTGTGCAGGACCGGTTCGTGCGCGTCGCCGCCGACCTGACCGGTCACCAGGCGAACCCCGGCCCCGCCCTCGCGGACGACCGCGACCCGTTCGCCGTCAAGCCCTGACCGCGGCCGGCACCCGGCACCGGTCCCTGACCGCACCGCCCCACGCACCGGTCAGCGCAGCGCCACGGCACCGTCCGGGCTCACCCCCCGGCCGGTGCCGTTTCCACGCGACCACCGACCGTCGGCCGGACCCGGCTTCACACGCCGCGTCGACCGGGCCCAGCCGTCACACCGGCCTCAGCGCGGGGCGGCGGGGGCGCGGTGAGGATCCGTCGGGGCGTGGAGCGGGGACACCTGCCGGGCGTGGGCGCAGGCCCCTACAGCCGCCGCCCCGCCTCCGTGACCCCCATCGCGTCGTACAGCGCCTCCGCCGCCCGCAGGTGCCGCGACGCCGTCCTGCCGTCGCCCAGGGCCTCGGCCGCCTCCGCCATGCCGTGCAGGGCGCGGGCGATCTCGATGCGGTAGCCGAGGCGGGTGGCCAGTTCGTGGGCACGGCGGTGGAGTTCCATGGCGCGGTCGGCCGCTCCCGCGCGCAGGTGGACCGAGCCGACCACGTTCACCACGGACGACTGACGCAGCACCGTGCCCCCGGTCGCGACGAGGTCCAGGGCGCGCTCGGCGTGTTCCGCGGCCAGGGTCACCTCGCCGAAGCGCTGGCAGACGCGGGCCCAGTGGGCGAGGACGAAGGCGACGTTGCCGGGCTGTCGGGACTCGTCGCACAGTTCGAGTGCCTGGGACAGGCAGGCCCGCGCCCGTTCGTCCTCGCCGAGGCCGAAGTGGGCGAGCGCCAGCCAGGCCAACGAGGAGATCTCGTGGTTGCGTTCGCCGAGGCGCCGGTTCAGCTCGGTGGCACGGGCGGCGAGCGAGGCGCCTTCGGCGTAGTGGCCCGACCAGGTCTGTACGGTGCTGAGGTTGACCAGCGCCTCCGCCTCCGCCCGGTCCATGCCCAGTTCCCGGTGCAGGGCGATGCCCTGGGCGAGGTAGGACCGGGCCTCGTCGAAGTCGCCGAGCGCCCCGTGCAGCAGGCCGAGCACCTCGATGCTGAAGGCGCGGGTGCGGGGATCGGTGCCGTGGACGAGTTCCAGGGCCTCCTGGGCGGTGGTGATGCCGCCGTGGAAGTCGCCGAGCCACCACTGGCCCACGGCCAGGTTGCACAGGCTCAGGCTCAGCAGCACCGGGTCGTCGAGCTGCCGGCAGGCGGTCACCGCGACCCGGTTGACGACCCGGAACTCCTGGTAGTGGCCCCGCAGGTGGAGGTAGAAGAGCACGTTGCGGGCCAGGAGCGCGGCCGTACGGTGCATGCCGTGCGTGCCCGCCTGGGCGACGACCGCGAGCAGCGCCTCGCGCTCGCGGTCGAACCAGCGCAGCGCCTGCTCGTCGTCGTCCAGGCGTGGCAGCTCGGCCGTGCCGGGCTCGGGCAGGTCACCGTAGCGGTTGCGGCCGGGGAAGAGGATCTCGCAGGCCTGGTCGGTGGCGAGCGTGTAGTACGAGACCAGCCGCTCGACCGCCCCCTCCGAGTCGTCCTCCGCCTCCCGCACGCTCATCGCGTACGTCCGCACCAGGTCGTGGAAGCCGTACAGCCCCGCCTCGTGCTGTTCCAGCAGATGCGCGTCGAGCAGGTCCTCCAGGACGTCCTCGGCGTCATGGGCGTCGGTGGCGAGCAGGGCGGCGGCCGAGTGGACGTCGATGGCGCTGCCGGGGTGCAGTCCGAGCAGCCGGAAGGCGGCGCGCTGCTCCTCCTCCATCGCCTGGTACGACAGCCGGAGCGTGGCCTCGACGCTGCGCTCCCCCGCGCTCAGCTCCCGCAGTCGCCGGGTCTCGTCCGCGAGCCGGTCGACCAGGTACTGCACGGTCCAGCGGGGCCGGTTGCGCAGCCGGGCGGTGGTGACGCGCAGCGCGAGGGGCAGCCCGCCGCACAGGCCGGCGAGCCGGGCCACGGCCTGGGGTTCGACGCCGGTGCGGTCGGCGCCGAGCATGCGGGTGAGCAGGGTGACGCTGTCGTCGGCGGAGAGCAGCCCCAGGGAGAGCCACTCGGCGCCGTCGAGGTCGAGCATGCGGACCCGGCCGGTGAGGACGGCGAGGCAGTCCTCGGAGGCGGGCAGCAGGGGCCGTACCTGGGCAGCGCCCGCGGCGTTGTCGAGGACCAGCAGCAGCTTCCGCTGCGCGGAAACGGTTCTCCACAGGGTGATGCGCCGCTCCAGGTCGTCCGGGATGCGCTCGTCGGGGACGCCCAGGGTGCGCAGCAGCGAGTGCAGTACGGCGCCCGGTTCCTGGGCCTTCTCGCCGGGACTGAAACCGCGCAGGTCGACGAAGAGCTGCCCGCCGGGGTAGTCGGCGGCGAGCAGATGGGCGGCGTGCACGGCGAGGGCGGTCTTGCCGCTGCCACCCATGCCGTCCACCCCGATGATCCGGGTGCCCCGGCCCGCGGGCGCCCGGCCCACCTCGAGCAGGCGGGCCAGTTCGTCGTCACGGCCGGTGAAGTCGGGCAGGTCGTAGGGCAGGGTGCAGGGCGCGGCCGCCGGGCCGGTGGTCCGGGCGAGCGGGGCCGGCAGCAGGAGGGCGGCGCGGTCGGCCACGGACTGCGGCAGGCGGGGGGCGACCTCGGGGCTGTCGCGCAGGATCGCCTCGTACAGCCCGGTCAGTTCGACGCCCGGATCGATGCCCAGCTCCTCCACGAGCAGCTCGCGCACCCGGCCGAACTCCTCCAGCGCCTCCGCCTGCCGGCCGGCCCGGTACAGGGCCAGCATCAGTCGGCCGCGCAGGGTCTCCCGCAGCGGATGCGCTGTCACCAACTCCCTGAGCGGACCGATGAGTTCACCGGACTGGCCGCGTTCGAGCTGAAGCTCGTAGTACTGCTCGGCGATCGCCATGTGGCGCTCCTCCAGCGCCAGGGAGGCGGCGGAGATCACCGTGCCGCCGGCACCGGCCATGACCGGGCCCCGCCACAGGTCCAGACAGGCCCGCAGATGACCGACCGCCTCCTCGGGCCGGCCGTCGGCCATCGCCTGCCGGGCCTGTCGGGACCACTGGCCGAACTCGTGCAGGTCCAACTGGTGTTCACCGAGGACGGCGCGGTATCCGGGACCGTCGGTGACGATCAGGCGGGAGCCGTCCGGGATGCGGGTGCGCAGCGCGGCGACGGCCTTGCGGACCTGGTGGCCCGCGGTCTGCGGCGGCTCGTCGTCCCAGGCGGCGGCCACCAGCCGGCTGAGCGGCACCATCCGGCCCGGCTCGAGCAGCAGGGTGACGAGCACCCGTTCCTGTGTGGGACTGCCCAGCCGCACCCGGTGCTCACCGTGCCAGCCTTCCAGCGGGCCGAGGATGTTGAACCGTACGACAGGATGGCCCAATGCCGCCGATTCCACGTACCGTTCCCCCCGCTACGTTTCGTCGCCCGGCCCGAGATGTTCGGACCGATCCTAAGGTTGTACCCGAACCGGCAAGTGCGTGAAGGCCTCTTCACGCTACCGCCCGACGTCTCTCGGTACGAGCAGGACGAGCACCGTTTTCAAGCCAGTTGGAGCAGGACCGGGCGCATGTCCGAGGCAAGTGCCGGATCATGGCGGAGGATGGCGCTTTCCACCCGGCGCAGCGCCGGGGACGGCTCGATGCCCAGTTCCGCGTCGAGCCGGCCGCGCATGCGCCGGAAGACGTCGAGGGCGTCGGCCTGCCGCCCCGAGCCGTACAGGGCGATCATCAGCTGCTCGCAGAAGCGTTCGCGCAGCGGGTGGTTGGTGTGCGCCTCGGCCAGCTCGGCGAGCAGGGCCGCGTGGTGGCCGAGCCGCAGCTCGGCGTCGAAGCGCAGTTCCATCGCCCGCATCCGGTACTCCTCGTAGCGGGCCCCGGCCAGCTGGCACAGGGTTCCGCCGGGGAAGCCGCCGAAGACGGGACCGCGCCACAGGCCGAGCGCCTCGCCGAGCAGCCGTGCCACGTGCGCCGCGTCGCCGGGCGACGCCGCCTCCGCCTGCCGTACGGCCGCCATGAACTCCGCCGCGTCCAGCTCCCCGTCGCCGACGACGAGCCGGTAGCCGGAGGGGTGGATGGTGACCCGGGACGTCGGCCGGTCCGGCTCCAGCGCGCGCAGCTTCCGACGCAGCCTGCTGACGTGCGCCTGCAGCGCGTTCGCCTGGTTGTCGGGTACGGCCTCGCCCCACATCTCCTCGACCAGGCACTCTCCGGACACCGGGCGGCCCTCGCTGACCAGCAGGGTCTGCACGAGGACGCGCTGCAGATCGCCGGAGATCTCCGCGGGCCCGGACACGGTACGGATCTGCAGTGCCCCGAGTATCGAGAACTTCAGCACCTGACTCGGCCTCCTGTCGACGTCGCTGGCGTCGTCGTCCTGATTCCGGCGACGTATCAACAGTGCGGCGGGGCTCTACCGGTTCGTTCCCGATCCGTTCCCGGTGACCAGCTCGGTCAGGGAGGTCACCCGCTGGGCCGCCACCTCGGGTGAGTCCGCGTGCACGACGAGATGCCCGGGACGCAGGGAGTCCGGCGGCGACACGTGCCGCACGTGCGGCAGCACGCCGACCTCGCCGGTCTCCAGCCGCCACGGCGGGTTGAGCACGGCCGCCGCCGCGTACCGGCCCGGCCGCACCGTGTCCACCAGCCGCCCGGCCAGCACCTCCACGGCCCCGGCCGCCAGGTCGAACCCGCCCGCGACCCTCAGCAGCTCCGGCACCGGGTCCCTGGCCAGCGCCGCCCGGCAGCCGGTGATCACCGGCCCGGCCGCCGTCAGCACGACGTTCGTGTGCCCCGGCCCGTACTGGTACCCGGTCAGATCCAGCAGGGCGGTCACCACGGCCCGCACCTCGGCCGCGGCGTCCTCCGTCAGCGGTGCCGGGTGCAGCAGCCCGTACGGCATGCGGGCGGTGATCCCCACGGTCTGGTGCATCCCGTGCACACTGAGCGTCTCCACGCTGAGCCGCGTTCCGCCCGTGGCGGGTACGGCGGCGTCCGGCGACAGCCGGTTGTCGCGCACGAGCCGCCGTACGGCCTCCGGGTCGGCGAGCACCCTGAGGGACCGGGCCGGGTTGACGAACAGCCCGGCCGCGGCGGCCTCCTTCAGCACGGGGCCCAGCGCCCGCTCATCCAGCGGGTCGGCCTCGGCGGAGCGCACTTGGACACCGGTCCGCGCGGCCTCGTGGAGGAGACGCTGGTCCGGGTTCAGCAGGAAGATCCGGCGAACGTCGTTGTCTTCTTTCATGCCTCTGCTCGGGTGGACGGAGTCGGCGAGGGTGGAACGGCAGCCTACGAACGGGGGTTACCGATCCGGTCCCGGTCGGTTCCCGAGGACAGAAAGGCCGCCCAGGCGGCGGGGCCGACGGTGAGGTGGGGGGCGGCGGGGGTCTTCGAGTCGCGGATGTGGACGGCGGCGGGGTGGACGGCCACTTCGAGGCATTCGCCGCCTTCACCGCCGCTGTGGGTGGACTTGGGCCAGGTGTAGGCGGGCTCGACGCAATCGCCGCCCTCGCCGTCGCTGTAGCTGGACTCGAACCAAGCAAGGTCCTCGACGCTCACAGCTCCTCCAGCTTCCGAGTGATCAGGGAGCGGGACTCCCTGGGACTGAGTGCCATTGCGCGCATGGTCCCATAGCGGTCGGCGATCTTCCGGACCTCCTCCCGGTCTGTGATGAGCTGAGGGAATCCCTGTGCCTCCACGTACGCCACTTGGCCATGCCCTTTGGGTACCAGGAGGTTGAACGCGCTTCCCGGGTCGGGGTGTTCCTCCATGTTCGTCGGCATCACCTGGATCTCGACGTTCTGCATGCGGCTCAGGTTGAGCAGGTGGCGCAGCTGCTCGGCGTGGACACGCCGCCCACCGATCGGCCGGTCGAGCACTGCCTCTTCCAGGATGTAGCTGACGATGGGCCGGGGACACCGCTGGAAGACCTGTTGACGAGAGAGACGGTCAGCCACCCGTTTCTCGATGGTCCCCTCATCGAGAAACGGCCGCCGCTGAGCGAACACGGCCCGTGCGTGCTCCTCGGTCTGCAGGAGGCCCTGCACCGCGTGATTGTTGTAGTGATGCAGTTCCACCGCCTCCGCCTCCATCGCCGCATATCTCCGGTACCACTCCGGATGCCGTGCCCGCGCCCTGCTCATCGCCTCCTCGACCTGGGGGAGGACCTCGATGAACAGCCCGCCCGCGTTGAGGAGGTCGTCCGCCTTCTTCAAGAACTCCGGCCTCGGCGTCCGTACCCCTCCCTCGTTCCATGGCGGAGATCTGGTCGGGGCCGTACCCCACCAGGTCGCCGAACTCCCGCTGATTCAGTCCCGCCCGCTCCCTCAGCAACTTCAACTGCCTACCCAGTACGACGAAGACAGTCGCCGATCCGTTCGCCTCGGCGGGCGTCTCCGGCCTGCGTTCCTCCACCGTCACCTCCGACACTCGTACTGCACGCGAACGCACCCGTACGACTACGCACAGTCGCCGGCCATCCCCTGGTCAGCGTAGGGAGAACCGACCACTCTCGGTGACGTGAACGCAGAAATCTCCACCCCCGCTCCCGAGGCCACCGAACTCGTCCAGCGCCACCCCTCTCGGGGCCCGGCTGACCCGGCGGCTCACCGCGCAGCAGCTCGCCACCTGGGGGTGTCCCCACGACAGCGACCAGAACGGCACTGCGCAACTGCTGGTGTCGGAGCTGGCTTCGAACGCCGTCACCCACGGTCGCGTGCCGGGCCGGACTTCGAGCTGCGGCTGCGGCTGCTGCGGGAGAAGGACACTTTGCGTATCGAGGTGAGCGGCGCCCGAGGGGACAGGGCGCCGCGGTTCCTGGAGGCCGGGCCGGAGGACGAGCACGGGCGCGGGCTCGTGATCGTCCTCGTCCTCGTCCTCTCCGCCCGCTGGGGCGTCACCGAGCGCACCGTCGGCAAGACGGTCTGGGCGGAACTCCCGCTCAGCCCGCGGCGGCGACGACCGTGTCGGCGAACGCCCGCGCCGGAGGGCTGAGGGCGTCCCAGCGGCGGACGGCCCAGCCGACGGGCAGGGGGCGCAGGCCGGGCAGCGGGACGAGCCGCAGTTCGCCCTCGCCGGGCACCGGCAGGCCCGGTACGGCGGGGACGACCGCCCGGCCCACGCCCAGCTCGGCGAGCAGCAGGGCCGTGTCCCAGTCGGCGACGCTCGTGTCGTAGGTGAAACGGACGCCCAGCTCGGTGCAGGCCTCGTCGAGGTGGGCGGCGGAGGTGGAGTTCGGGGGCAGCCGGATGAGCCGTACGCCGGTGAGGTCGGCCGCGTCGAGACGGGTGCGCCCGGCGAGGGGGTCGTCGGCGGCGACGGCGAGCACCCAGGGCAGTTCGGCGACCGTCCGCTGCTCGATGCCGCGCACCGGGGGGCCGACGGTGATCCAGGCCAGGTCCAGGCTGCCGTCGGCCAGGGCGTCGAAGGTGCCGCGTCCCGAACTGACCGTGCGGAACTCGAGGTTGACCCTGGGGTGGCGACGGCGGAAGGCGACCACGGCCTCGGACATGAAGTGCCGGACGGTGGTGGCGCCGGTGGCGACGCGGACGTACCCGCTGTGGCCGTCGACCAGGTCGCGCAGTCGCCGTACGGCGATGTCGAGCCCGGAGATGCCCTCCGCGGCGGCGGCTTCCAGTATCCGACCGGCCTGGGTCGGCAGAACGCCCCTGGGCAGCCGCTCCAGCAGCGCGACCCCCGTCTCCCGCTCCAGGCGCTTGATGTGCTGGCTGACGGCGGACTGGGTGCAGCCGAGGTCCCTGGCGACGGAACTGAGGCTGCCGGCACGGCACACGGCCACGAACACACGGAGGTCGTCGAGCGTCACAACACCCAAGCTATACCTTGGATCTGGCCAGCAAACCCAAGGATTGACTGGAATATCAGGGGCGTACGAGGATCACTGACGGGACACGGCCGACCCGGGCGGCAACCCGCTCCGCGCGCGAGGAGCGGGTGCCGACCCTCATGGGCCGGTGACCGGGCCGTACAGGGCCTCCACCTCGGCCGCGAAGTCGGTCATGATCTGCTCGCGGCGCAGTTTCATCGACGGGGTGAGGTGGCCGGCCTCCTCGGTGAAGTCCGTCGGCAGGACGGTGAAACGGCGGACGGACTCGGGCCGCGACACCAGCTTGTTGGCCTCGTCGATCGCGCGCTGCAGGACGGCCTCCAGTTCGGGGTCGCCGACGAGCAGTTCGGGCGGCACGGGGTGCTTGCCGATCATCTGGCGCCAGTGCCCGATGCCGTCGGGGTCGAGGGTGATGAGAGCCGCGACGTACGGGCGGCCGTCGCCGACCAGCATCACCTGGGAGATCAGCGGGTGCTGGCGCAGCCAGTTCTCCAGCGGCGCCGGGGCCACCGACTTGCCGCCCGACGTGATCAGCAGCTCCTTCTTGCGGCCGGTGATGGTCAGATAGCCCTCGTCGTCCAGCTCGCCGATGTCGCCGGTCGCCAGCCAGCCGTCCCGGGTCGCGGGGACGACGCCGCCGGCCTGCGGCTCCCAGTAGCCGCGCAGGACATGGTCGCCGGAGACGAGGATCTCGCCGTCGGCCGCGATGCGGATGCGGGTGCCGGGCAGCGGCCAGCCGACCGTGCCCAGACGGGGTTTGAGGGGCGGGGTGACGGTCGTGGCCGCCGTGGTCTCGGTCAGGCCGTAGCCCTCGAAGATCTCGATGCCGGCACCGGCGTAGAACGCGGCGAGGCGCCTGCCGAGCGGGGAGCCGCCGCAGATGACGTGCCGCACGCGGCCGCCCATGGCGGTTCGGATCTTGCGGTAGACCAGTGGGTCGTAGAAGGTGCGGGCCGTCTTCAGAGAGCGGCCCGGGCCGCTGCCGGCGCCGGTCTGCCGGGCCTCCAGCGCCTCGCCGAAGCGGACGGCGACCGCCGCACCCCGGTCGAAGACCGCACCCCGGCCGCCCGACTCGGCTTTCGCGCGGGCCGAGTTGTAGATCTTCTCCAGCATGTAGGGGATGGTCAGCAGGCAGGTCGGCCTGAAGGCGGCGAGGTCCGGCAGCAGGTCCTCGGCGGCAAGGCTCGGCGCGTGGCCGAGGCGGACCCGGGCGCGGACGCAGGCGATGGCCACCATGCGCCCGAAGACATGGGACATCGGCAGGAAGAGGAGTACCGACGGGATCTCGTCCTTGGCCTTGAAGACCGGGTAGAGCAGCTCGATCGCGTTGTCGACCTCGGCGAAGAAGTTGCCGTGCGAGAGCGCGCAGCCCTTGGGGCGGCCGGTGGTGCCGGAGGTGTAGATGAGCGTGGCGAGGGTGTCGGGGCCCAGCATGCCGCGACGTACGGCGACTTCCGCGTCCGGCACCTGCACACCGGCCTCGGCGAGCCGGGTCACGTGGTCCTTCTCCATCACCCACAGATGGCGCAGGTCGGGCAGGTGCTGGAGTTCGGGGCCGATGGCGGAGGCCTGGGCGGCGGTCTCGGCGATCAGGGCGACCGCGCCGGAGTCGTGCAGGATCCACCGGGCCTGGAACACCGAGGAGGTGGGGTAGATCGGCACGGTGACCAGACCGGCGGCCCAGGCGGCGAAGTCGAGCAGCGTCCACTCGTACGTCGTACGCGCCATGACGGCGATCCGGTCGCCCGGCACCAGTCCCTCGGCGATCAGTCCCTTGGCCACGGCCAGGACCTGCTCGGCGAAGTGGGCGGCCGTGACGTCCCTCCAGCGGCCGTCCTGGAGCCTGCGGCTGAGCACCACGGCGGCGGGGGCGGCGTCCGCGTTGTCGAACGGCAGGTCCGCCAGCGAGCCGTGCTTCACCGGGGATGCGAACGGCGGCACGGACACCTCCCGCACGGCGCCGTCCAGCCGCTGGACCCAGGGCTCCACGAGGACCGGCCGGCCGTCGTAGTCGGTGGCGGAGACGGCGGTGCCGGAGGAGACGGGGGCGTTCTGGAACGGGCTGGACACGGGCGGCTCCTGTGGCGTGCGTGCACCTGCGGCGCCTGGGCGGAAAGGGTTACCGCAGGTTAGGGAGGCGATGGTACGGGTCGGCCGTGAGGAGATCGTGCGGGTTCGGGGGTGGTCCGGGGCCGGGGATGTGCAGCGTTGGGGTTTATGCGAGGGAGGCTCATGTTTGAGCGGCGACTCCGGGGTGACATAGGATTACCGACGGTAACTTACTCCAGAGCAAGCGGTGGGGGCAGGACATGACAGACCACGGTCTCGGCTCGCTACTGGTACGTGGCGCGCTGCGATCCCCGTTCAAACGGCCCTCCCCCGAGGCCGACTTCCCGCGCATCCGAGTGGTGCGGCCCGGCGTGCGGGTCGAACCGGGCCGGCTGGCCGCTACGAGCGCGTCTGCGGTTTCGCCACCGACGACGGCGACCTGCCGGTCACCTACCCACACGTCCTCGGCTTCCCCCTGGCCATGCAGCTGATGACCGACCGGGCCTTTCCGCTGCCCCTGCTCGGCCTCGTCCACACGCCGATCGAGATCTCCCGGTACACCCCCCTACCGGCGGCCGGGGAGTACGAACTCGCCGTCCACATCGAGGGGCTGACCCCGCACCGGCGTGGCACCGAGGCCACGGTGACCACCGGGATGCGGGCCGCCGGGAAGGTCGTATGGGAGTCGCGCAGCACCTATCTCGCACGGCACCGCGCGGGGGCCTCCCGCGGATCGACCGGGGAAGCGGACGGGAAGGCGCGGAAGGGACAGGATGCCGCACTGCCCGTCGTCGCCGCGTGGCGGCTGGGCGGGGACATCGGGCGGCGGTACGGGGCTGCCCGGTGCGGCGAGAGCGCGTGCCGGGCGTCGCGACGGGGCGAACGTCGCCTGTTGCGGCACTAGGGCGTGTTTCGAAAGTCCCGTCTGGTCCGCGACGCCTGACAGGGCACCTCGCCGCATTGTCGGGATCGTCCACGTACGCCCGGTACGAGGACGACCCTCCGCCCTGCGATGCACCGCACCAGACGCCGCGGACCCCGCCCTCCGGGCGGACGACGCTACTTTCGAAACACGCCCTAGGCCTGTGTGACAATTCGCGTCGTTGCCGAAGGGCGGCGGCGCGGCGAACGTCGCCCGCCGGGGCACTAGCTGTCGTCGGGGTGCTTCGCCGTCGCCGGGTGCGGGTCCGCCGCGGCGTGTCGCACAGTTCGCCGCGCCCCTCCGTCTTCTTCGGGCGCCGGAGTCCACCGGTTGCCGCCCAGAAGATTGCCCAGCCCCGACCACGCGAAGTTCATCAGGGTGGTCGCCGCCTGGCTCGCGGTGACTCCGGGCGTCGCGTTGGCCCACGCGGCCAGCGACTCCGCCGCGCCCATCAGCGCCTCGGCCAGCCCCGCGACCTGGTGCTCGGGCAGGTCGGGAGCACGGTGGGCCTCCCGTGCGGCGGCCGCGAACAGGCGGGTCACGAACGCGACGATCTCCTCGCGCATCGCGGCGACCTCGGCCGTGAAGGGCTCCCCGTGCGTACGGGCCTGGAGGTGCAGCACGGACCAGGCGTCGGGGTGCTCGGCGGTGTGCGCGAAGAACGCCTGGAGGCCGTCCCAGAGCCGGCGGTCGGCGGGCAGGTCCGTACGGATCCCGGCGCGGACGGCATCCGTCAGGGCGGCGGCCGCACGCCGGATGCAGGCGGTGAAGAGGTCTTCCTTGGAGTTCAGGTAGAGGTAGACCAACGGCTTGGAGACACCGGCGAGTTCGGCTATCTCGTCCATGGAGGCGGCCATGTAGCCACGTTGGCCGAAAATGCGTACCGCGGCGTCGAGCATCTGCTGCTCGCGCACGGCCCGCGGCATCCGTCTGGTCTTCGCCCCACCCATGGGGACAAGACTAGTGCCGCGGCAGGCAACGTTCGCCCGTCGAGGAGCGGCGTCCGGTGCGTGCTCTCGGCGTGCCGGGTGCAAGCCCCCGTACTGGATGTACGTGGGTTTGTGCCCGGTGCGGCGAGTGGGGGCACCTCCCACGCCCTTGAGGCAGTGGGGGAGCGTGCCAGGCGTCGCGACGGGGCGAACGTCGCCTGTTGCGGCACTAGTTGGACGCGGCTGCCTCGCCCTGCGCTCGCGCGGCGTCGTCGGCGATGTCCTCCTGGCTGCGGTTGGCGTCCAGGTTGGCCTTCATCCGGTCGACCTTGTTCACGATCTGCACCGAGGCCCGGTCCCGCTCCTTGCGCAGCACCACCCAGCTGATCGGCGCCGAGAGGACCAGGGCGAGCAGCAGCACCCACAGGCCGTTGGAGCTGCCGAAGCCGCGCGGGAAGATGCCGGAGTAGACGGCTCCCCAGACGACGACGAGGCAGCCGGCGAAGATGCCGAGGCGCATCAGCGTGTAGCGGAGCATCTCAATCCAGTCGTCCGATTCCAAAAAGGGTCATCGTCCAGTGAACCATGACAGACTCGAGATCTTGCAGGGGGGTCGGCAGCGGGGCGTCAGTGCAGCGGCAGGAGCATGATCACGTCGTCGCGGTCGTCGCCGGGCGCGACCCGGATGGCGCCGGGGACACGGCCGACCTCCTTGTAGCCGCAGGAGCCGTAGAACCGCTCGAGGCCGAGGCCGCCCCGGCAGGTGAGCCGTATCGCGTGTACGCCGTCGAAGGCGCGGGCCGCGTCCGCAGCGGCGGCGAGCAGGTCACGACCGTACCCCTTGCCCTGGTGCTTCGGGTGGACCATCACCGTGTAGAGCCACACCCAGTGCGTCTGGAGCCGGTGCGTGTTGAAGGCGAAGAACGCGGTCGCGGCCGGCGCGCCCGTCTCGTCGCACCCGACGAGCAGCCGGTGCCTGCCCTCCGCCATGGCCACGAGGTGCTTCACCAGCTCCGGCCGGACGTCCTCCCGGCTCACCGGCGGGACGAAGCCGACGGCGCCGCCCGCGTTGGAGACGTCCGTCCACAGGTCGAGGACGCCGTCGCGCAGGGCCGGGGTGATGGCGGGGTCGAGCGTGAACGTAAGTGGCATATGACCACTGTACCTATTACCCGAGAGCGTGTGCAGCCACTTTCAGATCAGCGACCAGCCCCTGGTAGGCGGCCTTCCTGTCCTCGTCGTCCTGGGCCCGCAGCACGGAAGAGGGATGCACGGTGGGCACCAGCCGCTCGGGCCGCCCGTGGATCTCCCGCTCCAGTACGGTGCCGCGCACCTCGCCCACCCGGAAGGACGACCCCAGCAGCGCCTTCCCGGCCGTCGCGCCGAGCACCACGATCAGCTCCGGCTCGACCAGCGCCAGCTCCGCCGCGAGCCACGGGCCGCAGGCCGTCATCTCCCGCAGGCTCGGCGTCTTGTGGATCCGGCGCTTACGGGGCTCGGCCCGGCTGAACTTGAAGTGCTTGACCGCGTTGGTCACATAGGCGTCCCCCGGGTCGATGCCGGCCTCGGCGAGCACCCTGTCGAGCAGCTTGCCGGCGGGGCCGACGAAGGGTGTGCCCCGGCGGTCCTCCTGGTCGCCGGGCTGCTCCCCGACGAGCATCACGCGCGCGTGGGCGTTTCCGGCGCCGAACACCGTCCGGGTGGCGTGCTCGTGCAGGGGGCAGCCACGACAGCCCTGCGCCGCGCGGCGCAGGCCGTCCAGGTCAGCGCCCTCGGGGACGAAGGGCTCCGCGGTGTAGGCGTCCTCGGGGGCGGCTGTACGTGGTGTCACGGCCGACGAGTACCCGTACGGCACTCATGCCACTCTTCACACCCGCATCGGCTGAGGCGAGTCGCGGCGCGCCGGGTCCGGGCCGTCGTACTCGCGGATGATCTCGTACCGGGTGTTGCGCTCCACCGGCCGGAACCCCGCGTCGCGGATCAGCTCCAGCAGGTCCTCCCGGGTCAGCCTGTTCGGCGTGCCGAAGTTGTCCGCGTCGTGCGTGATCTTGTATTCGACGACCGAGCCGTCCATGTCGTCCGCCCCGTGCTGGAGGGCCAGCTGGGCGGTCTGCACGCCGTGCATCACCCAGAAGACCTTCACGTGCGGCACGTTGTCGAACAGCAGCCGCGACACCGCGAACGTCTTCAGCGCCTCGGCGCCGGTCGCCATCGTCGTACGGGCCTGAAGACGGTTGCGGATCTTGCCGTCCTTCACGTCCACGAAGTCGTGCTGGTAGCGCAGCGGGATGAAGACCTGGAAACCGCCGGTCTCGTCCTGGAGTTCACGCAGGCGCAGGACGTGGTCGACCCGGTGGCGGGGCTCCTCGATGTGGCCGTACAGCATGGTGCACGGGGTCTTCAGGCCCTTCTCGTGCGCCAGGCGGTGGATGCGGGACCAGTCCTCCCAGTGGGTCCTGTGGTCCACGATGTGCTGCCGGACCTCCCAGTCGAAGATCTCCGCGCCGCCGCCGGTGAGCGACTCCAGGCCCGCGTCGATCAACTCGTCGAGGATCTCCGACGCCGACAGCCCGCTGATCGTCTCGAAGTGGTGGATCTCGGTCGCCGTGAACGCCTTCAGCGACACGTCCGGCAGCGCGGCCTTCAGCTCCCGCAGCGAGCGCGGGTAGTAGCGCCACGGCAGGTTCGGGTGCAGGCCGTTGACGATGTGCAGCTCGGTGAGGTTCTCCGACTCCATCGCCTTGGCGAGCTTCACCGCCTCCTCGATGCGCATCGTGTACGCGTCCTTCTCCCCCGGCTTGCGCTGGAAGGAGCAGTAGGCGCAGGAGGCCGTGCACACGTTGGTCATGTTGAGGTGCCGGTTGACGTTGAAGTGGACCACGTCACCGTTCTTGCGGGTGCGCACCTCGTGCGCGAGGCCGCCGAGCCACGCCAGGTCGTCCGACTCGTACAGCGCGATGCCGTCCTCGCGGGTCAGCCGCTCACCGGAGCGGACCTTCTCCTCCAGCTCGCGCTTGAGCCCGACGTCCATGCCAACACCTTTCCACGACAGCCCGACTGCACGGCCCACCGTATCCCTAGACCTCTTCGGGCAGCTCTCCGACCCGGTTCTCCCACTTGGTGGAGAGCACGATGGTGGTACGGGTCCGGGAGACGCCCTTGGTGCCGCTGAGCCGCCGGATGATCCGCTCCAGCCCGTCCACGTCGGTCGCGCGCACCTTGAGCATGTAGGAGTCGTCGCCGGCGATGAACCAGCAGTCCTCGATCTCCGGCAGATCCCGCAGACGCTGGGCGACGTCCTCGTGGTCGGCGGCGTCGGAGAGCGAGATGCCGATCAGCGCGGTGACGCCGAGGCCGAGCGAGGCCGCGTTCACCGTGGCGCGGTATCCGGTGATGACACCGGCCGCCTCGAGACGGTTGATCCGGTCGGTGACGCTGGGGCCCGACAGGCCGACGAGGCGCCCCAGCTCCGCGTAGGAGGCCCGGCCGTTCTCCCTCAGGGCCTGGATGAGCTGCCTGTCCACCGCGTCCATGCGATCGAAGCCTTCCGCTGAAGAGGTCTGAAGAGTTCCTGAAGTGATGAGACGTGTTGCGCTGTGCCCGCGTGGTGCCTACCGGTCCGTGCCGCCGCCCAGTTCGCCCTTCCAGCGCCGGTACAGGCCGTGCCCGACGCCCGCCGCGTCCAGCACCCGCCCGGCGACGAAGTCCACCAGGTCCTGGATGTGGGTGGCGCCAGCGTAGAAGGCGGGCGAGGTCGGCACGACGTGGGCGCCGGCGTCGTCCAGCGCGACGAGGTGCCGCAGTGTCTGGCCGTTCAAGGGGGTCTCCCGTACGGCCACGACCAGGGTCCGGCGCTCCTTCAGCGTGACGCTCGCCACCCGCTGGAGCAGGTCCTTGGACAGCCCGAGCGCCACGCCGGCCACACAGGCGGTGGAGGCGGGCACGATGAGCATCCCCTTCGCCGGGTACGACCCCGAGGACGGCCCGGCCGCGAGGTCGCCCGCGTTCCAGTACCGGACGGCGCTGATGTCGGCGTCGAAGACCCCGGGCTTGCCGTCGGCGCCCCGCGCCAGCCATTCCCGCAGGTCGTCCCGCCAGTGGGCGTCCCGGAAAGCGATGCCCGTCTCGTCCAGCAGGGTCAGCCGCGAGGCCCGGCTGACCACCAGGTCGACGCTCTCACCGGCGGCGAGCAGCGCCCGCAGCACGGCGGCCGCATACGGCGTCCCGGAAGCACCGGACACCCCCACGATCCAAGGCACGCGCTGCGATTCTCCTGCGTTCACACCTTGAGCGTACCGGTGGGTCGGGCAGGGCTCAGGCCGGGTGGGGAGCCTTCGGGTCGACGGGGAGGCGGGCGGTGTCCACCGTGAGGCCTCCGAGCTTCGTCTCCACCGTCAGCTTGTCCCCGTAGGGAAGCGTATCCCGGCCGAGGTATCCGTCCGGGCCGGGATTCCACAGCGTCACGAGGTGCCCCGTGCGGGGATCGAAGATCAGGTAGTTCGGGATGCCGCGAGCCGCCTACTGCTTGTTCTTGACCTCGTAGTCGTTGCGGACGCTGGCCGGAGAAACCACTTCGATCGCCAGCTCCACCAGGTCGGCAGGGTAGGCGGTGAGATTGCGGTTCTTCTCGGTTTCAGGGATGACCGCGAGATCGGGGCAGAACTCGAAGTCGTCGCTGAACGGGATCGCCACGTCGCTGATGAGACCCCACTCCGGCCGCAGCTGGGGTTCGAGCTGCGGCCACAACCTCATGATGGTCTCGTTGTGGAACGGCCCGAGCGGACTCATCACGATGTTGCCCTCGACGATCTCCATCCGGTATCCGCGGAACATGTCCTCGTACCGGGCGAGCTGCGAGTGCAGGCGGTCGCTGTCCGAGACGGTCACGTCGGCCTCCCTCTCTCTGCACTCGATGGTAGGCCGCACCGTACTCAGACGGTCAGACCCCGAACCAGGAGATCAAGCAGCGCACACACGAACAGGGCAATGCCGATGAAGCCGTTGACCGAGAAGAACGCCCGGTTGAGGCGGGACAGGTCGTGCGGGCGGACGATCGTGTGCTCGTAGACGAAGGCGGCCGCCACGATCAGCAGGCCCAGCCAGAAGAAGGCGCCCGCGTGGGTGACGAGGGCGTACCAGACGAACAGGGCCGTCGTGATCGTGTGACAGGCCCGCGCGCCCCAGATCGCCGCCGGGATGCCGAACCGGGCCGGGACCGACATGACACCGATCTCGCGGTCCGTCTCGACGTCCTGGCAGGCGTAGATCAGATCGAAGCCGCCGATCCAGATGCCGACGGCGAGGCCGAGGATCACCGCCGTCCAGGACCACTCGCCGGTGATCGCCAGCCAGCCGCCGATCGGACCCATGGCCTGGGCGAGGCCGAGGATGGCCTGCGGGAAGTTGGTGAACCGCTTGCCGTACGGATACACCACCATCGGGACCACGGCGACGGGGGCCAGGGCCAGGCACAGCGGGTTGAGCAGGGCCGCAGCACCGAGGAAGACGACGACCGCGATCAGCGCACCGGTCCACGCGTGCCGGACGGTCATCGCGCCCGTCACCAGCTCGCGATGGGCCGTACGGGGGTTACGGGCGTCGATCTCGCGGTCGATGATCCGGTTGACGGCCATCGCGAACGTGCGCAGGCCGACCATGCAGACGGTGACCAGCAGCAGCCGGCCCCAGTGGATGTTCCGGTCCCACTCGTACATCGCCGTGAGGGAGGCGATGTAGGCGAAGGGCAGGGCGAAGATCGAGTGCTCGATCATCACGAGGCGCAGGAAGGCCCGCGTCCTGCCCGGCTGAATGACTGCGGTCGTCACAGGCCGTACTCCTTCCAGCGGCGGTCCACCAGGGCCGCCGTCGCCGGGTCCGACATGACCATGTCCGGCCAGCCCCCGTCCCGGGTGTAGCCCTCCTCGGGCCACTTCCTCGTCGCGTCGATGCCCGCCTTGCCGCCCCAGAACTGCTGGTAGGAGGCGTGGTCGAGATGGTCGACCGGGCCTTCGACGACCGTGAGGTCACGGGCGTAGTCGGTGTTGCCGAGGGCCCGCCAGGCGACCTCGTGCAGATCGTGCACGTCACAGTCGGCGTCCACGACCACGATCAGCTTGGTCAGCGACATCATGTGCGCCCCCCAGACCGCGTGCATGACCTTCTGCGCGTGCTTCGGGTACTTCTTGTCGATCGATACGATCGCGCAGTTGTGGAAGCCGCCGGCCTCGGGCAGGTGATAGTCCACGATGTCCGGGACGATGATCTTGAGCAGGGGGAGGAAGAACCGCTCGGTCGCCCGGCCGAGGGGTCCGTCCTCCGTCGGGGGGCGGCCGACGACGATCGACTGGAGCAGCGGTCGCCTCCGCATCGTCACACAGTCGATCTTCAGCGCCGGGAACGGCTCTTGGGGGGTGTAGAAGCCGGTGTGGTCGCCGAAGGGGCCCTCGGGCAGCATCTCGCCCGGCTCGAGCCAGCCCTCCAGGACGACCTCGGCGGCCGCCGGCACCTGGAGCGGGACCGTCTTGCAGTCGACCATCTCGATCCGCTTGCCCGCGACGAACCCGGCGAACAGGTACTCGTCGATGTCGCCGGGGAGCGGGGCGGTGGAGGCGTACGTCACGGCGGGCGGGCAGCCGAAGGCGATGGCGACCGGCAGCCGCTCGCCACGGCGCGCGGCCACCTGGTAGTGGTTGCGGCTGTCCTTGTGGATCTGCCAGTGCATGCCGATGGTGCGCCGGTCGTGGCGCTGGAGGCGGTACAGCCCGAGGTTGCGGACGCCCGACTCGGGGTCCTTGGTGTGGGTGAGCCCGAGGTTGAAGAAGGAACCGCCGTCCTTGGGCCAGGTGAACAGCGCCGGGAGCCGGTCGAGGTCCACCTCGTCGCCGTGCAGCACGACCTCCTGCACGGGGGCTTCTCTGACCTTCTTCGGCGGCACGTGCGTCATCGCGCCGAGCTTGCCGAAGGCCTCGCGGACGCCGACGAAGCCGTGCGGCAGCTCGGGGCGCAGCAGACCGCCGATCTTCTCGGAGATCTCGCCGTACGACGTCAGGCCCAGCGCCTTCAGCAGCCGCCGGTCGGTGCCGAAGACGTTCATGGCGAGCGGCATCGCCGAGCCCTTCACGTTCTCGAAGAGCAGCGCCGGGCCGCCGGACTTCTGCACCCGGTCGACGATCTCCCCGACTTCGAGATACGGGTCGACCTCTGCCTTGATGCGCTTGAGGTCGCCCTCGCGCTCCAGCGCGCGCAGCAGGGAGCGAAGATCGTCGTAAGCCATGCGGTCAAGTATCGCCGACAGACCGTTCCGGCCCGTTGCCGGGTGCGGGTTCGGGCCGCTCGTATACCCTGCACGCCATGCTCAGGTATCTGCCGTTCCTGCTGGTGCTGGCACTGTGGATCCACGCCTTCGTGGACTGTCTGAACACCCCGGAGGACGAGGTGCGGCACCTGCCGAAGGTGGTGTGGGTGATCATCATCCTGCTCTTCGGCGAGGTGCTGGTCGGACCGGTGGCCTGGCTGATCACCGGCAGGGCGCGTCAGCCTGTCCCGGCGGGCGGCGCCGGGCGGTGGGTCGCCCCCGACGACAACCCCGAGTTCCTCAGGTCCCTCAACCGGGAAGACCCCGGGCAGAGCTGATGGAAGTCCGGCTGCTCGTCACCTTCGAGAAGGTCGCCACGGCGCTGAGCTTCACCGGGCCACCGCCGAGCTGTCGTACGCGCAGTCCGGTGTGACCGGTCAGATCCGCGCCCTGGAGTCCTCGCTCGGCGTCCAGCTGTTCGACCGGCTCGGCGGCCGGATCCGGCTCACCGAGGCGGGCGAGCGGCTGCTGCCGTACGCCCGGCAGATCATCGAGCTGACACAGGAGGCCCGTACGGCGGTCACCGGGACCGAGGAGCCGTCGGGCACGCTCACCGTCGGCACCATGGAGTCCCTGACCTCCTACCGGCTGCCGCCGCTGCTGGAGTACTTCCACCACCGCCTCCCCGGGTACCGCTCGCGCTGCGCACCACCATCGGCGACGAGACCCGGCAGGCACTGCGTCAGGGCGCCCACGACGTCGGGTTCCTGATGGAGGAGCAGACCGAGCACCCGGGCCTGACGACCGCGGTGCTCGCGGTGGAGCCGCTGGCGCTCGTCGCGGCGCCGGGGCATCCCTTGGCGGGAGCGGCCGTCTCGACCGCGGACCTGGTGACCCAGCCCCTGCTGGCCACCGAGCCGGGCTGCGCCTACCGGGACCTGTTCGAGCGGGAGCCGAAGGCCCTGGGGGACGTGGACTTCCTGGAGTTCGGCACGACCGAGGCCACCAAGCGCGCGGCGGCGGCCGGCCTCGGGACCCCGTTGCTGCCCGAGGTGACGGTCGCCGCCGAAGTCGCGGACGGGAGCCTCGTACGGCTGGACTGGGAGCCGCCGTTCACGCTTCGCACGCAGTTGGCGTGGCGGGCCGGGAAGCGGCTTCCGGCGCACGCGCGGCTGTTCGTGGAGCAGGCGCGGCGGCTCGTGGCCGAGCAGGCGTGACCTTCAGGCTCGCCGTCACGATCAGCGGCACGCCCAGCGCCTGGACGGGCCCGACGTGGTGGCCGTAGACCAGCCAGTCCATCAGCATCGCCACGGCCGGATAGACGAAGGCCAGGACGGCGATCTTGGCGGTCGGCAGCTTGGCGTACGCGGCGTACATGAGGACGTACATCACCCCTGTGTGGATCAGGCCGAGTCCCGCCAGCCAGCCCCAGTGCCAGTCCGCCCCGCGCATCGGAGTCGTCGGCTGAACGGACGTCAACTCTCCTCCGGTCCCGCGCGCTTGACGCCCCATAACGACTTGCCATCCTCACCACGGGTGTCGTTAATGGTCGTCACCGAGTTGCGAGGGATCAACGACCTCTGGGGGACAGACACAGATGCAGAACGGCCAGCCGCACGAGCGCCCGGCCCAGGACCCGCCGCCCGCACCCGCCTCCGTGCCGCCGGTCACCGCACCGGCGCCGCCGGCCTCCGCGCCGCCCGTGGCTCCGCCCATGCCGGACGTCCCGGCGCCGCCGCCGCGTCCGGCTCCCACCAGGGTCGAACTCCGGGTGAGCAAGCGGATCCTGTGGATCGGGGCGGCGGTGTACCCGCTGGCCAACATCGCCCGTGTGTACACCTTCGTCATGCGTCCCAAGCGCAAGGAGGCGGTGCTGCGGTTCCTGCGGTACACCGCGGGGACGCTGGCCGTCGGGTTCATCGCGATGCTGCCGGGACTGCCCTTCCTGGCTGCGAGCGGAGGGAACTCCGGCGGTGGGTACGTGGGCTTCGTCTGGCTGCTCGCCGTCGCCGCGGAGATCTACTTCTTCGTCGAGATGATGTCCGTCCTGACCGCCTCCCCGCACCACGTCCTCGCCATCGAGACCTCGGGCGCGTCCACCGCGCTGGTCACCAGCCCCGACCCGCAGTACCTGGACCAGGTCGTCGGCCAGATCTCGTACGCCATCGACCACCCGGACACGAGCTTCAGGATCACGGTGGAGAGCCTCAGCTTCTCGCCGAAGAACTACTACTTCGGCGACAACGTCAACATGTACGGCGGCAGCGGAAACGTGGGGATCAGCGGATGAGCGGCACCAACCACTACTACGGCGACAACGTGAACATGTACGGCGGCCGGAACAACCAGGGCATCGTCAAGAACCAGGCCGGCGCCGGGCAGCAGGACCCTGCCCTGACCGCCGCCCTCGCCGAACTGCACCGGCTGATCACGGAGTTGCGCACCCAGGTGCCGGCCGCCGACGCCCAGCTCCTGGACGACACCCTGCCCGCCCTCAGCCCCGACGCCGCCGTGCCCGCACAGGCGCGGCGCGGTGCGCTGATGGCGATCGCCGGGATCGCGAGCACCGTCGGCGCGGTCGGACAGCCCGTCGCCGAGGCGGTGCGCGCGATCGTCGCGATGATCAGCGGCTAGGGAGTTCTCGTCCGGGTCGGGTCGGGTCGGGTCCGCGACGCCCGGCACGGCACCTCGCCGCGTTGTCGGACCACCCGAGGACGACCGGTACGCGAGTGATCCTCCGCCCTGCGACGCACCGCACCGGACGCCGCGGCCCGTCCGACCCGGTCCAGACGAAACCCCTACGTGTGCTCGGTCATGACTTCGGTGACCTCGCCCACTCTCCGGCGACCTCGATCAGCACGGATTCGGTGGTCGGGGCCGGGGAGGCATGAGTGCCGTGGCCCGTGCGGAGCCGGCACGGCGCTGGGATCCTGGTACCGGAAGTCCCCCGAGCTGTGGAACGAGGACACAGGTGACCGACGCGCGTGTTCCCACCATCGACCTGCGGCCCTGGCTGGACGGCGACGAGGAGACCCGGGCCGCACTCGCCCGCACCGTCGATGCCGCGCTCAAGACCGCCGGATTCCTGCTGGTCACCGGGCACGGGGTGCCGGGCGGGCTGCGGGCGGGGATCCGGCGGACGGCGCGGGAGTTCTTCCTGCTGCCCGTCGAGGTCAAACGGCGGTACGAGGCGAAGGTCGGCGGTCGCGGCTGGCTGGGGCCCGGCGCCGAGGCCAACGGGTACGCGGAGGGCACCGCGACGCCGCCCGACCTGAAGGAGTCGCTGACCTTCGCGACCGACGAGCCCTTCGACGACCCCGTGGTGAACGCCGAGTGGTACGCGCCCAACGTGTGGCCGGCCGAGGTGCCGGAACTGCGCGCGCTGTGCCGGAGGTACCTGGCGCACATGGCGGCTCTGGAGAAGGAGTTGCTGTCGCTGCTGGGACACGCACTCGGGCTCGGACCCGGCTTCTTCTCCCGGCACATGGACCGTCCGACGTACGGCTTCAACATCAACTGGTACCCGGGCACGGACGTCGTCGGCGATCCGCTGCCGGGACAGTTCCGGATCGGGCCGCACACCGACTTCGGAACCCTGACCGTCCTCGACCGGCAGGCCGGCAAGGGCGGGCTGCAGGTCCACACCGACGCCGGCGGCTGGCAGGACGCGCCGTACGATCCGTCCGCGTTCACCATCAACGTCGGTGACCTGCTCGCCCGCTGGACCGGTGACCGGTGGCGGTCCGGACGGCACCGGGTGCTTCCTCCGCCGGTCGACGCGCCCGCCGAGGAACTGATGTCACTCGTGTACTTCGGCGAGTGCACGCCGGGCACCCGGGTGGAGTCGGTGCCGGCGCCTGTGGGCCGGGTGGCGTACCCGCCCGTCGACTCCCATGTGTACCTGCGCGAGAAACTCGACTCGATCACCGTCCACTGAATCCGACCCCCTCCGGTCACCGTCCTTGTTCACTTCCGCGTTCGGGCCACCACCCGTTCCGTGGAAATGGGCCCGACGGGAATGTCCCGGCCGCGTCCCACGGCATTGCCTTGAAGGGGCACCCGCGTCCAGGGCCCCTTGTGCGATGGGAGACGCGCGCGCCTCACCGACATCCAGCACAGCGGGATCCGCCCGGAACGGCTCGTCGAGTGGACGCCGAGCCCGGCGACCGTGGCGACGGCGACGGAACCCCCGCAGGACGCCCGGCCGCCCGCCTGCATCCAGGAGTCGCACATCCCGGACACGGACGTGGTGGCGAAGAGCCTGCGCCTGTACGTGGAGCGGCTGCGCGACCGGATCGCCTCGGTGGCGCACGGCAGCCTGTGCGCAGTGTCCTGAGTGCCCGCCGCCGTAGGGCCCGTCCGACCATTCCCGCCTGCCGCGCGACGCCATGCACGCACGGCCGCCCTTCGGGCAACGACGCGAATGTGCGGACACGCCCTAGGTGAACTGCCCGGGAAGGAGCTCCAGAGGCTCGCCGGGTTCCGGGGGTTCGACGGGCCCGGAGGGTTTCGGGGGGCGGCGTCCCGGAAGACCCTGCGGTGAATCCAGGACACCGATCAGATGTTCGAATCTCCTGCGCCAGTCCGCCTCCGACGCCCCTTCGCCCTGGAACTCGTGGGTGAACCTGAGGACGCTGTCCGCGTCCTCGCCCCGCTCCAGGTGGAACCGGATCCGGCCGCCGCCCCCGACGGTGTACTCCGCGACCCGGTCCACGTCCCAGGCGGTGACCCGCCCGGAGCCCAGGTCCCGCAGGGTGACCGCGCCGTCGAGGCGCGGCTCGAGAACGTCGACGGCGGTGCACCACGCCCCGAGCCCTTCGGGGGTGGCCACCGCCGGCCAGACGTCTTCCATGCGCCCCGGGAGCCGCACCAGGAAGTGGAGTATGTGCGTGTTCCCGTGGGTCTGACTGGTGCCCTGTGCGATGGAACCGCTCATGACACCAGTGTCACCGACCCGGCGGTCACACGCCCGCGTAGGAGTGCTTGCCGCTGACGAAGATGTTGACTCCGTAGTAGTTGAACAGCCAGCAGCCGAAGGCGAGCATCGCCAGGTAGGCGGCCTTGCGGCCCTTCCAGCCGGCCGTCGCGCGGGCGTGCAGGTAGCAGGCGTAGCCGACCCAGGTGATGAAGGACCAGGTCTCCTTGGGGTCCCAGTTCCAGTAGCGGCCCCAGGCGTCACCGGCCCAGATCGCGCCCGCGATGATCGTGAACGTCCACAGCGGGAAGACGGCCGCGTTGACCCGGTAGGCGAACTTGTCCAGCGAGGCGGAGGCGGGCAGCCGCTCCAGCACCGAGGTGGCGAAGGCACCCGGCTTGCCGCCGGTCTGCAGCTTGGTCTCGTACGAGTCCTTGAACAGGTACAGGATCGTGGCGACCGCGCCGACGTAGAACACCGCGCCGCAGAAGATCGCGGTGGAGACGTGGATGTACAGCCAGTACGAGTGCAGCGCCGGGACCAGCTGGTCGCTCGCCGTGTACAGGACGGTGACCGCGAGACCCAGGTCGAGCAGGACCGTGGTGATCAGGAACAGACCGAGCCAGCGCACGTTCTTCTTGAGCGTCAGCAGCGTCAGGTACAGACCGACGGCGACGGTGGAGAAAGTGATGTTGAACTCGTACATGTTGCCCCACGGCGCCCGCTGCACGGAGGCCGCGCGGGCGACGACGCCACTCAGCTCCACCAGGAAGGCGAGCACGGTGAGGGAGACGGCGATACGGCCGTACAGGTCGCCCTGCGCGTCCCCGCCGTGCGCACCGGGGCCGTCCGGCACATCACGGGCGCCGGAGGCCGAGCGCACGACGACCTTGGGCCGCTCCAGCACCGCGGTGCCCCCGGCCTGCTTCACGGTCACGGCGGGCGCGCTCGCCTTCGCGGCGCTCTCGGCGGTCAGCGCGGCGGCCGTACGGGCCACCTTGCTGCGGCTGCCGAGGAGCCATTCGGCGATGTACGCGAAGAAGGCCAGGGTGTAGACGGCCATCGACGAGTAGATCAGCGTGTTGCTGATGCTCGCCAGGTGTTCGTTGGTTGCGGCGGCGAGAGTCACTTCTCAGCCCCTTCGGCAGATGCGACTGGGGTGTCGGGGGATGGGGAAGGGTCGTCGTCGGGATCGGGGGACCCCGGCGCCTGGTCGTAGAGGATTCCGGCGAGCTCGCCCAGTTCCTCGGGCACCTTGGCGGACTCGCTGCGGCCGAGGCCGGCCATCTCGACGATCGTCACGCCGTCGTCGCCCCGCACCGCCCGCACCCACACCCGGCGGCGCTGGATGAACAGGGACGCGGCCAGGCCGAAGATCGCGGCGAGGGCACCGCCGAGCGCCCAGCCGCTGCCCGGCTCCTGGACGATCTCGAAGCCGGCCCACTGCTTGATGTCCTTCTCGAAGGTGAGGGACCCGGCGCCGTTCGGCAGGGTGAGCGTGTCGCCCGGCTGCAGCAGCTTCTTCAGCAGCTGGCCCTTGCCGTCCTTGAACGCCTTCATGTGCGTCTTGTCCAGCTGGTACACGCTCTGCGGGACGCCCGAGTTCACGCCCAGGTCGCCGTGGTAGGCGTTCACCGCGAGCAGCGGGTTCACCAGCGCGGGGAACTGGGAGAGCATCGTGCCGCTCTTCGGGTCGAAGGTCGGCACGAAGAAGGCCTGGAAGCCGAGCTGCTCCTTCCGGCCCTGGGCGTTCCTGTAGCCGTCCATCACCTTGATCACACCGTTGGAGGTGACGTTTCCGTCGAGCGGCAGCAGCGGTACGGCGTCGTGGTAGACGACGTTGCCCTTGCCGTCGCGGACCGTGATGACCGGCGCGTAGCCGTGGCTGACGAGGTAGACCTTGGCGTCGCCGATGTGCAGCGGGGAGTTGACCTTGATGGTGGTCGTCTTCCCCTTGCCGTACGCGCCCTGGCTGTAGTCGATCCTCGCCTGGTAGGTGCGCGGCGTGCCCCGGTTCGGGCCGTTGACCTCGTAGGTGCCCGTGAACTTCTTCAGGTCGAAGCTGAACGGCACCAGGTCGTCGTTCTGGAACAGGCTGCCGGACTTGAAGTCGTCGTACTGCGACAGGGCGTTGGAGAACCCGTCGCCCTCGACCACCAGCTTGGTGCCGTCCGACTTGTACATCTGGCCCCAGGCGAAGGCGATCAGCAGCACGATCAGGGCGACGTGGAAGACCAGGTTGCCCAGTTCGCGTACATAGCCCTTCTCGGCGGCGACGGCGTCACCGGCGACATGGGCGCGGAAGCGGCGCTTCTTCAGCAGGGCGAGCGCGGCCTCGCGGACCTGCTCGGGCTCGGCGGCCGTCCGCCAGGTCGTGTGGGCGGGCAGCCGGGTGAGGCGTTTGGGCGCGGCCGGCGGCCGGCCGCGCAGCTGGCCGACGAACTGCCAGGTGCGCGGGACGATGCAGCCGATGAGGGAGACGAACAGCAGGATGTAGATCGCGGAGAACCACACCGAGCTGTAGACGTGGAACAGGCCGAGCTTGTCGTAGATCGGCGCGAGCGTCCTGTGGGCCTTGCGGAAGTCGTCGACCTTGTTGAGGTCGGCGCCGGTCTGCGGGATGAGCGAGCCGGGGATCGCGGCGAGCGAGAGCAGCAGAAGCAGCAGAAGCGCCACCCGCATGGAGGTCAGCTGCCGCCAGAACCAGCGCACCCAGCCGATCACGCCGAGGCCGGGCACGGCGGCGAGTTCCTCGCGCGGGGCGGTGGACAGCTGGGACCCGGCGGCGGCCAGGTCCTCCTGGTCCTGGCCGCCGGGGTCCCGGCTCTTGTCGGTTTCGGTCGTGCTCATCGATCAGATCCCCACAGTGAAGCCGTCGGACCAGGTCTGCATCTGCTGCACCAGACTGTCCCAGGCACCGGTCAGCAGCAGCACGCCGGTCACGATCATCATCGTGCCGCCGATGCGCATGACCCAGACGTAGTGGCGTTTGACCCAGCCGAAGGCACCGAGCGCCTTGCGGAAGGCGATCGCGGCGAGCACGAAGGGCACACCGAGTCCCACGCAGTAGGCGATCATCAGCACCGCGCCGCGTCCGGCGCTCGACTGGTTCATGGACAGGAGGTTCACGGACGCGAGGGTCGGGCCGATGCAGGGCGTCCAGCCTATGCCGAACAGGGCGCCGAGGACGGGCGCGCCGATCAGGCCGGCCGCCGGCCGCCTGTGGAACCGGAACTCGCGCTGGGTGAGCCAGGGCATCAGCCCCATGAAGAAGACACCCATGACGATCATGAGCACGCCGAGAACCTTGGACAGCGTGCCCTGGTACTCGCGCAGGGTGGAGCCGAAGAAGCCGAACAGCGCTCCGCCGGAGACGAACACGGCGCTGAAGCCGAGTACGAACAGGGCGGCTCCGCCGACCATCCGCCCCCGCCGGGCCTCGGCCAGGTCGGTGCCGGCGACTCCGGTGACGTAGGAGAGGTAACCGGGGACCAGGGGCAGGACACAGGGCGAGAAGAAGGAGACGAGCCCGCCGAGCAGCGCGACCGGCAGCGCGATCAGCAGGGCGCCGCTGCGCACCGTCTCGTTCTGGCCGGTCACGGCCAGCGTCACCAGCGCGCTCACGTCACTTCTCCGCGAGGACCGGCTTGAGCATCTTCAGCAGGGTGGTGTCGTCGACCGCCTCAAGGGCCCGCGCGGCGACCTTTCCCTCCTTGTCGATGACGAGCGTGGAGGGGATCAGCTGCGGGTTGAGGGTGCCCTTCTTGAAGCGGAGCATCAGCTTGCCCGTGGGGTCGTACAGGCTCGGGTAGGTGATCCCGTGCTCCTTCTCGAAGGCGACCGCGGGCGTCGTGCTGGTGTCCCGGGTGTTGATGCCGACGAACTGCACGCCCTTGCCCTGGTACTGCTTGGAGACCTTGGAGAAGTACTGCGCCTCCTCCCGGCACGGACTGCACCAGGAGCCCCACACGTTGATGACGACGACCTGGCCCTTGAAGCCGGCGACGTCCAGGGTCTTGCCGTCGATGGTCCTGCCGGACAGGTCCGGGGCCGCGGCACGCTCGCCCTTCGGCACGGTGGCGATGCCGTTGTTGCCGGTGACGAAGTTGGTGTTGCCGCCGCCGCCCGAGGTGCCGCCCTCGCTGCACGCGGACAGGGACACGGCTACGGCGGCGGCCACGGCGCTGAGCAGGACGGCGCGGCTACGGGTACTCATGTGAAAAGTTTCGCATGTCCCTCCCGGCGATCTGTGGCGCCCCCCTGCCGGACGGAAAAGCCCATTTCAGGGCGTATTTACACGGGGCATTTCGGGCAGATCCCTAGGCCAGGAAGGTCTTCCAGCCGCCGGCCGGGGGCTGACCGGGTGCCAGCGTGCGCAGCTTGGCCAGCACCTCGGGCTTCTGCACGTCCAGCCAGTCGACGAACTGCCGGAAGGAGACGAGCCGGACGTCGGCGCCGGTCTCCTTGGCGTGGGCGATGTGCTTGAAGGCCTGCTCGACGGCGTCCATGTAGATGCCGCCGTTCCACTGCTCGAAGTGGTTGCCGATGAAGAAGGGTGCCCGGTTCGTGAAGTACGCCCGCTTGAAGCCGGCGATGTACGCCCCGGCCGCCTGCTCGCGCCAGGCCGGGTAGTGGTAGGCCGGCGCCTTGGTCGAGTACTGGGACTGGTTGAACATCATGTTGTAGTCCATCGACAGGACCTGGAACTTCTTGCCGGGGAAGGGGACCAGCTGCAGCGGCAGGTTCCACAGCCCCTGCTTCTTCTCCGGCCACATCTGCACCCCGCCGGACGAGGAGGCGTCGTAGCGCCAGCCCAGTTCGCGGGCGGTGGGCAGCAGGTTCTGCTGGTTGAGCAGACAGGGCGTGCGGCCGCCGACCAGTTCCTTGTCGTAGTCGAACGGCAGCGGCGGCATGTCGTGGAAGCCCGTGTTGGTCTTCCAGTTCTTCACGAAGGACTTGGCCTGGTCGATCTCGCTGCGCCACTGCTGCGGGGTCCACCACTTCACGGAGGTGCGGGCGTCGCCGCAGAAGTGGCCGTTGAAGTGGGTGCCGATCTCGTGGCCCTCGAGCCAGGCGCGGCGGACGTTCTCCAGCGTGGACTTGATGTGCTTGTCGCTGAGGTAGCCGATGTCGGAGGCGCCGGGCCGGTTGTTCGGCGGCAGGTACATCCGCTTCTTCGACTCGGGCAGCAGATACAGCCCCGAGAGGAAGAAGGTCATGCCCGCGCCGTGCTCCTTGGCGAGATCCAGGAAGCGCGGGAAGAGACCGTTGCCCACCTCGCCGGCACCGTCCCAGGAGAAGACCACGAACTGTGGCGGGGTCTGGCCGGGCTCCAGCGGCTCGGGCGCGGCCGGCTGGTGCGGCTGCTTGCCGGTGAAGGACGTGGAGCCGTCCCCGATGAGACGGCCCTGCGGCGCGTCGCTCGCGCCACCGCCCTTCCCCGGCTGCCCGCCGTCGGAACCGCCCGAGCCGCCGGCGTTGTCGGACGACTTGTGACTCCCGCAGCCGGCGAGGGTCGCGGCGGCCGCCGCGCCCGCGCCGAGGCCGAGTATTCCCCTGCGGGAGAGGGTGCGGGAGGTGCGCATGGAAGATCCCCGATTCGTCGCGCCTGCTGGTGGTCACCCACAGAGAGGGCACAGCGACCGGAGAGGTTCCGATAATTCTTATGCTTTTCGCAACAGTTACGGCAATAATGATCCAAGCTCGGCCGAACGGGCCGTCAGAAAAGGCTGTTCAGGCCCCGAAAGCCTTGCCCTGAGCGGTGTTCTCGCCCTTGCGCGGCTTCGCACCGGCCCGCAGATGGGCCGGGACCAGATCGATGGCCGGCTCGCTGTAGCCGACCGACACGATCCGGTCGCCCAGGAACGTGAAGGACGTCAGCGAGGCCAGCGTGCACTGCCGCTTGCGCGGATCGTGCCACAGCCGGCGCCGCTCCACGTACGAACGCACGATCCAGATCGGCAGCTGATGACTGACCAGCACGGCCTCGTGCCCGCGCGCCTTGTCCTTGGCCGCGTTCAGCGCGCCCATCATCCGCACGACCTGGTCGACGTACGGCTCGCCCCAGGACGGCCGGAACGGGTTGACCAGGTGCTTCCAGTTCCCGGGCCGCTGCAGCGCGCCGTCGCCGACACCGAAGGTCTTGCCCTGGAAGACGTTGCCTGCCTCGATGAGCCGTTCGTCGGTGTCCAGGTCGAGACCGTGCGCCTTGGCGATCGGGGTGGCCGTCTCCTGCGCCCGCTCCAGCGGCGAGGCGCAGACGTACGTCACGTCCCGGGGGGCGAGGTGCTCGGCGACCCGGTCGGCCATCCGCCGGCCCAGCTCGGACAGGTGGTAGCCGGGCAGCCGCCCGTACAGGATCCCGGTCGGGTTCTCGACCTCCCCGTGCCGCATGAGGTGGACGACGGTGACGTCCTTTTCGCTGTGGGTGGGGATGCTCACGCGGTGGCCTCCGCAGCCGCCCGGGCCGCCGCCGGAAGGGCGTCGGCGATCTTCTGGATGGCCCGCTCGTCGTGGGCCGTGGACACGAACCAGGACTCGAAGGACGACGGCGGCAGATAGACGCCGTTCGACAGCAGCGAGTGGAAGAACGCGGTGAAGCGGAACGACTCCTGCCGCTTGGCGTCCTCGTAGTCGCGCACCTGCCGGTCGGTGAAGAAGACCGAGAACATGTTGGAGGCGGCCTGCAGCCGGTGCGCGACACCCTCCTTGTTCAGCGCCTCGGTGACGAGGGCCTGGATCTGCGCGGACACGGCGTTCACCGTGTCGTACGCGGCGTCGTCCAGCAGTCGCAGCTGGGCGAGTCCGGCGGCGGTGGCGACGGGGTTGCCGGAGAGAGTGCCGGCCTGGTACACGGGCCCGGCAGGGGCGAGGTGGGCCATGACATCGGCCCGCCCGCCGAACGCGGCGGCCGGGAACCCGCCGCCCATCACCTTCCCGAAGGTCATCAGGTCGGGCCTGACCCCGTCGACGCCGTACCAGCCGGCCCGGGAGGTACGGAAGCCGGTCATCACCTCGTCGGAGATGTACAGCGCGCCGTTCTTCTGGCAGGCGTCCTTCAGCCCCTGGTTGAACCCGGGGTCCGGCGGGACGACGCCCATGTTGCCGGGCGACGCCTCGGTGATCACGCACGCGATCTCGCCGGGGTGCCGGTGGAACGCCTCCTGCACGGCCTCCAGGTCGTTGTACGGCAGCACGAGCGTGTCGCCGGCCTGCGCACCGGTGACACCGGGCGTGTCGGGCAGCGCGAAGGTGGCGACCCCGGACCCGGCGGAGGCGAGCAGGGCGTCCACGTGCCCGTGGTAGCACCCGGCGAACTTGATCACCTTTGACCGGCCGGTGAACCCGCGGGCGAGCCTGATGGCGCTCATGGTCGCCTCGGTCCCGCTGCTGACGAGCCGCACCTGCTCCACGGGCTCGACCCGGTCGACGATCTCCTCGGCGAGCGCGACCTCGCCCTCACCGGGCGTGCCGAAGGACGTACCGCGGGCGACGGCCTCCTGCACGGCGGCGATGACCTCGGGGTGCGCGTGCCCGAGGATCACGGGCCCCCAGGAGCACACGAGGTCGACGTACTCGCGCCCGTCGGCGTCGGTGAGGTAGGCCCCCTTCCCCGACACCATGAACCGGGGCGTGCCGCCGACGGCACGGAAGGCGCGCACCGGGGAGTTCACACCGCCGGGCGTGACGACGGAGGCACGGTCGAAGAGCGCCTGGGACACGGGCGCGTCGTAGGGATAGGGCGTTTCACTCAGGGCACTCATGACGTGCGGCTTCTCCGGCTTCTCGGACTCCGGTTGCGGGGTGACCCCCTCAGGGTAGGCCGCGGCCCGGCGGGAGCGCGGCGCGCCTCGGGATCGGGCGGCGGGCCGAAGGCCTGCCCCGCGCCACTGAGCACAGCGCCGTCATCCGCCATCTGCGAGACTGAGACCTGATACACACAGCTCTAACGCACGTAATGATCAGGGGCCGGGAAAACCCGTGGACTGTTGTTCCACCGCACGTTTCGGCGGGCGGCCGTGGGGGAGGTCACTGACACGATGATCGGGTTGCGCGGCGGGGGCCACGCGTCCTAGAAAAGCAGTCGGGTGGAGATATGCATCGCGGTGGCGGACTGGGCGAGGGGACTGATGACCTGGGTCCTCGACGTGCCCGGCGGGGAAGGCACCGGCGCGAGGCGGAGGAAACGACCGAGGCACGGCAGAGCGACGCGCGTCAGGCACAGGGTGTACCGGGTGAGCCCGAGCGGTACGACCGGCGGACCGACCGGCAGCTGGAGAGCCAGCTGGACCGGCCGGGCGACCGCCGGCGCGACCACCGGGCCGACCGCCTCAGGGCGGGGAGCGGGAATGGTGGTCGAGTGGGGGTGACGTACAAATACTTCGGCGCGCCGGACGGCGCGACGGCGGCCCGGGTCCCCATCTCGATGCGCCCCGAGGAACTCGGCGGCGACGAGCTGGGGATGAACGGCATGTTCACCAAGATCAAGCCGGAGACCATGGCCGCGATGGTCCTGACCGGCATCCAGGGCGTCCCCCTGCACAAGGTCCCGCCCCTCGAACTGGTCGTCCTGCACCCCGACTACGCGGTCGTCAAACTCCCCACGACCGTCGTCGACCCGCTGCGGGGCGTCGGCGAGGAAGCGGTCGGCGCGGCGGCCTTCATCTGGTCGACGGTCCCGGACCGCGGTGGCCCGCGGGACGCGTTCAACGTGTACCAACTGCTGCACGAGTGGCAGGACTTCAGCCATCGGTTGCATGAGGCGGGGCACCAGCCGTATTGCTTGGTGTGGCCCTGACCTGGGGTTTCATAGGTAGGGGGCGGGGTCTTCGGGCCTCGCCCTTTTCAGTGCCGGAGAGGGGCCGTCAGGCGGCCAGGGCACATTGAGGGCACACGGGTTTCTCTGGGGGCACTGATGTGCCCTGAGCCTCTGCTGCCGGGGCTTCGGTGAAGGCGTCGTCTATCGCCTTGCGGGTCCGCGTCTCGCTGGACGGCAGCAGGTGCGTGTACGTCCGGAGCGTGAAGCCCGGGTCCGAGTGGCCGAGGTACTCGGAGAGCGCCTTGATGCTCTCCCCCGCGTCCAGGAGCACGGAGGCGTAGGCGTGCCGGAGGGCGTGCATCCCGTCTTCGGGAGCCGCCTGGAGGTACCTCGCCCCGCGCTCGCGGGGAGGGATCACGCCGGCGGCAGCCAGAGCGCGCTTCCAGTCGCCCATGTTGAAGACGCTGCGGTTGTAGGCCCGCCCCTTCACGTCGACGAAGAGGAGGCGGAACGTCTTCGGCTCACCGTCCGGCTTGGTCCACGGCAGGGTGACCTCGACCGGCGGGAACTCCTTCATGTGGGCCTTGAGGGCCGCGGCAAGCTGGGCCGGTAGAGGCACGGACCGGATCTTGTTCCCCTTGGGCAGGGCGAAGACGGGCTTCGTGCCGACGAGCCGCACTTGGCGGTTGACGTGGATCCAGCCGCCCTTGAAGTCGATGTCCTCGACGGCGAAGCCGAACACCTCGCCCTGACGCAGCCCGCAGCCGAAGGCGAGCTTGCCGCCGGCCTGGAAGCGCTTGGGCAGGCTGGTGATGACTGCCCGGACGCGCGCCAGCGGCCAAGGGATGATCTTCTTCTTGGTCGCGGTCGGCAGCTTGACCGACTTCGCCTTGCAGGGGTTCTTCGGCAGCAGCCCATCCTCCACGGCCGCGCCGAGGATGCTGGAGAGGATGTCGAAGATGCCCTCGATCGTCGACACCTCCAGGCGGGCGTCCTGGAGCGTGCGGATCCAGCCCTGGATGACCGAGGGCTGGTTGAGGGAACGCAGCTCGCGTCGCCCGAGGTGCTCGACGATGTGGTTGCGGACCGTCGCCTCGTAGCGGAGGGCTGTCGTCGGACCGACGGAGTTCGCGTCCAACCACTTCTGCGCGTAGGCGCCGAGCGTCTGCTTCGTCTCGGCTGGTACGACGTAGGAGCCGCGCCGGATCTCGACGTCGACCTCGGCGGCCCGGTTGTCCGCCTCGGCCTTGGTGTCGAAGTTCTCCTTTCGCTGACGGCCGTCCAGATCGCGGTAGCGGACCTGCCAACGCTTACCGACGCCGTGATCGGCGGTGGGGACCATCTGCCGCGTACGGCTCTTGTGTTCACCGCACTCGTCCTCGGTGGGCTTGGGATGGGACTTGTGCCAGCGGTCGTACACGTCAGCCAAGAAGGACCCCCCGGATGCGCTCCCAGGTCTGGAGCGGAGAGGTCTCCAGAGGCAGCAGGACTGCGTGCGAGACGCCGAGGGCGGCGGCGATCACGACGAGGTCGTCGACGTCACAGCGGCGGTGGGCACGCTCGGTGCGGCTGAGGGCGGTGTTGGACATCGGGCGTCCCAGCCTGGTGCATCGAGCAGCCAGCTGGTGCTGGGTCAGGCCGCGCGCGATGCGTATTCGCTCTATGGCGCGGGCGGTGTGGAGGCCGGCGGGGCCTATTTCGACGGGTCGAGTTGCCATGACAGGTAGCTGTAACTTGCAGCCGACCTTTATGGCAAGAGTTGGCTCTAAAACTCTACAGAAGTCGTTGCAGGGTGACCATGGGGCGGCGTGGCGTTTATCTCGCCCATTCACGAGGCACGGACGGGTAATTCCAGGAGTCGCCGTGCTAACTTGCCGTCGCGCGTGAACTTTGGGCGTTTTGAGCCGGTAACCGATGATGTGCTCACCGCTTGCTTCAGCTCACCTGATCACCTGCCCAGACAGGCTCCGGCCTGCACCAACCGACGAGACGGGCCCGGTCGGTGCCCCCCCCGGGCGATCAGGGATGAGGAGGTAGTCGCCAACTTTTTGGTCAACGGCCGATCCACCTCTACGGTTATTACCCCTCCCAGCCACGCCGAGGGAATTAGTGGAGAGTTTTAGAACCAACGCTGGACTTCTTCGCTGGCGGTGTGGCTGTGTTGTCCAGGCACGCTGTCCAAGACCGAAAAGGAGCCCTGTGCCGAATACCTCTCTCCGCAGCGCGAACGCCCCTTCCTCCGCCGACGCTGCCCGGCGCGGCCCGTTGGCCACCCCGGCGGAAGTCGCTGCCTATCTCGGGGTGCCGGTGAAAACGCTCTACCAGTGGAAGTACCGGGGCATCGGCCCCAACGTGCACAAGGTCGGCCGCCACCTCCGCTACCGCTGGTCCGAGGTGGACGCCTGGGTGAACGCCCAGTCCGCGTACGACCTCACGGCCTGAAGCCGCCCTGCCGGGACAGCGAAGCGGCTCACCGCGTGCCACGGCCGAGAGCCGCAGAGTCCCCGCCCCATCGCTCTTGAACGATCGAATCGGTGGGCCGGGCCTTGCCCGTCCGGCCCACCGGGAAGGAACGCCTATGGACGAATCTATGTCCCCCGCCTCCTCCGCCGCATCCACCACCGAGGACGACGGGCCAGGGCAGACCGGAGAAGGCGCACAGCTACTGGACGAGCTACGGGAAGCCATCGCGCGGTACGTGATCCTGCCCAGCAGTGAGGCGCTGACCGCCGTCACACTGTGGGTGGCGGCCACGCACATCCAGCCCGCCCTCCAGCACGCACCTCGTCTCGCCGTGGTCGGGCCTGCGAAGCGGTGCGGTAAGTCCCGCCTGCTGGACGTGCTCACCGAGACTGTGCGCGAGCCGCTGATCACGGTCAACACCAGCCCGGCGGTGGTCTTCCGCGCCATCGGTGAGGACCCGCCCACCCTGCTGGTGGACGAGGCCGACACCATCTTCGGCAGCATCAAAGCCGCCGAAAAGAACGAGGAGCTGCGTGGCCTCCTCAACGCCGGCCACCAGCGCAACAGGCCCGCCCTGCGTATCTCGGGGCCGGAGCACAAGCCGCAGGCGTTTCCCACCTTCGCCATGGCCGCGCTCGCCGGCATCGGGGACCTGCCGGACACCGTCATGGACCGGGCTGTGGTGATCCGTATGCAGCGGCGCAAGGCAGGTGAACGGGTAGATCAGTTCCGCTCTCGCCGTGACATTCCCGCCCTGCACGCCCTGCGTGACCGGCTGACCGCCTGGCTGCGCCCGCTGATGGACACCGCAGCCGACCCGGTGCCGCCGATGCCGGTGCAGGACCGGGCGGCGGACACCTGGGAGCCGCTGGTGGTAGTCGCCGAACTGGCAGGCGGCACCTGGCCGGAGAAAGCACGGGCAGCATGCGCGGCGATGTGCGCGTCCGAGGTTGGCCAGGACGACGAGTCCAACGTGAAGACGCGCCTGCTGAAGGACATCCGCCGCGTCTTCGCGTGCTACGGCGATCCCGACACCGTGCGCACGCGGGACCTGCTGGAGGAGCTGCTCAAGGACCAGGAGGCGCCGTGGGTGGAGTACCGCAACACTGGTCTGACCCCGCGATACCTGGGGATCCTGCTGAAGGACTTCGGCATCCAGGCAGCCGTCCTCCGCTTCGAGGGCGGACGGCAGGCCCGGGGGTTCACCCGCACACAGTTCACCGATGCCTGGGCCCGCTACTGCCCCGAGGAGCAGCTACCCGGCGGCGGCGATGAGGCCACGCGTCACGGGTCGGCTGTACACCCGTAAACACCCGTCGCACACGTCGCATCGCAGGTCATCCCCGCGACGGGTCCGGTAACTGTGACGGGTCCTCCCGTATCACGCCGAGCTCCCGTACCTGGCCTGACCAGGCATGCGACGGGTGCGACGAGTCCGCCGCCCTTCCCACTGGTAATCCCGCCCTGTGCCTCTAGCACCCGTCTCTGCCTGGAGTACCACGCTTGCCCTCACGCACCACTCAGGCCCCCGTGCCGGTACTGACCGCAGCGATCCGCCTCGGAGGCGCCCTGGTCGGCACGATCGGCTTCGCCCTCTCCTACGACGCCCTGCGGCAGATGGCCGTCGCCATCCACATCCGCGGAGTCCTCACCTACGCCTTCCCCCTCGTGATCGACGGGTTCATCGCCATCGGCGTCGCCGCCCTGCTCATCCTCCGTACCGCCCCCTGGCGTTCTCGCCTGTACGTCTGGGCACTGGTCGGCCTCGCCACCGTCACGAGCATCTGGGCGAACGCTCTGCACGCCGTCCGCCTCAACCAGCAGGCACACACCGCCGGGCTCCATCTGGACGATGTCACCGTCGGCGCCCTGTCCGCGATAGCTCCGCTCGCCCTGGCCGGCGCGGTCCACCTCGACCTCGTCATCCGCCGCCACACCACGAGCCTGCGCCAAGAGGCCGCCGCCACACCGGGCCACAACACCTCTGGCCACAGCCACAACGGCACGCACAGCGCCATGCGGCCTGCCCGTTCGCAAGACGATGACCTCCTGCCGAAGGAGGCACAGAGCTCGCCCGACGTGGCCGAGCGCCCAGACCTGGCGGAGGCAGCCGCCAACGTGCCGCAGGCCCCGAAGCCGCTCTCCAAAGACGAGGGCCACGAACGGGATGTCACCTTCGACGAACTCCTCGCCATCGCCCGCACCGCACCGCTGGGACGCGGGGACCGTGCCTCACGCCGCAACATCGAGGCGGCCATCCGAGCCGCTGAGTACCGCATCGGCAAGGACCGTCTCACCCAGCTCAAGGACCGAGTACAGGCCGAACTCGACCGGGCTGCCCGCCAGCGGCAGGCCGAGCCCGACACGACCCCCGTGGGCGCGCGCTGAGGGCCGCCGCCCTACCCCGATCGACCCGCTCCGCTCGTTCCCGCACAGTCCGGAGCGGGGACGAGCGGCCCACTAGGCGACACGGCCTCGCCCCCCAACACCGACGGAGAACCCCTCAATGCACGACCAGCACCCCGAACTCGCCACTGACCGGACGCAGATGATGATCACCGCCACCAGCGCAGCAAGGTATGGCGTTGGACCGTCCAAGGGCCGGTCCAACGCGGGCACCTCCGCCCCGGGGGTGGCGGAGGACCTCGGGCACCAGGGGGTGCCCGAGGAGGTAACGCCCGGCGACGCAGCCGAGCAGTCGCCCGCCGCCCCCGCCGACGAAGTCACCCTGCGTCGCATCGCTCGCCGCCGTACCCGCGAGAGCGTCCAGCGCAAGCAACGTGTCGATGTCCGCTACAGCAGCGACGAGAAGGCCCGGATCCTTACCCGTGCCCGCAAGATGGGCATCGCCGGCGCCCACCTCGTCGGCGCTGTGATCACGGCCTACCTCGACGGTGATCTCGCCGTGGGCCTGGCCGGGCAGCGCGCCCAGCTCGATGACTGCCTCGACAAGCTCGACGCCCTACGGGCCGAAGTCGCGCGCATCGGCAACAACGTCAACCAGATCGCCCACCGCCTCAACGCCGGAGGCGATCCACACCCTGTGGACGCCACCGTCCTCGCCCAGACCGAACGCACCCTGGACGCCGTCCGCGCCGCCATCAGCGACATCGCGCAGACCATGAACCACGCCGTCTCCGTGAAGGCGGCCTGGTGATCGCCAAGATCGGCAGCGGCAAGAGCACCGCCGGCCTGATCCGGTACCTGTTCGACACGAAGAAGGTCAAGGACCACACCGACCCGCACCTGGTCGCCTCCTGGGACGGCTTCGCTCCCGACCCCGGCCGCGCCGACGACTTCGACGCCACAAAGAAGCGCCTCGTGGCCGACCTCGACCTGCGCGTCAAGCAAGCCCGCCGACTGGGCCGGGTACCCGAGCGGCACGTGCGGCACTGCTCCGTACGTGCCGCCCCCGGCGACCGGCACCTCACCGACGCCGAGTGGGCGGACATCGCGCGCCGCGTTGTGGCGGCCACTGGCATCGCGCCACAAGGCGATCCGGACGGGTGCCGGTGGGTCGCCGTCCGCCACGCCGACGACCACATCCACATCGCCGCCACCAAGGTCCGTGGCGACCTGCGCACCGCCCGCCACTGGAACGACTATCTGACCGCCGACAAGGAACTCGCCGCCATCGAGGAGGAATACGGCCTCAAGCAGGTCGTGCGCGGCGACCGCACCGCCGCCAAGCGCCCCACCCGCGCCGAGACGGAGAAGGCCCGCCGCGTCGGCAAGACCCAGACCTCCCGCGAACGCCTGCGCACCACCGTCCGCCAGCTAGTGTCCATCGCCACCAGCCCGGAGGAGTTCCTCCTTCTGCTCGACGGCGTCGAGGGCGTCCTTGTGGACGTGCAGCACTTTCCCTCCGGTGACGTGCGCGGGTACAAGGTCGCCGTGGAGGGCGATATCAACGCCACTGGTGAACCCGTCTGGTTCTCCGGCGCCAAACTCGCCTCCGACCTGTCCTACCCTAAGATCCGCGAACGCCTCACTGCCATCGACGTCGCGCCCGTCACCGAGCCGGGCTGCCGACGCAAGCCCAATCCCTGGCACCAGGCCACCGCCGCGGCCGGGCGTATCCCCCACCACCTCGACCACGGCGACGACGCAACCGCCCAGGCCCACATCGCGGCCCTTGGCGAAGCCATCGACATCCTGCCGCTGCTCGCCCCCAGCCACCTTCGGCCACACCTGCAGCAGGCCGCCACCGCGTTCGAACGCGCCACCCGCTCCCGCATCCGCGCCCAGCAGGACCAGGCACGCGCTCTCCGGGGCGCCGTCCGCGCCCTGCGCACCACGCCAGTCACCGGCGACGGCTCCGGCCTGGCGATGTTCCTCGACATCGCCGTCCTCGTCGTCATTGCCGCAGCGCGCTGGCACCAGGTCCGCCGGCACGACCAGCAGGTCGCCGCCGCGCACCAAGCCCTGGTCCACCTGCATGCCGCCTACCGACAGGCTGCTGCCGAGCCGCTGGCCGCTCTGGCCCAGCGCCAACCACCGGCCCGCACCATCGAACGGCACGCCCAGCGCGTCCTCGTGATGCTGCCCGATCACGCCCAGCAGATCCTCGACGACCCCGCCTGGCCCGCACTGGCTGCCGCCCTGACCGAAGCCGAGCACGCCGGCCATTACCCCGAACAGCTCCTCCAGCACACCGCACGGCAGCGCGCCCTGGACGACGCCCACTCCACCGCCAGCACGCTCACCTGGCGCATCCAACGCCTCGCCGCCCGACAGGCCCCCAGCGTCCGAGCACGAACCGCGCAAGCCGACACGTATGTGACACCACGACCGGCACAGCCTGGCCAGACGCCGCCGAGCCCGTCACAGCCTGGGCCTGCGGCCCCCGCGCGACACCGGTAATTCCGGCACTGGCGGCCTCACGCCCGCGAGGCCGCCAGTGGGTGGAAAGACACCTCTCTCGTCCGCTTCCAGCTTTCGAGTGACGGAGGGCGTCACCGCGCCGTGCTGACCAGAGGCTCCAGCAACTCCAGCGCTTCGTCCCAGCGGAAGCGTTCCGCCGCGCCGCCAGCCCTCGGCCGGTGCGGTTCGCATGAGCCGATCAGAACACCCATGCCCCGCAGCCGGTCCAGGCTCTGCTGGTAGGCGGGATGGGCGGCCTGGGCGGAGTTCAGGTAAGGCAGCACCACAGTCGGGATGTCCATGCCGTACGCCTCGCAGAGGATGCCCAGGGCGAGGGTGTCGGAGATCCCGGCGGCCCACTTGTTGATCGTGTTGAAGGTGGCGGGAGCCACGGCGATCGCGTCCGCCGGGGGCAGGGGGCGGGGGTCTCCCGGTGAACGCCAGGCGGAACGGATGGGGTAGCCGGTCTGTGCCTCGATCGCCTTGGTGTCGATGAAGCCGAGTCCCTGCGGTGTGGCGATGACGCCGACGTCCCAGTTGGCCTCCTGGGCGGCGGTGATGAGCTTGCCGACATCTCGGGCAACGCCCGCCGCGCACACGACGACGTACAGGAAGGGCTTCTTGTCCGGGGCGGTCGGTTCGGTCACGCGGGGACTCCCAGTTGGCGGCTGAAGTGGTGCAGTTCCGGCAGGGTACGTCGGCGGTCGCGGGCGGCCATATCGGCGACCAGGTGGCGGACGTCGGGGCGGCGGATGTCCTGGGCGGCACAGGTCTCGGCGATGCGCAGGGCCTGGTAGCCGTCGGCGAGGCGGCCCTGCTGGCTGTAGGCGCGGGCCGCCTCGACCCATAGTGCGGCGCGGCGCTCGGGGACCGGGATGTGCCGACGCATGAGGGGCCGGGCCGCCTGAAGGGCCAGGCCGGCGTCGCCGAAGGCCACCAGGGCGCTCAGCTCGTGCAGGGCGACGTTGGTCGGGCTGAAGGTGGCCCAGGCGTCGGGCCGGTCGAGAGTGACGTAACGCGAGACTTCTTTCGCCTCGGTTAGGAATTCCTTCGTGGCCGCGCGATCACCACGACTGCTGGCCGCGGTCACACCGCGCAGGAGCAGCAGTCCCACGGCGGCGAGGTACTTCGGTGAACGCCGGTCGTAGGAGCCGGTGAGCTGGTCAGCGGTGTGCCGGACCAGCGTGACTGCCTCCGTGGCGTGCTTCTCACGGACCAGAACGTGGGCCTGGACACGGACGCTGGAGGCGAGGACCACCGGATCGCCCGAGCGTTCGGCCTCGGCCATCGCCCGGCCGACGGCGAGCCATGCGTTGCCTTGGTCGTGCTGCTTGAGCAGCAGGCTCGTCGTCGTCTGGTACGCCGTGGCCAGGAGCCGGGACACCGTGTCCCCGTCCGTCGCATCACCGGCCGCCAGTCGCAGGTCGGCGATCAGGCTCGGGAGGGTGCGCTCCAACTCCGTGTAGTGGCAGGTGTGGAAGAGCCTCAGTGCTGATCCGACGCGTTCGTACAGGACGGCCGTGTCCTGTGGGCCACCGGTGCCCGCGGGGCCGGGCCCGGGCAGGAGTGCCTGGACGAGGGCGGTGTGCGAGGCCGAAGAGCCGGCCGGGGCCGCGAGCGCTGCGATGCTCGCGGCGAGGAAGGTGCGGCGGTGCATGTCGTCAGCTTCTTGATCGGCGGCGGAGACGTCCTGAGATGGGGCGAGGCCCAACTCATGAGGCGGGATGTTCAGTTCCTGCGCGATGGCGCGTAGTACGCGAATGTCCTCCGCGCCGCGACCGCTCTCCAGACGGCTCACCTTGGACTGGTGATACCCGAGCGCTGCGGCCACGTCGTGCTGTGAACGCCGCTGTAACACCCGCGCCCGACGGATCCCGTCTCCGATCCGTCTCGCTTCCCCATGCGCGTCGGCCATCTGCCACGGCTCCTTCCGCCGTCGCTGATCCTGCCTGCTCAATCGAGCATAGATCAGCCGTAGTTGGCCGTGATGCAGCTCCTGCATAAGCCATGCAGCGCACGCGTCAGGGCTCACCACCCACGGCGACGGACTGGTTGCTTGGTGTGGCCCCACCTACACCGGGAGGCCGCTCATGGAAGCGCATCAGCTCGCTCTCTCCCTACCCGCGACGCCCGCCGCAGCAAGCAAGGCCCGGCACCAGGCCGTGGACGCGATAGCGGGCTGGGACGCGGGACTGGGCACCGAGGTGGTGCACACGGCCGAACTGCTGGTCAGCGAGCTCGTCACCAACGCGGTCCAGTACGCCGGCACCGGATCGGTCTCGCTCGCGGTCTGTCTCGACGAGGCCGTCCTGCGGATCGAGGTCTGCGACACGAGCCCGGTCCTTCCCCAGCCGACTCTGCCCGACGCGGACAGCGAGGGCGGCCGGGGCCTGTTCCTCGTCGCCGCTCTCGCCGACCGGTACCACGCCGAACCGACCGTGACCGGCAAGCGCTGCTGGGCCGAAATCGACCTGACCAGCAAACCCAGCCAGGAAGTCGCCTGTTTCCTGCCCCTCCAGAGGAGTTGATGATGACGACCACCCACGCCCCCGGCGTGGCCGCCGAGGTGATCGCCGTACGCCCCGGGCCGCCACTCGCTGGCACCGTGAGCGTCGACGGCTCCAAGAACGCCGCTCTGCCGCTCCTGGCCGCCGCGGCGGCCCTCGGTCGCCCGGTCCGGCTGAGCAACGTCCCGGACAGCACGGACGTCCAGATCATGCTCACTCTGCTGCAACAGGCAGGGTGGCATGTCGCGCAGCCCGTAGGCGAACCGACCACGTATGTGATCCTGCCGACGGAGGCATCTCGGGGATTGCCCGATCTGGCGCAGGCAGCCCAGATCCGCGCTTCGTACTACCTCGTCCCCGCCCTGCTCGAGCGTTACGGCCAGGCGCGGCTGCCCTGGCCGGGCGGCTGCCGGATCGGTGCGCGCGGGATGGAGCTGCACTTCAAGGTGTACGAGGCGTTCGGCGATCGGAGCCGACAGGACAGCTCCGGATACGGCATCGAGGCCCTCAGCTCTCACACCGGCACCGTCTCCATCGCACTGCCCTTCCGCTCTCGCGGTGCGACCGTGGCCGCGACACTGCGCGCCCTCACAACCGGCCGGCCCTTACGGCTGGGTCAGCCCAATCTCTCGCCCGAAGTCCTGAGCCTGCTCGACGCCCTGAGTTCGGTGGGCTGGGAGACACGGGCCGGCACACATGTACTCACTCTCTCGCCGCCCTCCTCGTCGCCGACTGCCCCCGCTGCCTGGACCGTGCCCGGAGACAAGATCGAGGCAGCCACGCTGGCCTGCGCGATCGCCGCGACGCGCGGTACTGCCCGTATCGACGGCGTGCAGGGCAAGGACGTAGGCCCGTTCGTGGCTGCCCTTCATCAGCTCGGCATCCCCGCAGACGCAGCATCGGATGGCCTCACTGTCCGCGCCCAGGAGGCAGTACCCACTGCTCGTCCCCTGCGGGCCATCGCCTCCCTGAGCCCGGCGGGCCTCGACGCCGACTTCGAACCACCGCTCATGGCACTCGCCCTCGGACTGCCCGGCACGCATCTGTTCGCCGACGCCATCAATCCCGGCCGCCACGGCAACCTGCTGCCGCAGCTGACCCGCCTGGGCGCCGACATCGAGGAGATCTCCCCCACCGAATGCCGCCTGACCGGTCCCCAGCAGCTGACGGGCGCGGGCGTCGAAGCCACCGACATCCGCACCGGGTCCGCCCTCATGGTCGTCGGCCTCACAGCCCGAGGCGTCACCACCATCGGCGGCCTCGCCCAGCTGCGCCGCGGACACGCCGACCTGTCCGGCAAGCTGCGCATCCTGGGCGCCGACATCTGTGAGGTCACCCCATGACCAGCGATGGCCGCGTCCTCCGCCAGATCGTTGCCACGACCGACGTGCATTCCGCTTTCGACAACGCCGCGCCGTTCCTGCCTCACCTCCACGCGCTACGCCCAACCTCGCTCATCGTGGACTGCGGCGACTTCTTCGAAGGCAGTGGGTACTACCGCCTCGGTCGCGGCACGATCGAGCGGGAGATCCTGCTCGGGCTCTACGACGTGCTGGCCCCTGGCAACCACGGCTGGCCCCACCACTTCGAACCCGACCTTCACCGGCGCACTGTCTGCGCCAACGCCGTCGATGCCAACACTGGCGACGCTCTCTTCCGCCGCCTGCACATCGCCGATATCGATGGACGGCGCGTCGGCGTAACCGCCGTGATCGGTCAACAAGCCTTCCACTCGATCCCGGCCGCCCAACGAGCCGGCCACTGCGTCACCGATCCCCTCCAGGCCCTGCGCGAGGTGATTCTCGCCCACCACCATGACGTGGACAGCTGGGTCCTGCTCAGCCACTCCGGCTTCGACGAAGACCGGAAACTCGCGGCGGCCTGTCCGTTCCTCGACGTGGTCTTCGCCGGGCACTGCCACAGCGATCAGTATGGGCCGGTCCGAGTCGACGGCACCCTGGTCGTCAAGGGCCGGGAGCTCGCCGAAGGCTATGCGATCGCCACGCCCGTGGGCGCGGGATGGGGCGCGGGCACTACATCCTTCCCGGATCAAGTCCCGGGCTTCGTCCCCGCGGAGCTTTCGGGCCTGCGCTCACGCATCGAGGATGTCAGACAGCAGCTGGCCGCCGTCCTCGGCCCCATCAGGCCGACCTACCGCCACCAGCCCCTCGACCGGCGCAACCTGCTCCTGGACCTCGCCGCCCCCCTGCGTACGGCACTCGGGGTAGACGCGGTCATCCTCAACGAGACGGCACTACGCGCCGTACCACTCGGCGACACCCTCACCCAGGGCCACCTGCTCTCCATCGAACCGTTCGCCAACCAGCTGGTGCACGCCCACGTACCTGAGCTGGCACGCAGCGACCTCCCCCGCTGGCTGTCACATCTGACCACCCAGACCGGCCCGCTCGTCACCGCCCCCGATCCCTTGCCGGATGCCGTCACCACCGTGCTGACCACCGACTACCTCGCCGACACCTACCTCGGCGAGCGCACGCACGAGGCCGGCCTGCGTCTGGACCAGGCTGTCCAGCACGTCCTCACCGCCCCCGACACCGCGGAAGGAGGCAGTTAATGATCCTCACCGGCCCGGAGATCACCGTAGCCGCTCACGACGGCCGCCTCCGCATCACCCCCTTCGCCGCCGACCAGGTCAACCCCAACAGCTACAACGTGCGTCTGGGCCCCACCTTGATCACGTACACGAGCGCGGTCCTGGACGCCCACCGGCCCAACCCCACCCGCGAAACCACCATCGGCCCGGACGGGCACGTCCTCCAGCCAGGCGAGCTCTACCTCGGCCACACCCTCGAAGAGGTCGGCTCCGACACCTTCGTGCCGCTGCTGTTCGGCCGCTCCTCCGTCGGCCGCCTCGGCCTGTTCGTCGAGATCACCGCACCCATCGGCGACATCGGCTTCCACGGCCAGTGGACGCTCCCCCGCAGATCGAACGCCGCAAGATCACCCACATCCCCTGGGGCATCCCCGACCACCTGCTTACCGCCCCGCCCGCCCGGCCGGCACGCACGTCCTCCAGCCACCTGCGGATCCTGTACGCAGGACGCCTGACCGCCGAAAAGGGTGTCGAGGCCCTAATCAAGAGCCTGGCTCCCGTTCCCGGTGTCGAGCTGAGCGTCGCAGCGCCCAAAGCCCAGTTCCACGCACTGACGCCACTGCTGCAACGAGCCGGCGTACGAGTCCGCTACCTCGGCTGGCTCCGCCGCCCACAGCTATGGAGAGCCTTCACCGAACACGACGTACTAGTCGTGCCGTCCACCACCCTGGAAGCCATGGGACTCGTCGCACTGGAAGCCCAAGCATGCGGGCTCCCCGTCCTCTACCAGCCCGTCCCCGGCCTCAACCAAGCCCTCGCCGCTTCCGGCATGGCCACCGACTTCACTCACTCCGCCGCACTCGCGCGCGACCTTGACCGGCTGCGAAGGACACCCGGGCTAATGACCGCCCTCCGGCAGGCGGGCTATGCCAACGCGGCACGCTATCCCCTCTCGGCGATCGCACGATCCCTGACCGACCTCGGCCGACAGCTCACCTAAACCGACCGCCAGACGACCCGACACGTCACTACCCGAACCGCTCCACGAACGTCACTACGCTGACCGACGGGACACCCCGGCGAAGAGGGAGACCATGACGTACGACCGCGACCGCATCGAAGCCCTCCTCGACGAGGGAGTCCGCGACAAGGTGTACCCGGGCGCCGTGTGGGCCGTCGGCGATGCCACCGGCACCCTCGCCCACGGCACCACCGGCGTCCTCGACCCCGACGAGCCGGACGTGCCGATGCGCACCGACACCGTCTTCGACGCCGCCAGCCTCACCAAGATCCTGGCCGTCTGGTCCTCCATCGGGGCCCTGTGGGAGGACGGCACCCTTGATCTAGACCAGCCGCTCGGCAGCTTCTGGCGGGAGGTCACCGGGCACCCACTCGGAGCCGTCACCGCCCGGCAGCTGCTGACGCACACCGCCGGCGTCCCACTGCGGGCGCAGCTGAAGAACCTCTACGGCACCGACCCCCACGAGATTCGCCGAGGCGTCCTCCAAGAACAACTTCATCGGACACCCGGAGAAGCCGTCGAGTACACCGACCGGGCCGCCCTCATCCTCGGCTACCTCGCCGAACACCTCTCCGGCCGCCCCTTGGACCAGCTGGCCACCGCCCGCACCTGGCACCCCCTGGGCATGACCGGCACCCGCTTCGGCCCCCTGCCCGCCGACCTCGCCGCCCGCTGCGCCCCCACCGAACTCGACCAGGACACCGACACCCACCTCAAGGGAGTCGCCCACGACTTCTCGGCCCGCCTCCTGGGCGGCGTCTGCGGCATTGCCGGCGTCTTCACCGTCCTCGACGACCTCGTCACCTTCCTCCAGTACATGCTCGCCCCCGCAGCGTCGCAGCTCCGGGCTGGTTTCGGCATCGAGTGGATCAACAGGTCCCTGGCCATCGAGACGGGGCAGCTCCAGCCCGCTCGCGGCCTGTTCTGGCACCCCGCTCCCGGCACCACCACCGAGGAGGACGTCTGGGTCCACTACGGCTTCACCGGCACGGGCATGTGGATCTGCCCCACCAAGGACCGCTGGGCGGTGCTCCTGACCAACAAGCTCTACTACACCCGCGACCGCGCACCGCTGACCGACATCCGCAACAGCTTCCGAGAGCTCGCCTTCAAGTAGAGGAGCCGATCGAGAGGTACGGCCGAGATGCCCACCGACCCGGCGAGGAAGGGACCCCCGTGGCTCAGCCGACAACCGATGATCAGCCCGAGGGGCTCCGGCCCGCTCTGGAATCCATGACCCTGCTGGTCGCCGCCGTCATCATCCACGACGAGGCCAACAACCGCGTGGTCCTCCTCCAGCGCAGCGAGCAGGCCAAATTCGCCAAGGGCAAGTGGGACCTCCCGGTCGGCAAAAACGAGCCCGGCGAGCCGGTCACCGCGACGGCCGTCCGCGAGCTGTACGAGGAGACCGGTCTGACCGTCAAGCCGGAAGCGCTCAAGGTCGCCCACGTCATCCACGGCGCCTGGGGCGTGGAAGCCCCCAACGGCTTCCTCACGGTCGTCTTCGTCGCCCACGAATGGTCCGGCGAGCCGGAGAACCGCGAACCGCGCAAGCACGCCCAAGTCCGCTGGGTCGACACCGGCGCCATCCCCAAGGAGTTCGTGGAGACCACCGCCAGCGCCCTTCATCGCTACCTGGCCGGCGGGCCTCAGGTGTCGCTGGACGGTTGGAACTGACTGAGCGCACCACTGGACATGACCCTGCACGAGGCGATCGATGGTCTCGGCGCCAAACAGCTCCGCCGCCCATCGCACGCGACCGGCACAGAGGGCCGGCATGGCGGCGCGGGGCCGTGACCGGTCCCCCGTACCGGTCACGACCCCGCTGGCGTGGAGATTGATCATGGTCCGATCAGCAGCAGCCGCCCGCAGCAGCAGGTTCCTCTGCCTCTGACGCTCCCGGGGTGGTGCAGCAGCTGCTGCCCTGCTGCTTGGTCAGGGTGTCGGCGTCGGCCTTGACGACGTACACCTCCCAGGGCTCCTGGCCAGGGCCGTGGACCCAGACCTTGTCCTGGAGGGCGTAACAGCAGGTGGTGTCAGCCTCCTCGGTGGTGGTCAGGCCCGCCTCGCTCAGGCGGGTAGTGGCGGCGTGAACGGACTCGGTCGATTCGACCTCGACGCCGAGGTGGTCCAGGCGGGTGGCCTCTTCCACGGTGCCTTCGATGAGGACGAGCTTGAGCGGGGGCTCGGTGATGGCGAAGTTGGCGTAGCCGTCGCGGAGTTTGGCGGGTTCGGTGCCGAACAGCTTGCTGTAGAAAGCGACGGAGGCGTCGAGGTCGGGGACGCGGAGGGCGAGCTGTACGCGGGACATGGCGTATCTCCTAGGGTGGGTGGGGAGTTCAGCAGCCGCCGGAGGTGGCAGTCGGGATGCCGACGCCGATGTGGAGCGTGGCCGGGGCGCCGCAGCAGCCACCGCCTTCGCCGCCCTCGGATGCGGTGTCGGGGGCGTCGTAGAGGCCGGCACCGCCGCACACGCCGGTCTCCGGCAGGGTCAGCTCGACACGCTCGGCGGCCTCGCGGTCGCCGGCGAGCGCGGCGGCGACGGAGCGGACCTGCTCGTAGCCGGTCAGCGCGAGGAACGTGGGCGCCCGGCCGTAGGACTTCATGCCGACCAGGTAGAGGTCCTGCTCGGGGTGGGCGAGCTCGTTGACGCCGTGAGGGTAGACCGTGCCGCAGGAGTGGATGTTCGGGTCGATCAGCGGGGCCAGCGCGACGGGGGCCTGGAGACGTTCGTCGAGGCCGAGGCGGACCTCGGAGAGGAAGGACAGGTCGGGGCGGAAGCCGGTCAGCACGATGACCTCGTCGACCGGGTCCAGGCGGCGGCCGTCCTCGGCGACCAGGACCAGCCGGTCACCGTCCCGTTCCACGGCCTGTGTACGGAAGCCGGTCACCGCGCTCGCGTGGCCGTCCTCGACGGCGGCCTTGGCGCGCAGCCCCAGGGCGCCCCGGGCGGGGAGCTGGTCGGCCTCGCCACCGCCGAAGGTGTTCGCACCGATGCCGCGCCGCAGGACCCATGCCGCGTGTGTGCCGGGCTCCTCCTTGGCCAGGTCGGCGAGGTAGGCCAGCGCGGTGAAGGCGGAGGCCCCGGAGCCGACGACCGCGGTGCGCTTGCTTGCGTACCGGGCGCGAATGGCCGGGTCCCGCAGGTCGGGGACGCGGTAGGAGATGCGGTCAGCCGCCGCCTTCTCGCCGAGGGCGGGGAGCCCGTCGGCGCCCATCGGACTGGGGATGGACCAGGTGCCTGAGGCGTCGATCACGGCGCGGGCGGCGATGCGCTCCTCGCGGCCGCCCACCAGCTCGATGTGCACGGTGAAAGGCTGCTCGTCGCGGTCGGCGTCGACGATGCGGTCGCGGCCGGCGCGCGCGACACCCGTCACGGTGGCGCCGTAGCGGATCTTGTCGCCGAGGACGTCGGCGAGCGGCTGCAGATACTGCTCGGCCCAGTCACCGCCGGTGGGGTACGTCGCGCCGTCCGGGCGGACCCAGCCGGTGGGGGCGAGGAGCTTCTCGGCGGCCGGGTCGGTGACCTCGGCCCACGGGGAGAACAGCCGTACGTGCGCCCAGTCGCGCACGGCGGTGCCGGCGGAGGGGCCAGCCTCCAGGACCAGCGGTTCGAGGCCGCGCTCGACGAGGTGGGCGGCGGCAGCGAGGCCGACGGGGCCCGCGCCGATGACGACGACGGGCAGCTGGCCAGTGGCGGGCGCGTTCACGATTTCCCCTTTGCTTCGACATTTGTCGATGGCTTGCGCCGCCAGCATGGCACCTGATTCGACAAGCGTCAACATAGACATTCATCGAAACTAGTCTGCTGCCCTAGCTCGCCGACCGAGGCCCCTCGCCCGCCTGGTTCGACATGTGTCAACATAGATGCATGTCGAACACTAAGGTGCTGCCGTTGATCGAGCCCGCCTCCGACGCCGTGGCACCCTGCTGCCCGCCGCTCACCGAGCGCCCGTTCACTGCCGAGGAGGCCGGGACGGCCGCCCGGATGTTCAAGGCGCTGGGCGACCCGGTGCGGGTGCGGCTGTTCTCCGCGGTCGCCTCGCACGAGGGCGGTGAGGCGTGCGTGTGCGACATCTCCGACGTCGGCGTCTCCCAGCCGACGGTCTCCCACCACCTGAAGAAGCTCAAGGAGGCCGGCCTGCTGACCTCCGAGCGGCGCGGCACCTGGGTCTACTACCGGGTGGAGCCCTCCGTGCTCGCCGCGATGGGCCGGCTGCTGACCAGCGCCTCGGCCGCGGTCTGACGCCCGGCCCCGGGCCGGCGGCCGGGCGTTGTCAGTGGCGCACGGGACGGTGACCCCATGGGGTCACCGCGCGGTGTACGTCATGCGGCAGGCCGCTCGTCCGCCGGCCGGCCCGGCATGAAGACGAGCGACACCAGCGCCAACCCGACTACGGCGCCGACGAGTTGCATGCCGACGAAACCCGCGACCGAACGCGGCGCGATGCCCGCGAACGTGTCCGTGAAGGCGCGGCCGATGGTCACCGCCGGGTTGGCGAAGGACGTGGAGGAGGTGAACCAGTAGGCGGCACCGATGTACGAGGCGACCGCGACGGGCGCGAGGCGCAGGCGGTCGGTGCGGGCCAGGCCGAAGATCAGCAGGATCAGACCGGCGGTGGCGACCACCTCGCCGAGCAGCAGGTGTCCCGCCGACCGGTCGTGGGTGGACCACTTCACCAGCGGCTCGCCGAACATCGCGTCGGCCAGCATCGCGCCCGCGATCGCGCCGACGATCTGCGCGGGGACGTACACGACGGCCTCGCGCGGACCCACCCCCGCGCCTCCACGGCGGGCGGCGAACCACTCGGCCAGCGTGACGACGGGGTTGAAGTGCGCACCGGAGACCGGACCGAGCAGGGCGATCAGGACACCGAGGCCGAAGACCGTGGCCGTGGAGTTGGCCAGCAACTGGAGGCCGACGTCCCTGGTCAGCTCGGTGGCCTGGATGCCGGAGCCGACCACGACCGCGACGAGCGCCGCCGTGCCGACCAGTTCGGCGGCGGCCTTGGCGATCAGCGGAGGAGCCTGGGGCGGGGTGGCGCCCGGGGCGGGCTGCGGCCGGGCGGCGGGGACGGCCGCGGACCGGCCGGCTCTGCCTTCTTCGGTGGCCTCGGTGGCGGTCAACAGGAACTCCTCGGTTCGGGGCGCCATGGGGCGGGGATCAGGGGCAGGACCGCTTGACGTTGTTCTCCGCGGTGGCGCGTGCGGTCTGCGCGAGGTCGGCGAACCGGTCGGCGAGAGAGGCGAGGACGCCGGGCCTGAGCCGGTAGTAGGTGAACCGGCCGCAGGGCTCCGTCTCCACGACCCCCGCCTCGCGCAGCACCTTGAGATGGTTGGAGAGGTTGGTCTGCCTCGCCCCCGTCTCCTCGATCAGGTGCGTGGTGCAGAGCGTCTCCCGGGCCAGCAGGGTGACGATCCGGAGGCGGAGCGGGTCCGCGAGCACCCGCAACAGATCAGTGTCGACCGACGTCAGCATGGACTGATACTGTCACATCACTCCGGACTGATACCAGCCTGGGCTGATCCGTCGGACCCCGCTCGACCCGCTCACGAAGGAAGAACCGATGCCCTCCAGCCCGCTCGCCTCCGTGCTGTTCGTCTGCGTCCACAACGCCGGCCGTTCGCAGATGGCCGCCGGCTTCCTCGGCCACCTCGCGGGCGACCGGATCGAGGTCCGCTCCGCCGGCTCGGTCCCGGGCGACCAGGTCAACCCCGCCGCGGTCGAGGCCATGCGGGAGGTCGGCATCGACCTCTCCGGGGCCGAGCCGAAGATCCTCACCACCGAGGCCGTCCAGGCGTCCGACTACGTCATCACCATGGGCTGCGGTGACGCCTGCCCCGTCTTCCCGGGCAGGACGTACCTCGACTGGGCCCTGGAGGACCCGGCCGGCAAGGGCGTCGAGGCCGTCCGCCCGATCCGCGACGAGATCAGGACCCGTGTCGAGACACTGATCGCCGAGATCGACGCCCGGCACCGGGCGTGACGTCGTCCGTGACGGACGACGCGTGCCGCTCGCCGCTCACATCCCCCTTCTCGCCCGGCCGACCAGCGCGTCGGCGACATCGGCGGCCAGGAGGAAGGGGAGGTGGCGGTTGACCGGGTCCTCGTGGTCGCGGTAGCGGGCGAAGGGCAGCAGGGACGCGAGCAGGGCCCACTGGTACTCGAGGTCGTTGAAGGGCCAGTTGCGCTGTTCGCAGCCCCTGAGGATGGTGCGCATCCTGGTGACGCAGCTCAGCACGCGCTGGACGTCCGGATCGGCGTCGTCGGGGATGCGCTCCGCCCACAGCGCCTCACCGTGCAGGGCGCTGCGGAACCAATTGCGGATCTGGGTCAGTTGCTCGGGGTTCCAGACGAACGTCCGCGACCACAGGGCGGATTCGAGGCGGGCGAAGTCCTTGCAGATGTGGCCGCGGTGCGTGGTCTCGAAATCGATGATGTAGAGGGCGGGCGGCCGGCCGGCGGGCCCGCTGACCAGGACGTTCTCGCCGTGCAGGTCGCCGTGGGAGACGCAGGTGAGGTAGGAGCGCGTGGTCAGGCCGAGCTGCCGGTCGTACAGCAGCCAGTCGAAGAGCGCCGTCTCCTCGGCCCCGCTCGGCCTGGCGACGTCCGCGATGTGCGCCACCAGCCACAGCGGGTTGGTCACCGGGGCCTCGTCGGCCAGGGCGCCGGGATCGAACTGGCTCCCCTCGAAGAGCAGTTCCAGGGTGGCCGCCTCCCAGGAAAGGCCGCCGTCCACGCCGAAGGTCCGGGCGACCTCGTCACTGGTGAAGTGGGCCAGCTCGGACTCGGCGTCCCTGCCGGGGGCGTAGCTGGTCCGCTCGAAGGTGGCCGGGCGCAGCGCCGGGTACTCGCCGCGCAGGTCGCCCATGCTGCGGCTGGCGTTGCTCAGCCAGGGCCCGAGGGCGTCGAGGAACAGTTCCTTGACGACGTCCTGCAGCGCGGCCCGGTCCACCACCTCCCGGCCCTGCTCGTCCTGCACCTTGTCCCCCGCGTCGTCCCGCTTCGCGCCGGCCGTGCGCAGCCAGCCGCGCAGCGTCGTCGGCTCGTCGCGGTCGCGGAAGACGTACGAGGTCAGAATCGCCTGGTAGCGACGGCCGTTGGTGCTGTTGGCGATGGCCGTCGTGCCGACGACGCACTTGCTGGAGCGGTAGAACGGGTGCAGGAGTTCGCCGAACTCGTCGAAGTTCTCCTTCTCCCGCTGCACCTTCACCGCTTCGTCGATCTTCAGCACACCGACGGGCCCGAAGTTGTTGAAGGTCAGATACGTCGGCACCGGCCGCCCGGAGAACAGGGCGCCCTGCACCATGGTGCCGTGCGCGCGGGGCGCCAGCTCGGCGGCCATGCCCTGGAGCAGCCGGTTCGACAGCTGCACGAAGTTGTCCTGGTCGCGCATCGACAGCGAACTGGAGGCGCCCGCGACGCCGGGCTCCCAGGCGTTCTTGACCACGCGCACGGTACGGGTGGTGGCCAGCGCCTTCATGCCCAGCTCGTGCCAGAAGTCCCGGACCCGTCGCGCCTCGTCGCCCACCTGCGTGCCCCAGGGGGTGCGGTACAGCGCGTCGAGCAGGCGCTCCAGCCGGTCGGCCTTCCAGCCGGCCAGGTTGAGCAGTATGAAGGCGACGCTGTACCAGTGCTCCTCCTCCTCGACCCACTGGTTGAGCAGGTGCGCCGCCCAGTTTTCGGGATAGATGTAGCGGCCGGGGTCGGAGGGGTCCTGGACGCGGGGGTGGGAGTTGCTGTCCTCCGGGGCCACCGGGTCCGGTCCGCCCACGTGCAGCTGGATGCCGACGGCGTGCCGGAGCCAGGCGAACACCTGCGGCACTCGGTTCAGCCTGGTGTCCTTCAGCTCCCCGATGGCGAGCTGCGCGGCCGACTCGGTGACCGCCAGCAGCAGCTCCCGCTGGTCGGGGCGGTAGCGGTTCTCGATCTGGATGACCTGGAGGTAGCCGAGGATGTCGGCGACGGTCTGGTAGCCGTTGGCGGGCCAGTGGCTGCGCAGGGCGTGGTTCCACAGGGCGCTGGTCAGCCACTGGGCCCGCACCTGCCGGAGTTCGGCGGGCTTCCCGCCCTTGGCGTACCGGGAGGCCGCGCCCTGGGACACCGAACGGGCGCTCCTCGCGCGCTGGTGCAGGGCCGAGTGGTCCTCGAGGTCGACGGTGACGCCGGCCAGTTCCTCGGCGAGCGCGCACAGGTCGTCGGCGATGATGGGCGCGAGGCGGTCGGCGGAGGCCGGGGCGTGGCGGGCGACCAGCTCGGTGAGCAGCTCGCCGAGTCCGGCGGTCAACACCTCGACGGCGGCCTCACCGGCCCGCCCGGACCGCCAGTCGTTGAGCAGTTGCTCCCAGGTGGGCGCGGTCTCGGAGTACGGCTCCCGTACGTCGGTGGCGTCGGCACCACGGAGATCGCGCGGGCCGGCCGGGGCCGGCGGGGGCGCGGCGGGGGACGGGCCGAGCGGGAGCGTGGGGGCGGCCGTGACGGCGGCGGGCGTGGCGGACGCCTCGGGCGGCGGCGGAGACTGGGGTGCCGTCTCGATCTGCGTCTCGGCCACCGCCTCGACGACGGCGAGCTGGGCGGGGACGGGACCGAGCGTCTCCAGGTTCTTGCGGCAGAAGTCGATCGACTCGTCGTAGCGTCGGTCGTCGTTGCGGAACTCGTATAACTGCACGGCCAGTTCGAACAGTGCGCGGGCCCGGTCGGGGTCGGCTCGCAGGAAGAAGTCGCCGGCGATGTCCTTCGCCGCGTTGGCGATCATGTAGGCGGGGCCGCCGAGCCTGCCGAGCGTGAGCTCTTCCTGGGCCCGTTCCAGGCCGCTGCCTGCCCTGGGAAACCGCCTGTCGAGGCCGGGATCGGCCTGAACGGCGGCCTGGTACGCGGCTCTGGTGATGTCCAGCGCCCGCTGGAACTCCTCGTGGGTCACCGGCAGTCCCCTCCGCCCGCCGAGCAGGCATGCCTTTGGGCGCCTTGCGGCGCTTCGTTCGCATTGCAGAACACCATTCCAGCAGAGCGGAGCCGCACAGCACCACACTTGGTGCGATCAACTGCCTTACGAATCACGTCCGTTCGGACACCTGGCCGAGTTTCAGGACACAGGTTCGATATCCTCGCGCAGGCGCCGGTCGTCGATCAGGAACGCGGACTGCGGCAGGACGACGCACGTCTTGGCCCGGCCACGGGCGATCTCCCGCCGGCTCGCTCCGATGACCCGTTCCTCGGCCGGGTCGGCGGCCAGTCCGAGCAGGGCGGTGCGCAGCCCTGCCGCGTCCGGCCCGTCGAGGACGAGGTCGTACACCTCGAAGAAGCGGATCTGCCGGTAGTCCTCGCCCGGCACCTTCAGCGGGCCGTCGATGACCCGGCGCACGAAGTGGAAGCCGGCTTCCCGGGCCGCCGGCACGAGCGATGCGTGGCCGACCTCGCCCAGCTCCTCCACCAGCTCGCGGCGCAGGCACTCGGTCGCCGGTTCCCGGTCCGTGCCGCGCTGCAGCCAGCGGGCGAAGCCGAGGACCCGGTAGGCGGGCAGGAAGCCGCGCAGGTCGTGCCGCATCACGTCGCGGGGGCGGTGCTCGGGCGCGAAGCCGAGCCGTTCCAGGCGCGGCTTCGCGGAGTCCTGGTACTTCACCACGCCGCCGGGCGGCCCGAACGCGCCCGGCCGGTTGACGGAGCCGAACAGGACGTAGTGGTCCTCCTCGTGCAGCCGGAGCAGGACGGCGACGGACACCCGCATCCGGGTGCGCGGCATGAGCAGCACCCGCAGCAGCGTCAGGTGCCGCCTGTTCTGCCACAGCATCCGCCCGACGGCGGTGAGCAAGGCCCCCGCGACACTGACGACGATCTTCTCGACCACTGGGCCGCCCCCTCCGTAGCCCCCGACGCCCTTCGCTCAATGTACGGGCAACCCGGTGTACTTGGCGCGCCCCTCACACTGCCGGGCGACCCTTGCGGCGGCGGACGCGGCGGACGCGGCCCGGAGTGCCGTTCGGGCCGCCACGGAGAGTGAGGACAGTGCGGTCGTGGGTCACGAGCGGTGCGCGCGGGCGGGGACCCGCCCGGCGCGCCGAGCGGCGCGCCGGCCTCGCGGACTCCTCCCCGTTGGGTCCCGGCGGTGCTGGGTCTATCGTCGGAATCTCAGGGCCAGGACGAGGAGGACGGCCGGTGATGCCGCAGGACGAGGCCGTGGTCGGCTGCACGGGCAAGGTGCTCATCGGAACGCGCGGATCCGCGGGTCCCGGCGAGGTCCTGGTACGGGTCCGGGGCGGCTCCGAGACGTTTCTGGCGTGGTCCGAGGATCCCCTGCCCGAGGGCGCCACGGTCCTCGTGATCGAATCACGGGGATGCCGCGAGGTCGGCGTCATCGAGTGGGTGGATCCATTGGACGCGCTCGGCGGAGGGACCGCCGGCGCCGGCTGAGGAGTACAGCATGTTCGGATACCGCGTTCCCGCTCCCGACGAGGCGATGTTGATCTCGGGGGGCCGGCGGGGACTGGGGGGCGCGCCGTTCCGAGTGGTGACGGGGCACGGAAAGTTCGTGCTTCCCGTCTTTCGCAAGGTCCGGTTCCTCACCCTGTCCATGTGCGAGGCCGAGGTCACCGAGACCTGTGTGACCAAGCAGGGCATCTCCCTGCACGTCCGCGCGGTCATCGCCTTCAAGGTCGGCAACGACCACGAGAGCATCATCAACGCCGGCCAGCGCTTCCTGTCCGACCAGGAGCAGATGTCCGTGCTCACCGGGCGGATCTTCGCCGGCCACCTGCGGGCGATCATAGGCTCGATGACGGTCGAGGAGATCGTGACCGAGCGGCAGAAGCTGGCCGCCGAGGTGCTGGACACCTCGAAGACGGAGATGGCGAAGATCGGCCTGATCGTCGACTCGCTGCAGATCCAGTCCATCGACGACGGCGACACCGGCTACATCGACGCGATGTCCGCCCCGCACAAGGCGGCCATCCAGCGGCAGGCCCAGATCGCCCAGGCACAGGCCACGCAGGCCGCGGTCGAGGCGGAGCAGGAGGCGGCCCGCAAGCAGGCCGAGTACGCCCGGCAGACCGCGATCGTCAAGGCCGAGTACTCGGCCGAGGTGGACCGCGCCCAGGCGCAGGCCGCGCAGGCCGGTCCGCTGGCGCAGGCACACGCGCAGCAGGAGGTGCTGGCCGCGCAGACGGAACTGGCACAGCGTCAGGCCAAGCTGCGCCAGCAGCAGTTGGTGGCCGAGGTCGTCAAGCCGGCCGAGGCCGAGGCCGAGCGGGTCCGGATCCTGGCCGCCGCCGAGGCCCAGCGCATGAAGATCCAGGCGGAGGCCGCGGCCTCGTACGACCGGGTCGCGCTGGACCGGATGCTCATCGACCAGCTCCCGCAGATCGTGAAGGAGGCCGCGGGCGGTCTGTCCGGGGCCAACGTCAACGTCCTCAACGGCGCGGACGGCCTCGGGGAGATCGCCGCCGGCCTGGTGTCGCAGGGCCTGACGATCCTCGACTCGGTTCGGCAGGGTCTGGGCCAGGACAAGGACGGCCAGGGCGGCCAGGGCACCAGGGGTGACGTCAACGGCCTGCTCCAGCTGCACTCCGGCAAGGAGCGGAGGTCGGACGACGGTCCGGTGGACGTC